>JBGSNS010000156.1:0-24194 GCA_041739515.1 Bdellovibrionota bacterium
TCCTTCTGATAAGCTTAAAGCAGCCGGTAAGCCCTCGTAACTCAGTTGGATAGAGTGCAACTTTCCTAAAGTTGAAGTCGGGAGTTCGAACCTCTCCGAGGGCGCTCTTCTTTTAGCATTTTCGTGATCCATTTTTGATCCATTTCACTCCAACTTCGGTCGGAATCTCCCAACAAGTCTCAACACATCGTCCTTGATCGACAGTGGGTAATGCTCTACGATGATTATGTAATTTAACGTACCGGCGTTGTTCATAAATCGCTGGTTCGGCAGGTTGCATCACAAGGTGGTGTTCCTAAACTTGGGGTCGCAGGTTCGAACCCTGCTGCGGGCTGGTTGTTTTGGTGAACTTCTGAATTTTCGTGGACGATCAAACGCAAATCTACATCCTAAAGCTCCACGATGAAGAAACCAGCAGTAAGAAAACGGAAAATTGCTAACTCTGAGCAAAGCTATATTTGCCGCCCATTTCTTAAGTGGGTTGGCGGTAAGGGACAGCTGCTTCCAGAATTGATCTCGCGCATGCCGAAAAAAATCGATCGGTATTTTGAGCCGTTCGTAGGCGGTGGTGCACTTTTCTTTAATTTGCAACCGACCAAAGCAATTTTATCCGACGCGAATCCTGAGTTGATTAACCTTTACGAAGTTGTGAGAGATAACGTCGAGGCTCTGATCAAAGATCTTAAGAAACATAAATACGCGGAGAAGTATTTTTACAAAATCAGAAGCGCTGATCGAACTGCCGCGTACAAAAAGTGGTCGCCACTCAAACGAGCAAGTCGGCTAATTTATCTTAATAAAACCTGCTTCAACGGGCTTTATCGGGTGAACTCAAGCGGATTCTTTAACACCCCATTTGGTAGGTATACGAATCCTACCATCGTTGACGAGAAGAATCTTCGTGCATGCAGCGTCGCATTGCAGAAAGTTAAAATTCAAGTCGGTGGATTTGAAAGTATCGAACGGCTAGTTAAGAAAAACGATTTTGTTTATTTCGATCCACCGTATGTTCCACTAAGTAATACTTCGGCGTTTACTAGTTACGGGAAACATGGATTCGACTTAAGAATGCAGCGCTCCCTTTTTGATCTTTGTTGCAGGCTCGATAAGCGGGGAATTAAATTTATGCTTTCCAATTCGTCAGCGCCGTTTATTCGCAAGCTATACAAACAATTCAGAGTCGAACTCGTCGACGCTACGAGATCCATTAACTCTAAGGCGACCAAACGTGGAGCAATTAAAGAAGTAATCGTTACTAATTATTAGTGAGAGTCTTTCTCTAAGCGATAATTTTTAGAGTCTCATCGAGCAACTCTTCTCCAACGTTGATCACCTTAACCGATGCCTGGACCTGACGTTTATCGTTGCTAAGAGCCACGGCGTTTTCCGCTACCTGATTGAAGTCGCCCGCTTCGGAGGCACCGGTAATTTTTTGCGCATGGTCTGCGGCTGACGAGAGTCCTCGCATTGCCCCCTCAAGTCCGACTTTAACGATATCGCTCATACTGAAAGAGTCGACGTTTTGGACCAAGCACTGAAGAAGCTGGGGCTATTTCAATTCCATCACGAGATTAAATCGCAAGGAAATTCAAATAGTTAATGGTTTCAATCCTTGGGTGTCCAACTTTGGGGGAGGTGGAATAGGTAAACATTCAGTTTTTTGGGCATTGGAAGCAAGGCCGAAGCACACTAACACTATACCCGTGACAGTAGAGCTTTTTATAACAACTCATTTCCCAGCCTTTCTACTCACGATGGGAATCATCATCGTATGTGTCTTTGTTCATTACGAAGTGCTGTTGCGATTATCCTTAGCGCTGGAACGTTTGACTCAGTTGCGACGGATGCGAATGGTATTGGTTATCCTTGGAGCTATGGGTGCGCATCTTTGCGAAATATGGATCTTCGCATTCGGTTACGAGCTTCTCAAGTTTTTTCACCCCGGAGATTTATTACAGGGAAATTTGAGTCTCGGATTTTTAGACGTTGTCTATTTTTCCGGCATCACTTTTTCTACCCTCGGCTATGGCGATGTTGTTCCGCTTGGGCCGGCGCGTTTTATGGCTGCCATGGAGGCGTTGACTGGACTGGTACTAATCGCTTGGTCAGCATCGTTTACGTATGTAGAGATGGGACGATACTGGCGGGGTAAACAATAGATTTATTCTACTGCGCCTGTCTCGCGCGCGCTTGTACCGCATCACGACGCGCGAGCTTGGTGAACTCACGTTTAATAGCTCTAATCGCTCTCTTGTCTGAAGTTTTTCTCGTTCTTCGAAGGAGCCTAGACGCTTTGATCGCCCTTACATCCGTACTTCCAAGTATCTCCTCGCATTCGAGTTCGCCTTGGAGATATATCGCACGTTTCGGCAGCTCTGTGCGCACGAGCTTTACGCGGCGTGGTTTCGTTAAATCGACTGCATAGCGGCGTTCTCGATGAAGACGTTCCTTCCTCAGTCCGGCGCGAATAGACGTATGACAATTCGAAATTCTCGCGTCTCGCAATGATACTTTTGTGCCGTCGTTTAATCGCACCCGCGTCTCAAGCGAGTAAGTTGTCCCACCAGATTTGGTTTGCTTTAGCTCAAGCAAAATTTCGATGTTAGTATCTCTATCTGAGTCTAAACCGTAAGCCGTTGGTATAACGAGCGGGGTTGAAGTTGGATTAGGTATCGATGGTTCTGATTCTTCCCCAATTGGAGTTGCAGACGGGGCTACGGTTGGTAGCCCGGGTTCCTTTATGATCACTCTTGGAGTGAGCGTCGGAGTATTGGTTCTCGTTGGCGTTGCTGTAGGTGTTCTTGTCGGTGTGCGTGTAGGAGTAGCTGTAGCAGTTGGAGTTGGTGTGAGTGTTGGTGGAGGGTTTGTTGCTCCGATGACAGACATAATCCACGGGCGATAGAGAATGGTGCTGGTTCCTGTCGAAGCGCCGTTGTACGGTGAACACTCAGCGATAGCGGTTTGTCCTGATCCGCAGCCGATTGAAGCAGAATACAGGATTCCGACCACTGACAATTGACCGTCAGGTTGTCTCACGAATATCCCACCTCCAGAATCGTTCAGGGTGGCGATAGCTTCGTGTTGGATCGCATCTCCCGTTCCACTACGATGAAATGTCACCCTTACTATGCTCCAACCAACGCTGCTTAGTTTGTTCTTTCCCCAAGTCTTGTCCCATCCAGGCCCCCACAAAACGCCAGATTGATCCGAGGTCTCTGTTGTCCCGGTTCGTCCCCAGCCGCCAAGCCATATCTCTGTGCCAACAGCGGGTAGCGTTGTGGAGATTGGATGCCAGCCAGGCAACTCATTTAGCGTTATCGCTACGTTGGGATTGTGCCTACTGAAGCAATTTGTGCCGATCCTGGCGATGGCGAGATCCGCTCCATTCGGCTCTGTTACATACTCTGTCGCTGGACAGGCGATGTCTCCGATCCAAAGCTGTGAGCCGACACCACCACCTGTATGTCGCGCTGTGAGAATGTGATGTGGACCGATCATGACAGCTGAGGACCCATTCCAACGATCAACGAATCCGTTTGCTGGGGTTGGCAGGGGACCCGAGCTCGGATCGGCTGCGATACCAAATGCCGCTGAAGCACAAAGAAATGTAAATGATACAAATTTGGCGAAGAGGCCAGCGCGCGCAAAAATGGTGGTCGGAAAAATGGTGGTAGGACGCGACATCAAAACCTCTAGGAGCAGAAACCGTTCGATCAACCCTAATCTTCGAAATTGAATGGATCGCTTCATCCAACGTTATGGTGGATTTCATGAGATCGGTGTTCTTTCTCCGAGTTAGTTGGTATTTACGAGGGGTTACCGAACATAGGAGAGACTTTAAAAGGGAACGGACGAGTGCTTATGGAGCCTAAACAATCCATCGAATTGGTATGCACTCAAAAGTTGTCTCGCGGTGAGATCTCCGTGTCGATTCCGAGCATGTCGCAACGAGTTGGTAAGGCTATAATGCTTGGCCTAATTCTCAGCATCGTTACCGTACTCTCGGCATTTTTGCCCCTCGTTCACTTCGTCGCTGTCCCTCTGCTATTAATTACTACGGTATTGGTTGTGTGCAGTGCGTTAAAGTCGCGTGAATTTATCGACGGTGGAACTGGAACCTGCCCTGCATGTAATGCTGCATTTCATATTCGGCGACGACGAAAAAGCTTGCCGTTTACAGATGTATGTGGACAGTGCGGGCGACAAGTAATCGTGCGGATTGCGAGTTAGATTGCGGGGAATATTCTCTATGTCTGTGATAACCCTTCAAGCTCTGCACGAAGATAACCAAGGGCCCGCTTTTCCAACTGCTTCATCTTAACAGCGAGTTCGCTATTTGGATCCGTAAAGCACGTTGCTGCACCGAAATCCCCCAACAACGCCGCTCCAGCATCATTCACCAAAATATTATGCGCGTATAAATCGCCGTGGGTAATGCCCTGATGGTGCAAATGATCTATCGCGTTCTCCACACAGGTTAAGATTCTGTCTTTGGCACTCACTGAGAGCTTCAAATGTGCTGGATACACATCGCGGGAGCATGTTTGATAATTCGGGGGCGCAGCTAACGGTGCATACTCCGGGCCGACCAACGGTAGCGACACGGCATCACGTCCTTGCGAATCACCAGCAATATGCGCGATGGCGGTCAGAAGGTTTGGGTGTTGTCCGCAGAGAAGGGATGCCATTAGCTCGTCTTGTGGTCGTCCATCGCTCGTCACAGATCCGTTAAAGATCTTGACCGCGATATCGCTTGGGCCTTGATCGATGCCGGTAAATTTAGCGCGATAGGTGATCCCGGAGGCCCCACGCCCAAGCTCGTTTTTTATTTGTAATTTATCCCATGCAATCACGCGTCCTGCTAACATCACTCCTGCACCGTTGCTCGCGTCGGATTGACGCACGCCGGAAATCGGATTCCCAGCGAGTGCCACCCATGCCAAGCGTGGCAGATCAAACATGGCATTAGGGATCGATTCTAATTTGTTGGCGGATAAGCGTACGAGTTCTAGATTTTGGAGATCGCCGATCGACTCTGGTAATTTGGTCAGCTCGTTACCTGCCAGCATCAGCTTTTGAAGCTGACGACACCGTCCGATAGATTCCGGAAGTGAACTAAGTTTGTTGTCTGTTAGAATCAGCCAGCGAAGTTCTTTAGGAAGGCTAATATCGGAAATATTGCGAATCTGGTTCGATTTAAACCCAACCATACTAAGTGATTCGCATCGTCCTAATACTTCAGGAAACGTAGAAAATTGATTACGACTTAAAAAAATAATCTTTAACTTCTCGAATTGATCTAACCACGACGGAAGAGTGCTTAATTGATTACCGGAAAGATCTAACTCCTCCAACGTCGAAGCAGATAGAAGAAGCTCTTTGGGTAGCTCTGTTAGTCCTTCAGAAATCGTCACGCGCGGAGCTGAGCGCAATGAGCCGGAAAGTAGTTCTGCTACTGTGTTCATTCAGAAGTAACCTACCAACTAGTTGGCGCGTAATCTTTTAAGAAGTTGCCCCAAGAGTGTTTGCCGCTTAACAGTCCTGAGAAGACAGGGTCCATTATTCGTGCTGCACCATCGACGATATCGAGCGGTGGCTGAAAATCGTGATCGCGTTGTTTGCGCGCAGATAGTTCGGCGGGATCCTCATCCGTTACCCACCCAGTATCCACTGCGTTCATGAATATGCCGCAATTAGCGTAATCTCGCGCTGATGTAAGGGTCATCATGTTTAGCGCAGCTTTTGCCATATTTGTATGTGGATGCTTGTCTGTCTTAGTTCCGCGATTAAACTTTCCCTCCATCGCTGAGACGTTGACGATATGTTTGTCATTTGTCCGGTCACGCATCATTAGCGGCTTTAGTTTACTGCACAGGATAAACGGTGCGATTGAGTTTATTAACTGAACCTCTAGGAGTTCTGCGGTAGGAACATCCGCAAGCGTCATGCGCCAACTATTCATACTTCGTAAGTCCACTTGTTGGAGGTCAGCATCGAGGCGACCAGCGGGGAAGAGTTCCGGATTAAGTGAAGCTGATTCATCACATGCGTACGGAATCTGGGAAAGCTGCGCCGCTGACACAACTCCTAGAGCTGATGACATCTTTCCTTTATGCCACTCAGAAATCCAAGTTGTTCCATCAGTGGTGCCCCACCCAATCTCGCCTTGAATTAGCGCAGCACGACACTCTTCGTAACTTCTTAGAAGCCCTGCAACCGGCAATTCAAGTTGAGCAAATGGCGTTTCCTCTGTGGCCAGCAGATGTTTGTAAAATCCAGGCGGTCTTCGCACCGTTTGCGCTGCGTTATTAATGATAATATCTAGACGCTCAAGTTTTTGATCCAGAAATGCTGTGAACGCTTCAACGCTTGGTGAATGTCGGAGATCGAGACCAAAAATTTGAAGCCTACTCCCCCAAACACCAAAATCTGCCTCTTTTGCATATCGAATCGCAGCATCGACAGGAAATCTCGTGGTCACTATTACTTCAGCCCCAGCACGGAGCATCATTAATGCCGCCTGGTATCCGATCTTTAATCGGGCGCCGGTAATTAACGCTACACGTCCGATCAGTGGTGCAGTTTGAAAACGTTTTTCGTAATTTAGCTTGGCACACTTTGGACAGAGCGAGTCGTAGAAATGATGTACCCGTGTGAATTCTTGCTTGCAGATGTAACAAAAGTCTGGGGTTTGAAATTCTAGTTTCTCAGATTGCTCAGACTCATCTTCGAGCAGTAATGGTGGCGGCACAAAAACAGATTGGGTGCGCGCCGTTCTAATTGTTGTGACGGCTCTGGCGTTCTTATCAGCCTCGCGTTTCGCCGCGTTTCTTTCGTTTCGAAGGATTCGTATTCGCTTTCTAACCTCGAGTTGATCCGGTCGAATGGTGCGCCCAATCGCTATAAACAGTCGATTTCGCTCCTCAGTGTTGAGTTTAGCGATAATCATCGGGTCGCTTACTGCTGCTTCGAAAATCTCTGTGCAACGCTTGAGATCCTCAAGCGTTACGTCAGCAGCGGTAAGATTCGGAGGGTTCGACATGCGGCAAGGAGTGTACTGGAATGGGGCTGAGTTTGCTATCCCTGGGAAAGTGGTACTTCGCAGGCTAAACAAGTCCTTTGCTGTTACGAATTCATCCCAATAATATCCGACAAACTTCTCACAGCGATCCGGCTTTGAATAAAGTTACCGCAAAGTACCATCCTAGACTGCGAGGCGACGCCTCGCGGTCCCAGAAAAAATGTTCGCAGCAGCTAAATCGCCTTCGCCGCCATCGGTTCAGAGATCGGCGTAGAAGAAGCCTGCGCTTCACGCTTCTTCTTCTCCTCTTCCTTCTTTAGGCGCGTGTAATCTAGGTAATGCAGGTTAGCCTGAATGTTGTCGGTATTGCTGTAGACGTAGGCTAGGAAGAACTCAGTGATAGTTGCTTTACGTGTTTGGAGTTCCTCAGCGAGTCGCAATACAAGCGCTAAGCGGTGTTTATTCTCGCTTTCAAAAGCTTCCCACCACTTACGAGCAGACCCCGTCGTGTTGTCCCAATCGAGAGTTTTCTTAACCTCTTCTAGTTTGGTGCGCACTTGATCATCGGTCCAACCTTTCGTGTTTGAAATTCCCGGCGGCAATCCACCTGGTGCAGCCGCGCCAGCTGCAGCAGTTGTTGCAGGAGCTTCCGGCATGGTATCAACTATACTGATCGGCTCGGTACGAAGTTGCACTTGCTCTGCTTTGACCGCCTCGTCCAATCGAGCTTTCATCTCCGGGATCTTAAACCACGGCACCAAGTGGCCCTGGAACACCGGTGTATCCGGCATAAAGAACGTTGAAATATTGTCGGCTGGGCGCGAAATTTCATCCGGAGTTAATACGGCGCGTTGCTGGACTTGCTCTTGAGTGCTGTCGTTATGACTTCCGAATACCTCAGTAAGTTTCTTGTTGAGACCAGTGGAGGCAGTTTTAAATCTGACGGTCATCTGACCGGACTCTTTTGAAGCCCACTCTGCATCTTGGAAATCGAGCGTGGGAATACAAATTTTGGTGCTAAATCCGGCCAATACTGAATCTGCATCGTCGCCGTAATTTGCTTTAATTTGTCCGATCGACTGAATCGCAGCAACGATGGAAACGTTACGTGAACGCAACGTGTTTAGCTTTACGTGAATTTCAGGAAGTCTTCCGAGTGCGGATGCGAACTCGTCGATTACAAAGGAGACTGGGCGTGGAAGTTTTACGCCTGGCATCGATTCAGCGCGTTTCGTTAAGAACCGCAGCAATTCCACAACGATTACGTTCGCCATCGGGCGAAGCATCTCTAACTCAGATTCACGAAGCTCGACTACAAATAAGGTAGGTTTTGACACCAGATCTTCGATATCGAGCTCGCTGTGAGTAGTCGTTGCGCGTATCGCTGGAAGATCCCACGCGGACAACCGCATACCGAGTTCTGACATGATTGTATCCGCGTTCTGTGAACCGGATCGTGCAAGTTCAACGAAAGTTCGAGACGTTCTGTATGCGTGTGGATGCTGTTCTAGCCAATCACACAGTGGTCGCATACCAGATTGCACAAGCTCGTGAATGCGAGGCATCGACAACGTTTCTTTCGGATCGTGCAACAGCCCGACCATGATCGAGTTAAGCACAGACAAGGCGTTATTACGGAAGAACGGGCTGTCAGATTTGGCGGTCGGATTATCCGTTGCCATAATGATCGTGTTTGCGATCAGCTTACAGTCAGTCTCGTCTTCGATTTTAGAAAGGATGTTCCAGCTTAAGCTGCGCGCTAAATCGAGCGGATTAAACAGCAAGATTCGCTTATTCGGATTATACTTTCGGGTTAGCGACGCCAACTGATGCCACATCTCAGGTTTGCTATCGATGACGATCGTCGAGCGATCTGGATCTAAACAATCGTTGTACAAGATCGGCAAAATAAGTCGGCTAGTTTTACCGCTACCGGTTTTAGCGATTGCTAAGATGTGCCGGTTTCGCTCGCCGGTTGGGAAAATCAGTTTTCCTTTCTCGATGTGACAGTCTTGACTGCCGCGTAGGTCCGTAACGTGCAGAAATGTATCGCCAGCTCCGCGTGGCTTCATCCATGCGGCAAGCCTCTCCGCGCTGGCAAGATCGCCTGAGCCTAGTTCATTTGAAAGAGAGCGTTTTGGGCGACTAGCTTTAGTCCCAAGTTTTAGCGTAAGCGCTCCTAAAACCTTTCCTGTTTTCTTAAATTCTTTCGAAGAGATAATTCCTACGATCATTAGATAGGTAAGAAGCGTTACGCCAAGCAGTTCCTCGAACATTGAGCGTCCAGCTGCGTCCCCGATGAAGATTCCGAAAATCCATTCAAATCCTGGAACTTCCGGCACACCTGGCCCCATTCCGATATCGTCTATGATCCCAGAGATCTGTCGAATTACTCGTTCCGGCTGAGTAAGGTGTAGAAACGAGCAGTATCCAAGAACTAACCCGGCGATCCCCGGCCAGTATGCTTGTCCGCGTACTGTAAACTGGTAAATAAAAAGTATAATCGCTGATGCACCAAGCGTTAGAAGGCCAACGAAGCTCGGCAGGGTATAAAACCACAGAAATAGCTCTAACGTTATCCTTTCAAGAAATTGTAGCATGTGCAAAACAATCGAAACTGCGTTGGAGCGTTGTTGGTTATTCAGTCCCCCTCCTGGGGAGTGAAAAACTAACGGGCAAGCAGAATTATAACCGTTCCAGTCGCATAGTTCTATCGCACCAAAGTTATGATCTGCTCCAGGGTTATGGTGCCCATGATCTGAGCCGCGAGAGCGTAAGTTTATTTTATAATGAGATCGGGTGGTTAACCATCAGAAATTACGTATAGCTCTAATAGGAACTCGTGGAGTTCCAGCGGCGTACGGTGGCTTTGAAACGTTTGCTGAGGAGCTCTCAAAACGGCTTTCTGCAAGGGGACATACTGTCACTGTCTTTCAGCGTCATCCCTGGACAGCAGGGCTGGGGAGCCGAGACGAAGCTGCGTTTGGATCCGTGCTACGGCGTTCTACCGCCACGCTAATGCATAAATACGCCGAGACGCCGCTTAGCTCTCTGACTTCTTTTTTTGATATTCTCGTCGGCCGGGACCGATTCGACGTAGCGCTGTTGTGCAACGCTGCAAATAGTCCATTTGCGTTTCTCGGAAAGCTACGCGGTATTCCGCTCGCGATAAACGTCGATGGAGTTGAGCGGTTACGGAGTAAATGGAACGGTGCTGGAAAACTCTGGTATAGGCTGGGGGAAATGGCCTCCGTGTGGTTTGGGTCAGCAATAGTTGCTGACGCTGAAGTAATCGCTGCCTATTACAGGGACAATTTTAAGATCTCTCCAGAAATCATTACGTATGGAGCAGACCCAAAACCGTTAGCACCTGGACCGATTCATCAGCGATTTGGTCTCACTCCACAACGATATCTTCTTTACGTTTCCCGATTTGAACCTGAGAATAATCCGTTAGGGGTTGTGCAAGCGTATGTGCGATCCGGCATTTCAGATGTTCCGCTAGTAATGGTGGGTGATGCACCGTATGCGGATGAATATAAAGCACGAGTTAAATCTGCGGGGAATGAACGGGTGATCTTTACAGGGTTTCAATTCGGGGATGCTTATCGCGAGCTGCGTTCTAACTGTCTGGGCTACGTACAAGCAACCGAGGTCGGAGGAACGCATCCAGCACTCGTTGAGGCGATGGCATACGGCAACGCGATTATCGCAAACGACGTGCCGGAGCACCGCGAAGTACTTGGAGAATCTGGACTTTACTACGCTAAGAACGATTTTGGTGCTCTCGCAGAACTGTTCAAGAGGATTGCGACGGACGGTGCGTTACGGGTGAAATTGTCGCAGAGCGCCGCAGAGCGTGCCAAAGCGCTGTTTAGCTGGGACTCCGTGACGGATAAGTACGAGAATTTACTTAAAAAACTGAGCTACTGATAGCAACATTCAGCCCATAACTTCGATTGAACCCTAGGTTTTCTGCGGAGTAATGCATGTACCGATCGACCTCGAAATTTTTTGCCGTTTCCGTGCTAGCTCTTCTAGGGGTCGGTTCTGGCGCTTCAGCCCAGACGTTCGTAGCGGGAAATTCATCAAATAGGCTAGTTTCAATTCCACTTTCTGTCGACATGGCAGGCTCCAAGATAGTTGTTACCGTGGTCGGCAGCCGACCCGATGCAACGAATCTATCAATTGCACTTAACGGACCGAGCGGCGTTGAATTGAGTGTGAAATCGATGACTGTCAGATCGGCAGCAGCTGTACGATCAAGTTACGATCGCTTTGCGATTCCCGTGAAAATATACGGACGATTCGGTGCAACAACGCAGTCTGCGGCCAACAGTTCTACTGTAATCCGTGCCGCTGCAAATGGTGATCGAGATCCTTTGTGTGGGTGTAGAACTGAGGGTGAAATCAATGCTCTGCTTTCGCTTATCACAGGCTTCTCTCGGCAGTTACTTTGTTCCGTGTATCCTCCACAGAGTTCATGTGACGCAACTGGAGGAGGCGAGCCCGGGCCAGATGGCGGGGATCCAATCGGCGGAGACCAGCGTGGATACGTGTCAGCATTTTTAGAAACGAATCGATGTCTGCGTGGTGCAAAACCTGCAGCAGCCATTGAGCTTGATCTTGCCGGTGTTGCTACCGCAGACCTAACCGGAACGATCGAGATTAGAACGAAGCTGACTAAGTTTGGTGGCAACATGCGAGCTGCGATTAAGCCGCGCAGCGACGGCGGAATTTTTCCAGGACAAGCGCTGTTACTTGCTGGGCCAGTCGGTGGTTCGAGCGTTAAGTTAGCAAAGTTTACTGGAAATCGTAGAACATCACTGAAGACCTTGGCGGTACCAAGCCGAGGCGGCACTATTTATTATCGTGGCAATACTTATTTGCGTCGCCCGATTACTAAATATCTACGTGGCGGAACCGGAACATTTTATATCGCTGATCAAGGCCAGGGGTATCCGCTGTGCGTCAAGTTGGTGCGCAGGCGACAAAACCTAAACGGATATACGAACTAAGTTGCCTGGGACCGCGAGGCGATGCCCACTACTGTCCGATAGGATTACAATTCGAAGAAGAAATTTACCGCAAAGGACGCAGAGGGACAGCGTTTTTCCTTTGTGTCCTTTGCGGTCGAAAATTCAAATCGAAAAATAAAAATTTCCTAATTTATCCTGTCGATTTGATCACTTAAGATCGCTTTGAGGATTTCCTACCGGACAGCAATGGGCAAGGCCTCGCAGTCTAGGCAGGGACTTTGCAGTTACGAATTTATCCTAAGACCCTGCGGCAAACTTTCCCACCGATCCGAATTTAAAGAAAGTTACCGCAAGGTACCACCCCAGACTGCGAGGCAACGCCTCGCGTTCCCAGGGACCCCAACTTTATGGGCAAGAATAGTTCTGTTTTGGCAGCGCGTTTGCAGCGTTGACGTTAGACTTATGCAGGTTTCTAGATCGTCTCAATTCTATATTGTAGAGATCGGAACGGTATCGAGTGCGCGCTAGACATTCTCTAATGCTTCCGTTGCATGAACCACGGAATCCTTTGCACTGACGCAACAGTTTCGCACCTTCAATTCCATATTTACGCAACCGGTCAGAATTCTTCGTATAAGTGCTGATGTCGAATCCAAGCGAGCTGCTAGTGCAGTTGGTCGCTCCCGGCGGACAAGAGAGCACCGACGGTGGAAGAGCGTTCGCTGCACTTAAGTTTGAACTCCCCTCTCTGCGCAAAGCTCTTCGCGCTTTCGCCGTATATGCCCGGGCGCTCTTGGGGCTAGGGCAATTGCGAACACGGATACTAACCTCGCGTATAAGGCGATTTAGTTGGGAACCTTGTCCACTCGTTATTTCCTCTAACAGCGCTTCGTTTGGTTCGATGCTTTGTGATGTGCAGACGAAGTTTACAACTTCCGTCGGAAGCGGCGTCGGTGTCCGAGTGAATGTAGGAGTTACAGTGGGAGTCCTCGTAGGAGTCGCCGTTGGGGTTCTGGTTGGCGTTACTGTCGGTGTGGGTGTCCGTGTTGGAGTCCTTGTCGGAGTTCTGGTCGGAGTTGCCGTCGGCGTCGGTGTGTGACACGCAGGTGTTTCAGTAAAGACGCAGACGTTGTTGGAGCCGCAATAATCGGTGGTACACGATCGATTGTCGTTACAAGTTACTTGGTTAGATACTAACTGCACAATCGACTCAATGTAGTTGGGTGTCGAAGTGGTAAATGCATACGAGGGATTGTACGCGATTTGGTTGCGCAAGAAGTCTATGCCTCCGAAGACTAAGCCGTCGGCACGGGGTAAGTGCACCGTGATAATTCTTACGTTACTAGCTCGTAACGAAGCTGCCACAGCCGCCGCCGCATTCTCCGCAGGTGGGCAGTTCGTGATGGAGCAGGTCCACGGCTCAGAGAAATAACCTGGAAACGTCGGATCGCCGTCTGAGAATAGAATAATAAATTTCCCGTAGCTTGGATTTCCCTGCGAGTTCAGTCTATCGGCTGCCCGTGTTAAAGCCGCAGCGATATTGGTACCGGTGTCAGCAACCGCGTTGATAATCGGGTTTGCTTCGCGAACATCGTTACTGATGTTCGTGTAGGTTGTAGAAAGCGGAGAATAGGTGATTGCTTGGTCTCCGGTAATACAATCCGCATCGGTAATAGAGTTTGGATCCCAATACAAACAATTGATGTTATAGGTAGTTTTATACGCGCCTGCACCGAGCAGTGGGCGTAGAATCACACCGGACTGCTGGAAACGACTAATAAAACTTCGTACGCTCGCGCGCTGTTGAGATATTGGAGTTCCTGCCTGACTGCCGCTAGCATCAAGCATGAACAGCATATTCGATGATGCGCTTGTGCCGCACTGCGTCTGAGCGGATGCCTCGGTAGGGAGAGTTAGCTGACCGCAGATCAGACTTAAAAAAACAGAGAGAATGGCTATTCGTGATTTCATATTCTGTAATCCTTAACTTAATTTCAGTTCCACCGTATGATCCGGAACATGTTCTAGCGCCAGAAGGTCGGCCTGCCCGAACGTAGGCTGCCCGAACGTAGGCTGGTAGTGCTCCTCGATCCTTAGAAGTTTCGAGAGGCTAACTCAATCGGCGGGACAACAATAAGCTCTCTACTCAGCTAGTCAAACAAATCATCCAGAAATTTTTCCTCACAAACCGCTGAAAAAACGACGAAAATTCGTTTGACTACCTCAGTCATCGCTATACGCTAGCAGGTTGTTCTTTAAGTTTTAAAATTTATATCGGGTAGAGGATTCGTATTACAATTTCGCGTTGATCTAAGATATCGCGCGAATTTCTTTACGGTTTTTGACTGAGCTTACTTGAGTACATCTCAAGTAAGCTCAGTCGGGTTTAGAAGGGGATTGTTTCCCTCTCTGACAACTCTTCGCAGGCTGCCGATCAACAGAGAGAGCTTCTCTGTCGGCTAAAGAAAGGAGCGTCCTATGCGACGCAACTGTCGTGGTCTTTTTGGCGTCGGAGTGTTGGTGTCGGTGGTCGTCGGTCTGGCTGGATGCCAGACGGTCGCTCAGCAGACCGGGCTCACGCGCGAGAACGGCGTGGATTTGGGCCCTGCCGGTGAACAGCCGATCAACATCGGAACGTCGACGGAGCGGCATTACGTGTTCTGTTGGAACGCCAACGAACAGGCGTGGACGGGGAATCCTGAGCGGCTGATCGTCAAGGAGGAGTCCTTCACCGATTCGTTCTACAAGCTCACCGCAGGCACTGGTCAGGCGATGGGTGGTGCGGGTCTGTTGACGCTGGGCATTAAGGGCTTAGACAACTCGGCCAACGCCAGCGCCAACGCGACGGCTACGAGCACACCGCCGCGTCCCGCTCCGCAGTAAGAAGGTGTCGCAGAGGTTGGTTACGGCAGGGGCAGCGGAGAGAGTGCATGAGCTCACGCTCTCTCCGCCCCTGCCTTTCATTGTTTTCTAGAATACTTACGAATCCTCTCCCGTCCTTTTCGTCATTAAGTAGTGAGCACGTATGAAACAGAACAGTAATTTTGCGGACACAGGAACTAGACAATCAGTTTCCCCGGCAGTTTTCCCGGCAGTTTCACCGGCTGCACGCAGCTGCGGTTGGGCCGCTGCGTTAACAGCGTCGATGGCTACGTTTCTTGGTGGCTGTCAAACGGCTCCAGCGCCGCGGGTTGATTTTGGCCCGCCTCCGCAGGAGAGCCTCACCCAGGTTGCTCCTGGAGTTTCGCGGTGTCAGCGGGAGTTATCGAGGATCATTGCATCTGGCAAACCGATCTCCGCAAGCGACGGAGTATCATATGACGAAGCTTGGAGACTAATGGCTAGCTACGTTTTGAAACGCTCCGATCTCAGTATCCTTTCGCTCAATACGGGATTGGCGAATAACGCCACTGATTATTCTACGATTCGAGATGCACAGCTCTTTAATCAACTTGGCTTAATGCTTGAGAGCGATGCTGCCTCTCTTGGTGCGGTGTCAGTTAATCGCGTGGATGTTTCTGCGTTAGGAATGTTGAGCCTAGATGATGCGACGTTAATGAGGCGATGTGTTGAAGGTGAAGCGCTGGCGCGACAATTTTCGTCGTTCCTAGGTCAGACTGACGGAGACCGAGCAGGGAAAGATGCGCGATTTGTTCAAAAATTAGCGGGAATCGTCGCAGCGGATATTGCCCTTGCATCTAAACCGGGAAATATCCCCGGCGCTGCCGTAAGGGCGCGGTTGCAGGAGGATGTTATGGCGCTTGAGTGGATGCGTGTATGTGCCGCTGTTAAATTCACGGAGATTCATCCAACGGCGAAATCCTTGATCTCAAATTATTCTTCCCAGGCCGCGACAGCTATACAGTCTGACTTTGCAACCTTCAATTTGGTCTGGGCAGGGATGTTGCCGCATGCAACTCAGTCAGTTTGGAATAGCTCACCTGCTACCGACAAGATCGGAACTTGGGCCTTAGTGCGAGCGATAGAACGGACAGCGTGGACCGGAGCCTCCGCAGCTCCGGCGGTGTCGCCTTCGGCTGAATCTGAGCAAATCAATAAGAACTTCGGAGACTCACGCTAGGCACCAAAGTATACTTTGTGCGAATTAGTAACTTGGGTTAATCGATTCCCTGATGACCTTAACTAATCTGTGGCGCAGTTCAGTTCTCGTAGTCGCTACATTTTTAGTAGCGTGCAGCGGCGTTGCCGAAACGATTTCCGCGACCATTAACGGGAACTCTCTGAAGCTTGAGGTAGCCAGAACCCAGAACGAACACGCCCAAGGCTTAATGTATCGTCGTGAAATGGATCGCAATGCCGGGATGTTATTTATCTTTCCGGAAGCAAAAGAGCGAACGTTTTGGATGAAGAACACCGTCCTGTCGTTGGATATCATTTTCATCGATGAACAAAAGAAAGTGCTTGGAGTCGTGGAAAAGGCCGTCCCATTTTCCACAAAGTCGGTTGGTGTTGAGGGCGCCAGCAAGTACGTAATTGAGGTGAATGCGGGTGTGGCGCGGGAACTAGGAATTGTACCCGGCACGAAAGTAGTTTTTTAGTCCCTGGGACCGCGAGGCGTTGCCTCGCAGTCTATACAACCACTTTGCAGATACGGATTTATCCCAAAGACACAAATACAACACTGATTGGTTCTCGGTGATCTTGTGTTGAAAAGAGTAACGGCAAGGTACCACGCTAGGCTGCGAGGCAACGCCTCGCGTTCCCAGGGATATTACTCAAACGACACGATCGGCTCGCCTGTTCTTACCTGCACACCAGGCTTTGCGTGAATTAATTTTATAACTCCAGCTCGGTCACTCTTAATTGGATTCTCCATCTTCATCGCTTCTAGAACAGCGATTACTTCTCCGACGGCAACGGTTGCACCGACTGCTACTGCAACGGAAACTACAACGCCTGAAATCGGTGCGATTAAGGCGTTTGGATGAGCGTTCGAAGCCGCTGGTGCTACTGCTCGAACCGCTGGTGCACTGGGCCTCGCTGCGCCGAAGCCAACGATTCGTCTCTCGTCGAATTTTTCCTCTAGGGCCACTGAATACTGATTCCCGAGGACGGAAAAATTGACCAAATCACCGGAAATGCTGATGTTGGTGAGTGAAAACTCGCGCGAGCCGATTCTGGCGGTATATTCTCGTTTCATCGTTCTTCTCTACAAAAACTTAGTTCACCGCTGAGCTGCGGGCATTCGCGCAGATTAATCGTGGTTGCTACTGCTTGCGTTACGATGTCGTTAGCGAGGTTTGCTTTGAGCGCTAATGCGATCGCGCAAATCTCTTCAGGCGTAGGGTACTGATCGAGATCGGTACCAGTAACCCATTTAGGAATTTCCGTCTCATTTTTCATAGCGGAATATTCCCGTGCTTCTTGGCGGGTGTCGACTGACGCTTGCCCTGTAACGTCCTAAACGCTTGCAGTAATTTAGCGCGCGACTCACTTGGTTCGATAATATCATCGATGTAACCAAGCTCCGCAGCGGACCATGGATTTAGTAATCGGTTTTCGTACTCAGCTACTAATTCAGCTCGCTTTTGCTCTAGTTTCCCTGCTTTGCTAGCAGCGTCTAATTCAGCACGATAAATCACGTTTACCGCTCCTTGTGCACCCATCACAGCTATTTGGGCGCTTGGATAAGCGAAGTTAAGATCCGCTCGAATGTGCTTGGACGCCATCACGTCGTAAGCTCCGCCGTACGCTTTGCGGGTAATCAACGTAACCTTTGGAACCGTGGCTTCAGCAAATGCGTAAAGTAATTTTGCACCGTGGCGAATGATGCCGCCGAATTCTTGTTGGGTGCCGGGAAGAAATCCAGGCACATCGACTAGCGTTAAAATAGGAATATTGAACGCATCGCAGAATCGCACAAATCGCGCCCCTTTGACGCTACCATTAATGTCTAAGCATCCGGCTAAGTGCATCGGTTGATTTGCTACAACCCCGACGGTATTGCCGCCGAGCCGGATAAATCCGATCACCATGTTCTGAGCGAATCCTACTTGTAACTCGAAGAAGTCTCGGTCGTCTGCGACTGAGTGAATAATATCCCGAATGTCATACGGCTTATTCGGGGAATCAGGGACGATATCGGTAAGCTCTGGACACTGTCTGAGCGCTAGGTCACCTGTTCCCGACAAAGTTGGTGCCAGTGTTCGATTGCTATCCGGAATAAACGAAAGTAAACGCTTGCAGTGTTCCAGGGCATGCTGGTCTGTGTCGCCGATTAAAGCAGCGACTCCGCTTACTGACTCATGGGTGTGTGCACCCCCTAATGTGTCCTTATCAACATCTTCACCGGTCACCGTCTTAATTACATCCGGGCCCGTAATAAACATGTGGCTTGAGCCATCCACCATAATCGTAAAATCGGTGATCGCTGGAGAATACACGGCTCCCCCAGCACACGGTCCCATAATAAGCGAGATCTGCGGCACAGCGCCTGAAAGCAAAGTATTTCGCAGAAAGATATCGGCGTACCCGCCTAGACTTTCGACACCTTCCTGGATGCGGGCACCGCCAGAATCGTTCAGCCCTATGACTGGACATCCAATTCGCTCAGCGTGATCCATCACTTTGCACACCTTGCGAGCGTGCGCAGCGGCCAACGCCCCACCAAACACGGTGAAGTCTTGGGCGAATACTGCGACCCGCCTGTTGTTTACCGTTCCGAGGCCGCATACGACGCCGTCGCCGGGATATTTTTTATCAGCGATTCCGAAATCGGAACATCTGTGGGTTGCAAACGGGTCTATCTCAGTAAACGACCCCGGATCTAGCAACGCATCGATGCGTTCACGCGCGGTCATTTTTCCAGCAGCGCGCTGTTTGGCAAGTCGCTCTTCGCCACCCCCAGCGAGCGCAGCCGCTCTTCGTTGTTTTAACTCTCCGCCTTGGCGTTTTTCACCTTTTGCCTGTGTCGGCAGTGCTTGTGTTTGCACCGCCTGTGTTTGGGGGGAAGGTTTGCTGTCGTAACTCATGAATTGCGCTCAACTGATTGGTTTGTGAGACTACGGAAAGTACATGAAAAAAGAGTCTCCGACCACCGAGCCCAAAACGAGCCCAAAGCCCGAATACAAGACCCCATCTGGCGTTTCGTTGCAACCGTTTTACGGTCCTGCAAACGGACTAGCGCCTGGGGAGTTTCCGTTTACCCGCGGAATCCATCCCACGATGTACCGTGGGCGTCCATGGACGATGCGTCAGTACGCTGGATTCGGGTCGGCAGCTGAAGCTAATGAGCGGTATCGGTATTTACTCGCCAACGGGACTACAGGTTTGAGCGTAGCGTTTGATTTGCCAACTCAGATGGGACGCGATCCGGACCATCCAATTTCAAACGGAGAGGTCGGCAAGGTTGGAGTCAGTGTAGCAAGTGCTGACGATATGGAGGAATTGCTTTCAGGAATCCCGCTTGAATCGATTTCGCTTTCGATGACGATTAATGCAACCGCTGCGATGTTACTGGCGTTCGTACTGGTGGTTGCCGAGCGTCGTGGTGTGGCGTGGGATAAACTTACCGGCACTACGCAGAACGATATCTTAAAAGAGTACATCGCGCGCGGAACTTATATTTTCCCCATTACTGCAGGGATGCGGCTTGCTACCGATATTATCGAATTTTGCGGCTCGCACGTCCCGCAGTGGAACACGATTAGTATCTCCGGTTATCACATCCGAGAAGCCGGGAGCACCGCGGTGCAGGAAGTGGCGTTTACGTTAGCGGACGGTATCGCGTACGTAGAAGCCGCGAAGAGTCGTGGGCTTTCAGTTGACGAATTCGGCAAGCGACTTTCTTTTTTCTTTAACTGTCATAACGATTTTTTCGAAGAGGTTGCTAAATTTCGTGCAGCGCGCCGAATGTGGGCAGCGATTATGAAGGATCGCTTCGGCGCAACTGATCCGCGCGCGATGATGCTACGATTTCATACCCAGACCGCCGGGAGCAGCCTTACAGCGCAGCAACCGGTAAATAATGTAGTGCGCACGACGGTGCAGGCGCTAGCAGCGGTATGTGGCGGAACTCAATCGTTACATACAAATAGTTATGATGAGGCGCTGGGGCTTCCAACTGACGAGACGGCGAAATTAGCGCTGAGAACGCAACAGGTTATCGCGAATGAGTCAGGAGCGATTGCTGTGGCGGATCCGCTTGGAGGAAGTTTCTTTATCGAAGCCTTAACAGATGAAATCGAGCGTGAGGCCACAAAGATTATTCAAAAAATTGACCAGAGCGGGGGAATGCTCAAGGCGATAGACGCACGATTTCCGCAAGCAGAGATTGAGCGCGCCGCCTACGACTATCAACGGTCAATAGAAACGGAGCAGCGCATCATCGTAGGGGTGAATCGGTTTGCGGACAGCGAAGCTGATAACATAAAGGTCGAAACGCTAAAGATTAACTCTGGGATTGAGGCGCAACGAGTAACCCAGGTACGAACATTGAGAGCTAGGCGCAACGCAGCTGAATGGGAAAAATCGCTTAATGAATTAAGGCTGGCAGCACTTAAGGATGGGTCAAATCTGCTCGGTCCGATCGTGGCGGCTGCTCGGGTGGGTGCCACGGTTGGGGAAATGAGCGACGTGTTACGTGCCGTTTTCGGCGAGTATCGGGAAGCGTAAGCTTAACGGAGCTACTGGGGGCGAGATGGCCTAAATTAGGTTTTTAAAACCTGATTTTTGAATTGACAGTTACAGCCATCATCGGCGACACTCCCTGCGCTCTTTTCGAGCGCCGTTTAAAAGGATCAGCAGAAGGTATGAGCATACATAAACCCCTCACTAAAAAGCAGGCAGAACAGCTTCATAAACTTCTTCTCGATGAGCGTAAGAAGATTAGTCATCATTTAAGCGAGATCAGCGAAGACGCTGAGGAAGGTCTTCAAAACGGCGCTGGAGATTCAGCGGATATCGCTTCCGCTGAAATTAGTCAGGCAGCGCTACAAAAGATCGGTAAGCGCGAGGAATTTTTATTAAAGAAGATCGACTTAGCGCTTGCCAAGTTCGATGAAGGCACATTTGGTGAGTGTGAAAGCTGTGGCGATCCGATCGGTTTCCCACGCCTAAACGCTCGTCCCGTTGCTCAGCTGTGCATCGATTGTAAGACCGAGCAGGAAGCTAACGAGCGTAAATTCTCTAACCGCGAAGTGGGCGGAGATGATGACGGTATAGCCGGCGAGATGGAAGAAACGGAGTAGTTCTGGGACCGCGAGGCGTTGCCTCGCAGTCTAAAAAACTGCGTTGCAGTTTCAAATTTATCAAGAACGAAATCATCTACTAGCTTGGCGAGCTTGTTTAGAAAAGAGTTGCTGCAAAGTACCACTCTAGACTGCGAGGCAACGCCTCGCGCTCCCAGGCACTAAAAATTATCGTCGTCATCGAGGAATGCAGCCTTAGGTATGTTTGCATCCATCGGCACCACAGCCTTTGTTTCCTCGTACCCGTCGTAGACTTCGCCTTCCTCGGCTAAGTTATCAAATCTTGTGAACCCAGGAGAGAATGCGAGTCGTACCGTTCCGATCGGGCCGCTTCTCTGTTTTGAGATGATAATCTCAGCTACGCCGCGATCGGATGTCTCAGGATTATAAACTTCGTCGCGATAGATAAACATGATCAAGTCGGCGTCTTGCTCGATAGCGCCGGACTCTCGCAAGTCGCTCATCATCGGTCGCTTATCGTTACGTGATTCCACTGAGCGGTTAAGCTGCGATAGCGCGATTACTGGGACTTTTAATTCCTTAGCCAGTGCCTTCAAAGACCGTGAAATATCTGCGATTTCCTGCTCGCGACTATTCGAATAGTTCGGACTGCGCATGAGCTGTAGATAATCGACGATAATGAGCGAAAGCGGAGTTTCACGATGTAGCCTGCGAGCCTTCGCACGTAGCTCCATCACCGTCTGAGCTGGGGTGTCATCGAGGAAAATAGGCGCGTCAGCGATGCGGCTTGCCGCTTCCACAATCTTGGGGAAATCGCTCTCGCTTAAGTTTCCGGTTCTAACTCTTGAACCATCGACTCGCGCTTCGCTGCACAGCATACGCAGTACGATCTGCTCTTTCGACATTTCAAGTGAGAACACCGCAACTGCCTTCTTGGATAGCAAGCCAGCGTTCTGCGCCATTGAAAGTGCTAACGCGGTTTTTCCCATCGAAGGTCGTGCGGCGATGATGATCAAATCGGAGGGCTGAAATCCTGCTGTCATCCAGTCGAGTTTTTTGTACCCAGCCGGAACGCCGGTTACGGGTTCTTTTTGGTCATAAAGTTTTTCGACTATCGCAATCGAATCTTGCACTACATCGCCCACCCGGTAGAAAGATCGCTTAGCGCGATGTTCAGATGCTGCAAGAATTCGCTGCTCGGTTTGATCCAGGAAATCTTCGACGGTGCCATCGAGATCAAACGCGCTGTTGATAACTTCCGTCGCTTCGTGAATCAGCTTGCGACGCATCGCCATTTCACGCACGACTTTCGCGTAGTATCCGGCGTTTGACGCGTTCGGAGCAGCAGAAGCAAGGCTCGCTAATTTTTCTATCCCGCCCGAGGCCTCAAGTTGCCCGCGGCTGCGAAGTTCTTGGCTTAAGGTAACGACATCGATCGGTTCACGTCGATCGTTTAGTCCTACCATGCACTCGAAAATTGAACGGTGAGCTGCGCGGTAAAAATCTTCCGGCGTCACCTGTTCTAGAGCTGAGTTAATAGCTTCCGGATCGAGAAGAATCGCACCGAGAACGGATTCTTCGACTTCCACCGAGTGTGGGGGAACACGAGCTCCACCTGATGCGCTGTTCGCGCCGCCTTTAAAGACTCGAATCTTTTCGTTAGTTGATGAACTCACTTGGGGCTACTACTCCTAAGCAAACGCGGTTAACTTTTTTGAGTTGGAGCTTTATCGCGCCAGATCGTTTCCGAACCGCTTAAGTCGATAAACTTCGCCGCGGACTTTAGCACATCTTGTCCGGCAAACTCTCCAAAATCTGCATTCACAGTATCAACTCCTAGCTCTTTTGCTAGCGAGATGGGGTAGGCGAGGTCGCGGCTTGGGCAAACGATGGTGACCACCCGTTTAATCTTCGGAGCGGCTGGCGCTTCTGCGGAATTGGTTTGGTTAGCGTCGGCCTTTGCGTCAGCATCATGCTCAGCTGCTTCATGCAGCGAGGCCTGAAACTGCGGTGCCGGATTCATACCCGCCATTTGATAAGCGCTTAATGAGCTAAATCGTTGATGTCCGAGGGAGAAAGCTAGGATATCCGCCGCCATTTCTACGTCCACCGATACCTGGCGGGTTACCCCAACTGGAGGGAGTCGTTTTACGATGACCTGCAGTCCGGTACGCGCCACCGCGTCAAGAAATGCGCGCTGCCGTGAATCGTCCTCGTACGGAATTATTGTGTAATATCGAGCCACTGCAAGGTTTGCCCCAGCCGTCACACCGCGCACTAACAGGGACATCTCGACTTTGCGATTAAGTCTCCGTGTGGCGCGATCCAGCCCGGTACCGTCGATGAACAGCCCTACTACCCGCTTCTCTGATCGCTTAACGATCCCTCTACCCAACTCTTGATATGTCATGATTCGTCCCGGAGGGTAGCTCAGAACGAAATCTAAGACTAGCGGGTGTAACCCAAAGCCACGGAATTGATCCGCTCCCAAGCCCCTTGAGATTTGGACACCCAAAGATCTTTTGGAATGACTGTGTGTAATTTCCGATGGTTAGCTACTGGCAAAGCTTGGGTGTCCAACACTATCCACCTAAACGTCGCCATACGAACTACGGAAACGGCTTTTTTAACATTTTCTTTCGCTTTGCAAGCACTCGAAGCGCAGTAGGAGCCTCCTTCAAGTTCTCTTGCGGGAGAGCAAGATTCAATCTCTGCATCTGTTCAATCAAATAATTCAAATCCAATCTAACACTTGAGTCCTGATCAGCGTGCGATTCAAAAATTGAATTCACATCATCTTTATCCTTTAACCTGCCCGCGAATAGCTTTGCCAAAATCACATCCTCAGCGGTAAGCGTCGCAACGGGACCCACTCCGTGACCAAAGTCAAAATGATTTGATTGTGCACGTTTGATAGCCTGTTTGAACCATGGGAAAGGCGGCAGTAGTAAATCAATCCCCTCTTTTTCTTTACCCTTTCGGCCAACCAGAACGAAGACTTCGGCAGACTTCTTATTCATTCCA
>JBGSNS010000159.1:0-2472 GCA_041739515.1 Bdellovibrionota bacterium
AAAGCATTGGATGAAGGGATGCCCTACCAGACTTTGATATCGAGCGTTTTGTATAAGTTTACCCGCGGTCGATTAGTCGAGCGGCCAGTAGCGGCTGCCACAAAGTCCAAGAAATCCGCATAAATGAATTTTTAAGTAAAAATTTTAGGAGTAACCGGCGAAAGTTAAATATTTTGAAGACACCGATACCTTGTATATCGAATTGAAGGATGAGCCGCCTGCTAAAACTGAGCAGGTGAATGAACACGTCCATTAGAACTTGACTCTGCTGGTCGAGTGGTTGGTCTAACTATCGAACACGCAAAACACGGAGACGGGAAGCTAGCGTTCTCCTACGAGACGATTGCAGCGTAGTAGCATCGCTGCGTAGTAACGCCTTAACCTGTCGACGGGTTGCATCCCTCGGGAATTCGACATCCTAGTAACAACTGCTGTTCCGTATCACCGATAAGTCGGCATGATTTGCCATAAAATTTCCAAGCACAAATGTATAGACAAATGCATTGACTATTGGATATTATGAAACTAGTCGTTAATGGGTTTGATTGGGACTCTGGCAACGTGGACAAATGCTGTCGGCACGGTTTGTCACTTGCTGAAATCGAGGGGTTCTTCGCGGGTGAGGTGATTATGATCTTGGATTCCGTGCATTCGAGAACGGAGACGCGTTATCTTGCTGTAGGGCGATCGTCAACGGGTCGGTAAATGTTGGTCGGGTTCACACTTCGAAGCGTTAACGAAAGAATTCTCATGCGACCAATTACGGCTCGTTACATGCACCGCAAGGAGATTGAGCGATATGAAAAAGCGACTGCCAAAATTTAAATCGGACAAAGCACTGACTGAGTTCGTAGAGCGAGATCTTTCCGACTACATAGATCGAGATAATCTCTCTCGCGTCACCTTCGAGTTTGCGCCGAAGTCGAAAGTCGTAAATTTGAGAATTTCTGAAGGGCTTCTGTCTGCAGTTAAGGCGCTATCAAAGCGCCGTGGAATGCCGTACCAGCGATTCATTCGAGAGACGCTAGAACAGTCGGTGAAGAGAAATGGAACTAAGGGTTGAGCCCCCTGGGAACGCGAGGCGCTGCCTCGCAGTCTAGGTCGGTACATTGCATGAACTGTTCTCGACGTAAGATCGCTCAGCAATGCTGTGAGATTATTTTAGATAAACCTGCAGCGGCAAAGGGGTTGTTTAGGCTGCGAGGCGACGCCTCGCGTTCCCAGCAACCTCATTCCAACCCCGTCCCAAGCATCAACCAGCGTCGCTCGCTCGGTGCACCGGTGCGCGGGTCGCTTGCTCGAACCGCCCAGCTTCGGGCCTCGAAGACGAATCGATAGGTGCCGTCCTCGGCTGCGGCATCCGCTGGAGGATTCGGATCTCTCGCGCCGGTCTTAATCGACGAGGCTACGACTGCATCGAAACCACCACTACCGGAACGGGTGATGATGTTGACGGATAATAATTCTCCCTTCGGACTTAAAATCGCGCGAGCGTAAGTTGATCCACCGGCGGCGTTGATCTCGCGCCCGGATAGACTCTCCCATCCTTGGGTGCGTAGTGCTGCAAAAACTTGTACCGCTACTCTGCGAACAAACGTTGCGTATTTGCTCGCCTTTGCGTTCAGCATCGTCATGTCCCCGTCCGGCAAACTCGGCAGATAATCCGGCGTACCACCGGAACCGAAAAACGCTGCGCCAGCTCCTGGCTCTCGAGAAAACGGCTGTGGGCTGGCTCTCGTATCAGAGCTAGTCCGTTTTGCTTCTTTGCCAAACGTATCGACCAACGCATCTTTGCTAAGTCGCAACGTTGCAGTCTTTAGCGCTATGCGTTCCTCGTTGGTAGTAACTTCAGCATCGGAAGGAGCAACCCGCGCGGGTTTCTCCTTCACCGGATTTTTTTCCGGAGCGCGTTGCTTCTCCGCAGGTGGTTGCGGTTCGACCTTTGGAGCGGGCGGATTCGGATCTCCCCCAGCAGGCATCCCGCGCTTGATCGTTTCGTGCTCAGTAGCAAAATTTTTATCTGATAGTCGGGAAGTTTCAGGCTCGATAGGTGATTCCTTTAGTTCAGGAGGGGATACTATCTGGGGGCGAACTTCGCCTTGCGCCGGCTCAAAAGATACTTCGATAGACGGACTAAGCTGCCTGCGCCCGTTCGTAGACGAGTTAATCAGTCCAGGAAGGACAAAAACGTGTAACAACAGGGACGCGACGAGTCCTAACGTAACGAATCTATCCTCATTCCGTCTTCGAACCCTACTTAGTGTTTGCGCGCCGCTCATCAATCGGATACCGTTTTAGATGATAACGCCTTTTTTGACACGTACGGTTTACCCTGGGTTGACTCGATTGTGTTAATTTAACCCTCAACGAAGGTCGTTGCAGCGATACAAGTTTTTGAACTGGAGAGTATAGTCATGGGCCTTAGTCCGATGGAATTAGTCATAGTGGGATTGGTAGTGCTGCTTGTGTTCG
>JBGSNS010000205.1:0-12008 GCA_041739515.1 Bdellovibrionota bacterium
ATGATTTTTCTTCGTTTTCTTCAATACTTTCGATCTCTTACAAGGAAATTTTCATTTCCTACCGGACAGCAGTGACCGCTGGTCCGCTTGATTGTACAGCATCTCGATAAATTATCGGATAAATCCGCTGCTGCAATGTGATTGTGAAGATGGCGGACCATCCTCCTACGCCAAGGCTTGTATGTAGCCTTTCGAGTTGTTCAGGATTGCTAGATCCTGGAACAGCTTAGGGGAAGGCAGTCCAAGGGAAAATAGAAAAGAGAGGAATCTTGAAACTTGGGAATAACCATTAAAGGTTAACCAATTTCAAAATCATGCGGACACCCCGGGGGAGAGCGGGAGGGGAGAGTGCCCATCACCCCGGGGTGTTTCGCATGTGAAAGGGTCAACCAGATTCAACCATCAGCGCTGAGGAGGCGTTGGAGGAGCGTCACCAGTCGTAGACCGCTGCTGTTCCTCAGCCATGATCGATTCGAACACCTCCTTGCGGTGGATGTCGAAATCCCGATTTGCCTCGAACGCAATGCGGACTTTGTCTCCTCTGATGCTTGCGACCCGGATGGTCATGATGATATGCCCACGAACCACCACCACCACTTCTTGCTCTGCCTG
The DNA here is from genome assembly GCA_041739515.1 of Bdellovibrionota bacterium. Lineage (GTDB taxonomy): Bacteria > Bdellovibrionota_C > UBA2361 > UBA2361 > UBA2361 > JBGSNS01. The sequence continues at coordinate 613 of JBGSNS010000205.1, forward strand.
CCGAGTAAGTACCAGACTCATTCTGAAGCCTCCTTGCTGGAGCCGACTTCGCTATCTGACACTTCAGTGCCAAAACCGTGCGAAGTTTCGCTCTAGAGAAATCACTTTCCCCACAACGAAACCCCGCAAACCTTTCTTCTAAGTTTCAAGATTCCAGATGTGATTATTAATCAAGACACGACCGCTACGCCAACTTTTGAGGGAGAATTTTTCAAGTTGCGGTTAATACAATAGAGCTGCCATTATGAATGCGGCTAATTAATTGATTTTATTGATGATTTTTCGGGCATTTAAGATCTTTAGGTATGCCCTAAGATTCCCGATACTCGGGCGGCAAGCGTTAATAGTTTGAAATATTTGCCAATAAGGAAATTTCCTCATGTTTTCATTAATCATCCTCGCTCTCGCCGTAGTTCTCGCATTCTGGTTGATGGGTTCGTACAACAACTTAGTTGCTCTACGTAACGCATTTAAAAACGGATTTGCGCAGATCGATGTTCAGCTTCAGCGCCGTTACGAACTGATTCCCAATTTGGTGGAGTGCGCAAAAGGTTATATGAGCCACGAACGCGAAACGCTTGAGTCTGTGATGAAAGCGCGCAGCGCAGCGCAAATGGCAAACGCCAAAGTCGTCGCCAATCCATCAAACGCGAGCGCAGTAGCGGAGCTTTCCGGAGCTGAGACAGTGCTAACCGGAGCGATGGGAAGGATGTTTGCATTGGCTGAGGCTTATCCTGATTTAAAAGCGAACGCTACGATGGGGCAATTGATGGAGGAGTTAAGCTCTACAGAAAACAAAGTGAGCTTTGCTCGACAAGCGTTTAACGATGCCGTGATGTCTTATAATACTGCTCGGGAGCAGTTTCCAGCGGTATTAATTGCCAACGCATTTGGTTTCTCACAGGCTGAGCAATTACAGATTACTGATCCTGAGCAGCGAACTGCTCCGAAAGTTTCGTTTACGAAGTAAACGCGTTGGTCTACCGCGATGGATTTTTTCGGTCAGCAGAAATTAGCTAAGGCGCGCACTCGACGATTGGTGGTGCTGCTTGCAGTATCATTATTATTCTTAAGTTTTGCGCTCTACCTTGTGCTGACATCGTTTTTCGCGCCGTGGATCGTCCCGCATGTTGGAGATGGCTTATTGGATAACCAAATGGAGCTGGAATTTCGCTTCGTTTGGAATCCACAGCTATTCATGCTTGTGCTTGGATCGGTGGTTGGGCTTGTAACGTGTGCGTCGCTGTATAAGTACGCATCCCTTTCCAAGGGCGGGCGGAGCGTTGCAACGAGTCTAGGGGGTCGTCAAATTATTGCAGCTGCGGGAGATCCGCTCGAACGTAAACTTATAAACGTAGTGGAAGAGATGGCTATCGCTTCTGGAATAGCGATGCCTACGATATTCGTTCTCGATGATGATGCAGGAATTAATGCATTCGCTGCTGGATACAGTCCAAATGAAGCGGTAGTCGGTGTTACTCGAGGAACGATAGAAAAGCTCTCTCGGGATGAATTACAAGGCGTTATCGCCCATGAATTTAGCCATATTCTAAATGGGGATATGCGCTTGAATTTGCGCCTAATAGCTCTTGTTCACGGCTTGATTTTCCTCTCCCTGATAGGACATTTTATCGTTCGACATTTCAATACCCGAACTCAGATGCGATCGAGCAAGAATAATCCAGCTGCGGCGATTTTGTTTATCGGGGTTGCGTTGTGGATTATGGGTTCTCTCGGAGTGTTATGCTCTCGCCTGATCAAGAGCTCCATTTCACGACAACGCGAATTCTTAGCTGACGCTGCAGCGGTGCAGTTTACGAGAAATCCATCTGGAATAGCGTCCGCGCTTAAAAAAATCCTCTTTGGTTCAGCCGGAGATTCTCTCTCTAGCCCACGAAAAGAAGAGGTTAGCCATTTTCTATTTAGTAATTCTCCATCGAATTTTTTCGATAGGGCGCTTGCTACGCATCCACCGCTTCCGGTGCGAATCGCGCGGATCGAACCGAATTTCAAAATAACGGAAGCCGTAGCAGCTCGCTATGCCTCAGATGCAGGAGATGATCTATCCGAAACCTCACAGTTCTCCTCCGCTTCTTCAACAGCAGCACCACATACAGTGATAGAGTCGATCGGAAACATCGATGGCGCGAATATCGAATCCGCACGACGAGCGATCGCTGCGTTTCCACCGGTGATTGAGACTATGTTACGCCACCCTCAGACCACTGAAACTTTAGTAATCGCATTCTCGATATCGAACGAGTCCGGAGTGAAGCTTAAGCAGATGGAGTATCTGCAAAAGCAAGGCCGAGCTGGTTCAGTTCTTGAGATTTGCAGCACCGTGAATCATTTAGATCCAGCATTGCGACTACCGATCGTGCAGGTTGCCCTCGGTACTTTAAAGGAAATGCCACTAGAGTCAGCTAAGCGATTTCTAACGGTGTTACGCGACCTTTGCGGAATCGACGATCATATTTCTTTTTTTGAATTCGCCCTTTTGATGGTTGTGCGCACTACTTTGCAGCGACGTTTTAATATCATAGGTCCACCACGGTCTACCTATTCGAAGCTTGAAGAGGTGCGCGAAGCGTTTATTCTTGTGCTATCGCGATTGGCCGAGGCTAGTAGTAACGAACCAGCAACGCAGGACCAATCGTTTATCGCCGCAATCAATGGACTTGCCGGCTATCATAAGGTGCCACCTGCGCCACTCGATATGGGTTTTATGTCGGAAGCGCTTCTTAAATTACGTGATACGTCACCTGATCTAAAGCACGAACTCGTTAAACGATTTGCGAATGCCATTCATCGCGATAGCAACATTACGATTGAGGAAGCCGAAGTCTTCCGCGCAATCTGCGCTACGCTCGATTGTCCGGTGCCAATAGAAAAAGTGTGACAGTCACGACTTTTCCTTCGGCTCGCTGGCCAATTTCTCCAAATATGCCCTTATCAGTTGTCGAATTCAGCGCTTAACAATTTCAACGCGTCGGTTTTTGGCTCTGCCTTCTTCTGAGCGATTGTCAGCGATCGATTTATCTTGGCCGAATCCTACAGCCTCCATACGAGTGGCTGGAACACCCCCACTAACCAATGCTGCCATCACACTGTTAGCGCGATTTTCGGAGAGAGTTTTATTTGCTTCAGGCGTCCCAACATTATCAGTATGTCCTTCGATGCCAACTTTTAAATCTGGTGATTCGCTAAGCATCTTGGCGACTTCTTTTAACGTGGGCTGTGATTCAGGTTTAATGTCCCACTTATTTGTATCAAAGTTTAGATAGAGAGTAATAAATCCTTTGGCATTTAGATCATTTAAAAGCGTGCTCGCAGAAACAACTTGAGTCATCGCTTTTTTTTCTAAGATAGTGAGTAGGTAACACTGCGTAGGCGCGCAATATATATCCGGCTTCACTGCTACCCAAAATTCTTTATCTTTAACGATAACTTTTAAAGTCCCTTCACCACTGTAAGTGTCGCTAGGTTTACTTAAGAAAACAGTCTCGCCTCCGATCTCTTTAATGGCATTTTCATAGTTACGAAGAACCTGCAACGGACTCGGCTGATCTTCTTTACTGTTGTGGTAATAACGAATTTTTGTGACGTCTCCCTCTAGAGGCTGGCGCTGCTCCTTCCCAAACTCTTCTTGTCCGATAAGAAATTCGAATTCGTTATAATTTTTTTCATACTCCGTGATTCGAGAATTTGGATAACGCGAAAGGAGGGGATGATCCTTTGAGCCAGAAATGTCTGACTCGGCGGCAAATGACATCGAGGAAAAAACACTAATAAGTGATACGAATAATAAGGAACTAATTCCGAGTTTCATAAAGAATATCTCCCAATCGGTACATACGGCAGTATTAATAGTTCATACAGTACTTATGCTGCATCAAAGCCTCCCGCAAGGTGACCCAGATAGGTTATCAATGACAATGCGGAAGTGGCTCAGTAATTGATTCCCCTCTGTCTCATGCAGGTGTTACCAAGTGGTTGTGCGACTTATGCCGCTAGAGTCAGCTAAGGCTAGAGTCAGCTAAGCGATTTCTTACGGTATTACGCGACCTTTGCGGAGTCGACGGTCATATTTCATCTTTTGAATTCGCTCTTTTGATGGCTGTGCGGGCCACTCTTCAGCGACGTTTTAATATAATAGGCCCACCCCGGTCTACCAATTCGAAGCTTGAAGAGGCGCGCGAAGCGTTTACCCTCGTATTATCGCGATTGGCGGAGGCAAGTAGTAACGAACGATCAACACAGGACCAATCGTTTATGGCCGCAATCAATGGACTTGCCGGCTATCAGAGGGTGCCACCTGCGCCACTCGATATGGGCTTTATGTCAGCAGCTCTTCTTAAACTACGCGATACTTCACCTAATCTAAAACACGAACTCGTTACACGATTCGCGAATGCTATTCATCGCGATAGCAATATTACGATTGAGGAAGCCAAGGTATTCCGAGCGATCCGCGCCACGCTCGATTCTCCGGTGTCAATAAATGGGATCACTCCGGGAGACGGTCACCTTTTATCTGAACTCATCCCTGTCTGACTTATTCGTACTAACGGTTCGAAGCGCGTTTAACACCGCGACCACATCGATGCATTCCTGTGCGATTGCACCAGCAAGCGGTGTTAGTAATCCGATACTCGCTGCTCCCATTCCGATAATCGATAGCCCCATGCCACCGACAGCGCTTTGAAGTGCTATTCGACGCATCCTGCGTGCGATATGGATAAGCTGATCCAATGTTTCTAAAGATTGATCTAGGATCACAACGTCGGATGCTTCAGAAGTAATATCGCTCTTGGTGCCAAGTGCGACACCAACAGTTGCTGCTTGCAACGCCGGCGCGTCGTTAATGCCATCCCCAACGTACAAAGTCGGTGCGCGTCTTCTCTCTGCGATCACTCTATGAAGTTTCTCTTCTGGTGAAAGACCGCCTTGAACATCTGAGATGCCAACGAGTTTTCCTAAACTTTCAACCTCTACCTCGCGATCTCCCGACATGATCATCACTCGATCGATGCCATGTTTAGGTCCTAGGTGCTTAACGAATCCTCGACTCTCTGGACGCGGCAGATCTTCAAAATGGATTACCGCTGCAAGTTCACCATCGATTAAAACAACACATTCAAGCCCCGGAAGTGGTTTTGGTAGTGATAATCCTTGCTTCAACGCGGCAGAGCGTCCAGTTACGGTGATGGTCTTGCCATCGACTAGACCGATCAATCCCTGACCGGGCTTCTCCGAGATTGATACTACAGAAGGTAATTTAATCCCGCGCTTATTCGCGGCCGCTATAACGGCTTCAGCTAGCGGGTGCTTAGAAAATACCTCGATCGCTCCAACCAGGCGCAGAATTTCATCCTCAGTATGCTCCCCGGTACATTCGATAGTAGTGATTCCTGGTTTACCGTACGTTAACGTCCCGGTCTTATCTAAAATTAAAGTCCTGCAACCCTCGATCGATTCGAGTGCCGCCGGATTCTTGACGATGATTCCGTGCCGTGCGCAGTCCGATATAGATCCGACGATAGCAACTGGGATCGCAATCAACAGCGGACACGGCGTTGCTACCACTAGAACAGCAAGAAATCGATTCGGATCATCGGAGAAAAACCAGGCGGCTAATGCGATTATAACCGCAAGTGGCGTGTACCAGGCACCGAGTGTATCACCAAGGCGCCGCATCGGCACTTGCTTGCTAGCTTGTGATTCGATTACTTGTGCGATCTTTTGGTATCGAGAGTCAACCGGAAGCACCGTTGCTTCCATTACGATCATCGAGTCTCCGTTGATGGCTCCAGAGATCACCGAACTGCCAGGAGCTTTTCGTATCTGAAACGGTTCACCAGTCAGATACGATTCATCCATCGCGCTATTTCCCTCTCTAACGATTCCGTCAACAGGGGCGATGTCGTGAGGTGGGATTTCAAGCAGGTCACCTATGGAAACTTCGGAAAGGGAAACTTCCGTGGAGACTCCATTCTTACGCCGCCTCGCTGAGTGTGGCATCCGCTTTGAAAGCGCATCGAGCACAGAGGATGCGCGCTTCATCGCGTAGTTCTCAATCGCCTCACCACCGGAGAGCATCAAAATAACGAACGTTCCGGCCAAATACTGATCCAGTAACGCTGCAGTGATAATCGAAATTCCCGCCAACAGGTCGGAACCGAATTCTCTCTTAAGCGCCTTGCTGATTAGCACCCAAAGCAGGGGAACTCCGCCAAGGATATACGCAGCGAAGAGGGGCGAGTGGATCGCTAAGTACGAAAGTCCTGAATACTCAGCAACGAGCGACGTTGTGAGGGCCAAAACTGCGAGAATCGCTATCAAGCCCTGCGAGGTGAGATACCAAGGGGGAAGTTTTTGATGTGCATTTGTCTGAAGGGTCATGTGGCGCGGGCTCTTCACAAAATTAGGAGAATTAGTTCCCCCAACAGCCTACACTGACCAACTATAAGAGATAGCGGACCATGTTCAAATTTTTCGGTCCGTTTTTAGGTAAATGTGTCGTGATTCTAGTTGGTTATCGAGAAAAGCCGAGAATTTCAGAATTATCGCTCTGCAGGATGAATCAGTTTATTTGTTATGCTCAATAACTACTGTCACTGATTATGCCTGCACACGAATCGTCCCAATCCATCAGAGCGCGACTACCAGATGTGACTGGTCCTAATGTAGATCTCGCTACTAGTAGTATCGGAACCCAAGAACGAGTTTCTGGACCTCAAAACGGTCCGTTGCAGAGGGCAAATCAATGGGTTCGCGGATTGGGATACGCTGCACTATTACATGAACCTACCATTGATCTGCTCACTCAACTAATCCGCCCCGAAAAAACATCAGAATCGCATGCAATTCGTCATAAAATCGACCTGGCCTATCATGTGTCGCGCCCTGCAATTACATCGTGGAATCCGCTCAGGAACAATGCGTTGAATACCGATCCAACCGTATCGATTCATAGCAGTGATATTCAAGTTAAGGGACGATTCTGTGTGTATCTATATTCAGGGGAAATGAAATCCGGTAGGCATCGAGATCGCGCACTTGAGAGTTACTTTCACGATGAGATGAACGCCGGATGTTTATCAAGTGCGGCGGGTCCGCGAGCTGAAGCCTACGCAAAGGGGGCGTTTCTTGGGTTTGCTATTGCACTTAATCCGGCAGGGATTCGTGAAACGGAAGACAAAGACTCAGTGCGAATCGGCGTAAAACCTAGATCTCGCGCCGCTTTGAGTATCTCTCATAAAGAACATGGAGAAATCTCAAGTGCCCTCGACTCCGGAAAAGTTGACGGTTATCAAGTTTTTCCATCTCATAGTTCCACCTCACCATCCATCATTCATGCACCTGACCATTCGTCAAAGAACGTTGGAGACGGGAAAGGCAGTAATTTCGTCATTGATATTATGAATAAGGACACCATTAAGGCGCGAGTAAGTTTCAATCCCGAAAGTGCTTCCATGAAGCTCGAGACGCTTGATAAGCGTGGAAATGTTATAACGACCTGTGAGCGTCATTTTGACGATATCGTTTCAGCCACTGCAGCTGCTATCGGCGCTAGGCATGCGCTTGAGCAGATTTATGGAAACCATCCTCGGAAAAAATAGGCAGCCGTCGTTGATAGCTTGCGAGTCTAGCCGCATACTGACCGTGCGGTACCTCGATGAAAAGCACCTTCGATAACTCTTTTGCCAGAATGAATCCAACGCTTGTTAGCGTTGTGGAGCCGGTACCGTTACTAAAACCTAAACTGGCAGCGATTGTTCCATCCGTTAAGGAAGAGTTAAGCGGGGAAATATCTGCTCTATCGAGCGAAGATTTACTTAGCTGGCTAAACGGCACACACCGACTAGTAGGTGATCAACGAATCGCTACTTGTTATTCCGGACATCAGTTCGGGGTCTGGGCTGGCCAACTTGGGGATGGGCGAGCCTTATCACTCGGCGAACGTATCAATGGTGCAGGGGAGCGACTTGAGGTTCAAGTCAAAGGGCTAGGCCAGACTCCGTATTCGCGTCGAGGCGACGGACGGGCTGTGATTCGCTCCTCAGTCAGAGAGTTTTTGTGTGCTGAGTATCTTCACGGTTTAGGTATTCCGACTACGCGCTCTCTTGCGCTGGTAGTTAGCGATACGCCGGTGCGGCGCGAGACGATGGAACGTGGTGCGGTGGTGGCGCGAGTGTTTCCGTCCCAGGTGCGCTTTGGCCATTTTGAACATCTTTATCATGGCGGAAAACATTCAGAATTGGGCGAGTTAATCGAGTACGTTTGCACAATTTTGATGCCCGGGTTTTCGTCAATTCAAGAGTGGTTTGGAGATGTAGTGCGTCGAACGGCGCGCCTATTGGCGCAGTGGCAAGCGGCGGGCTTTTGTCACGGTGTAATGAACACCGACAATATGTCGATTTTAGGACTAACAATCGATTACGGTCCGTTTGGATTCATGGGAGCGTTTAATCCGAATTATATTTGTAACCACTCAGATCACGAGGGACGGTATTCGTATGGGAATCAGCCCCGAATTGCATTGTGGAACCTTCAATGTCTCGCCTCGTGTATGTTGCCGTTTGTTTCCGAGAACGAGCTGACGAGATGTTTGAACAAGTTCGAACCGGAACTAACAAAAACGTATGCGCATTTGATGGCTAATAAACTGGGGATAGATTCTAGCGACGAGACTCTGGCGCTGATCGCGGCACTGCTTGAGGCTCTTGAGCAGGATGGCATCGACTATCATTTTTTCTTCGCTGCGCTATCGAAGTATGAGGCGAGGCGCAGCGATTCTATCGTGAGCCTCTGGGACGAGTATCCGAATTCTTCCGCACTTCGAGACTGGTTTTTGCGTTATGACACGGTGATAGGTGAGTCAGCACTGGTTAAGCGATTTGAAAAGATGAAGCTCGCAAATCCAAGCGTCGTACTTCACAATCATATTGCGCAGGAGATTATCGAACGCGTTGAGCACGACGAGTTTGAGCTGCTTATTCGGTGGCTCGAAGTACTATCGCGACCGTTTGAGGCACATCTCGATTTAGAGCAAACGCTACGCCCGTTTCGTGGGCAGGCAGTGCCGTTAAGCTGTTCCTCCTAAAGTCTTGGCCTTGGAAATACTTTAGATAACTTCAGCAGAGGTCTCCCAAGAATAATACCAGCACCATTGTCTAATGGTTGAAAAGCACTGTAATGACCGCTGTTGTGATTTTGCACAGTTACCATGGAGGCTGCTTGAATCGAGTCGCAATGAGTAATTGCTATATTTAGCTTTCCGGAACCGAGTGCCTCCTGTTCCACGAAAAAGCCCGTGATTCGCGATAGGAAAGCTGAGCATTCCTCAACACCTGCAAGCGGAATTCCGCCAGCATCCGCGCTGCGAACTTGCCTCCAATGCTCAACTGAAAGGCCTTCAAGCTCTGTACCCCAGCCTCTTTCGCGTAATGAATCATGAGAAATCGGTTTTGAGAGAGCTGCTCCAAAGCCGGACCATTCTGAATTCATCGCATCGGTTATGATCTTCGCCGTCTGTAAAGCCCGTGGCAATGGAGAGGTAAAAATTCGGATGTCCCGAAGTTCGAGAGATTCGCACTCTAAAATGATCTCAGCGACACGCTGACCTAGCAGTTCCGCAGCCGTAATGCCTTTCGGATGAAGACCTAGCTGCCCAACTGAGCTTGCTGGATCGGAGGCCAATACCCCTAGCTCATTGGATAGAGCGAATTCATGACGAAGAAATAGGTATGTATTCTGTAGTGGCGCTTCGTATCGAAGTCGTGAAGCGATTCCTCGGTGCCCATTGGGCAATGCAGCCGCCAGAGGGTCTGTATTCAAGGGAACTTCGGTCCGTGTAGAGACGATCGGATTTGTAACGGTCTGCGACATGTTTTGGTGCCCAAATAGCTATTAAAAGGGGGACCCGATTGTGACATACCGCTGGCAGCTAGAAAAGCCTTCCGGGCCGGTATTTTAGCCATAAATGATCTGGACGTGTTCTGGGGGCTACCACCTTAGGTGTGGGTTAGCTAAGATTCCGTAGCTATGAAGAAGCATCAACAGATCCTACTCGCCAACATCGATCGACCGAACCAACACCAGCTTAAAACGTTCGAAGCTAACGGTGGATACAAAGCTATCCGCAAGGCGCTTACGATGGACCCAAAAGCGATCGTTGAGGAGGTTGTAAAATCCGGAATTCGAGGTCGAGGTGGTGCCGGATTTCCAACCGGCAAGAAATGGACATTCATCCCGCAAAATTCAGGCAAACCTGTTTACCTAATTAACAACGCGGATGAGTCGGAGCCGGGGACATTTAAAGATCGATTGCTGATCGAACAAGACCCGCACAATATTCTTGAAGGGATGATGATCGCCGGTTTTGCTCTACGCAGTCACACCTCATTTATCTACATTCGCGGCGAGTACGGCTACGGATACACACGCCTAAAGGCTGCGATCGATGAAGCGTACGCTGCCGGTTACTTGGGGGAGAATATTTTTGGCAGTGGCTTTAAGCACGACATTATTATTCATCGGGGAGCTGGTGCTTACATCTGTGGTGAAGAAACAGCTCTTTTAGAATCACTAGAGGGCAAGAAAGGACAACCTAGACTAAAGCCGCCATTTTATCCCGCTGTCATTGGTCTTTATGGATGCCCGACGCTTGTGAACAACACTGAGACGTACGCTAACATTCCTTGGATCACGTTAAACGGTGGAGACGCTTACGCCAAGATCGGCGTGGCGGGTTCAACCGGCACGAAGTTAGTGTCAGCCTCTGGTCATATTAATAAGCCAGGCGTTTACGAGATCGAGATGGGGTACCCGTTGTTAGATTTTATCAACAACGAGTGCGGCGGTATTTGGAAAGGACGCAAAGTTAAATGCGTTATTCCGGGTGGTTCATCAGTGATCGTGTTGCGAGAAGAGGAGCTTGCAGGTGTTAATCTCGACTTTGAGTCGTTGAAGAACGCGGGCTCTGCTCTCGGTAGTGCTGGGTTTATGGTACTCGATGACCAAACCGATATGGTCTCTGTGTTGCAGAACTTAGCGCATTTCTACGCCCACGAATCATGCGGACAGTGCACGCCATGTCGCGAGGGTGGACATTGGGTTGAGAAGATCTCGTCCAGGATCGTCAAAGGGGAAGGACTTCCTGGAGATACCGATCTGATTTCAAATCTTTGCGATCAAATCGGTGGGCATACCATATGTGCTTTCGGCGATACGATGGTATTGCCGTACCGCTCGATTATTAAGAAGTATCCGGAAGAATTTAAGAAACGGATCTACGGGTAAAAGCCGGGACTGTCCCTGACGAATCCCCACGAAAGTGCACAATATATGTAATATAGCTAAACAGTTACGAATCTTTCGATAGCCAATGATGG
>JBGSNS010000184.1:0-5241 GCA_041739515.1 Bdellovibrionota bacterium
AAATCCTGAGTGATCCCCACGAAATTTGAGTCGGTATAGCGCCCGTGTGAGCCGATCAATCGGTGCGACGTAGGGCTGTAATATTCTACACTGGAGCTCGCGGAGAACGCGGAGATCTTCGGATTTACCTCCGCGTTCTCCGCGAGCTCCAGTGTAAATTCAAAAGTTGGAGAGCTGCGAACTACGTATTCTTTCTTACGGCGAGCGCCAAAGGGATGTCGGGAATACCCCCGAGTGTCGCCATCATTGGTTATCGAAAGATTCGTAACTGTTTAGCTATATTACATATATTGTGCACTTTCGTGGGGATTCGTCAGGGACAAATCCCAATAGCTTAGGCGGGTTAAGAACTAAGCAGCTAGCGACGCGTTATCGATCACGAACCGATACTTCACGTCTCCTTTTAGCATCCGCTCGTATGCTTCGTTGATTTTTTGAATAGGAATAAGCTCTATATCTGAGACAATCTCGTGCTGCGCACAAAAATCGAGCATCTCCTGAGTCTCAGCAATTCCACCGATTAGGGAACCAGCGAGGCTGCGTCGCTTAAAGATCAAGTTCATAACGCTAGGTGATGGATGCGGATGCTCCGGAGCACCGACAAGGCACATAGTCCCATCACGCTTCAAAAGACCTGTGAAGGCATCGAGATTGTGAGAAGCGGCCACAGTGTTGAGGATAAAATCAAACGAGTTGGCGTGCTTCGCCATCTGGCCATCATCTTTTGAGATAACAACTTCGTTGGCACCCAAACGCTTCGCATCATCGATTTTGCTTTCCGAAGTGGTGAACGCCACTGTATGCGCGCCGAAGGCGTGCGCAAACTTAATGCCCATGTGACCCAAGCCACCTAGTCCTACGATTCCAACTTTCTGACCCTTTCCTACCCTCCACCGCCTCAACGGCGAGTAGGTGGTAATCCCTGCGCACAATAACGGTGCAGTAGCAGCAAGATCTAACTTTGATGATATCTTAAGTACGAACTCTTCATCGACCACGATCTGTGAAGAGTATCCACCGTACGTCATTTTTCCCGGAAAATGTATGTCTGGGCTGTTGTAGGTGAAAACCATACCGCCTGTGTCGCAGTACTGCTGCAAACCTTCCTTGCAACTCGGACATGTACGACAGGAATCAACCAAACATCCGACTCCCACATGATCACCAAGCTTAAAGCGGGTTACGCTGCTGCCGATTTTCGTCACCCTCCCCACCACCTCGTGCCCCGGCACCACCGGATAGTTCGAACCTCCCCACTCACCGCGCGCTGTATGCAGGTCTGAATGACAAACCCCGCAGTAAAGAATTTCAATCTGCACATCACTGGTGCCAGGCTCACGGCGCTCGATGCTAAGCGGAGCCAATGGAGATTTAGTGCTGGTTGCGGCGTAGGCCTTGCTGATAGTTGGCATAGGAAAAGCTCCGGATAAACTTAATAAATACCTTATATATATAGTTCAATCAGGGCGCCATCGAACCGACGAACCATAATCTTGTTTCACGCTCGGAATTTAACTAGCCAAATCAACGGAGTAACTCCGCAAGTTCCTGTGTAAATCTCTCCCTTGTTCCCACCAGTTAGCTCTTAAGCGCTTGCACATTAGCATGTTGCGCGAATGCCCGAGTGACGAACACAACTCCCGCAACGAATCATCTTTTTTAATTGAGGATGTTTCGGTTCTTACGGTGGAAGATTTTATGGCTCGTCTGAGTCGCATTGCCTAAGAACGTAGAGCTGGACACCCAAGCTTTAAATATCCGCCAAGTCGTTGAATTTACCTGAGCTTGAAAACGCGAAATCGTTCGACTTCTTGGTCCTAGCTCTCAGTAATATATCAGCTTGACCTGTCATGACCTATCATGACACATTGTTCGGGTATGGGTAAAACAAAATTTGCCACCAAAGTGAGTGACGAAGCTTTGGCTGAGCTAAGAAGTTACGCTCGTGAATCGAAGCGCCCTATCTCGGACGTCGTCGACGAAGCGCTAAAGGCACATTTAAGAATGGTTCGAGTGCGGCCGGCCTTCCGCTCCGCCGTGGACAAAGTCATTGAGCAACACGCCGAGGCTCTTCAGCGTTTAGCGAAATGAGCGAGACGAAGTATCCCACGGTAGAAGAGGCGTTATATCTCCACGAGATTTTGATCACTCGATTTGGTGGTAGTGCAGGAGTTGTGGACCTGGGACTACTTGAGAGCGCGCTCGCTCGCCCTCGTTCGGGATACTATCGAACACTTTCCGCGCAGGCGGCGGCGCTACTTCACAGTCTCGCTAAAAATCACGCTTTTGCCGACGGGAACAAACGGATGGCGCTCGCATTGACTGCGACATTTCTGTTCATGAATGGATATAATCTCAGAGCATCCGCGAATCAAAGCGAAGAGTTTATCTTAAACATCGCCTCAAGCAGCAACTCAATGACATTGGAACCGGTCACCCAATGGATTGAAAGTCATATCGTCAAGCTTTGACGCGACGACACGGCGACGAGTCCTGAGAAATCCGCACGAAAGTGGGGCAAAAATTCGACAAATCTTCTCTGATTAACACCACTCTATTTGCTAACTAATCGAATTCGCTTGTACGCGATCGACGTCATTTCGGATCCGCTACCTGCGATCAACTACTTACAAAGGGTGGCTCCAGTCCTTACTAAAATCAAATCAATAGCGCTCAAGGGGCTGAAATTTTTTCACTCAGAGCATCCTAATGTTGAGCGATTAGTCGTCGCGCCACTCGAATCATCTTTTTTAATCGAGGATGTTTCAGTTCTTACTGTGAAAGATTTTATTACTCGACTTAGTCGCATGGCCTAAGTCAGTCCGTCAGCTATACCGACAAGGCGAACCTTCTCCGCTTCGCGATGAATATAACACTCACGGCAGTCTCGATGGGGTTAAGCTCATGGTCGAGGTCTGGACTCATTATAACCCGAGCGTCACTGAGGAACTCACTAATAAATTTATAGGGTCATCTTAGGACACCCAAGTACTCCCGAAATGGAGCATGAATAGACACCCAATTTTGAAAACGCATAACTCTTTGCATTTTTTGGTCCCGTGAAAGCAAGAAGTTTGGGGTGTTCGGCCATGCGAGGTGTCAAAAATGGCCTTCAAAGGCTCTCTTCGAAGTCTGAAATAACAAATCTACGTCCTCCTACTCTGCTAAGTTCTGACCTTACCCAGGTCCGTGTTTCTTGACTTAGTAAAAATAGCGGATCAGAGCGAAGTTCGGTAATCCAATGCTGACACAATTCAGCAAATCTGACATGAAGCGCTTCTCCACCGGGTGATTGCACGCTAGTTATTAAACCTCGCGATTCCGCATCGCTCTGTAAACGACTCCAGTCATACTCGAGCCTGCGTCCCATTGGGCGAACATGATAAACTAAATCAACAGATTGTTTATTGCCAACTCTATCTTCAACCTCACCAGCAAAACTCTTATCATATCGATACATCGGACCGCCGGAGAGAGACTCTATGTAGTGGATTGACGTGAAGCTTAAAAATGGTGCGCCATACATTAGCACCGTGCCATTTCTTTCTCGCAGCAAACTAAAAATTGAATCTCCAGCAAATGGAGTTACCTTCCCCACTTCTGCTACGGCAGGCCTTGGTTCCGATTTGCCACAAAAATTAAAAATCGGAGGCCCCGCTCGCCAAATAGCCCAGTTGGTTCGCGCGTATTCATTAAGCGAGCCAACCTGGGATTCGTCAGACGCGGGTCGATAAACTCTTGTCTTAGTGAAGTCATAATTAAATACTGGGAACCATATCGGACGCGGTCCGGCGCATGCTTCTAACGCATCAAGATGCATCGGGCGCATTAGATTAGGTGGCGTTTTGGGAGCTATTGCAGCTCGAGCACGAAAAATATCAACATGCACCAATAGGGGAGCGTCCATATTTTCCGCCAGTAATTTTGCGATGGAATTACAAAAAATAGTCATTACGCCGTGCTCCCACCGTCAACGGTTATGGTAGTTCCGGTAATGCGTGCGGCTTGATCTGAAAGCAAAAATACAACCGCAGAAGCAGCGTCATCTACTTTAGGTAATCCAAGGGGGGCGCGCCTCTTAACAGTCTCGAGTTTTTCTGCACCCAAACCGGCGGTCATGTCTGTCTCCATGTAGCCTGGAGCCACACAGTTTACTGTAATATTTGAACGACCGAGTTCGCGAGCTAGCGAGCGAGCAAAGCCGTGCAGTCCCGATTTTGAAGCAGCATAAACTGCTAATCCACTAAAGCCCGAGGAAGCAATAACAGATGATATTTGTACAATACGTCCCTCTGACTTTGTCAGCATTGTTCGACATGCAAATTTCGAAAGCAGGATCGGCGCTTCAAGATTAATTCGCAGTATTTTCGAAATATCAGAGGCGTGCATTGTCGCTAGCAATCCATCAGTTCCTATAGCTGAGTTGTTCACTAAGCCGTAAATAGCTCCGTATTCTTGCGAGATTCTTGTGGTGAGCGCGTGGATTCCTTCCAGGTTGTTTAGATCGTAGGGAATAAAGATGGCTTTCCCGGGCTCAGCAGAAGAAATTAGCTGCGCATATTCTTGGCTAATGGAGCGACTAACCCCGATCACACAGTACCCCTCGGACACTAACTGGCGAGCGATGGCAAGTCCAAGGCCGCGTGTTGGGCCGGTAAGAATAACGTTCTTCATAGGGTTGTTTTCCTATATAGCTTTCCCGTTGAATTAGATCGTAACTCGGTAACAAAAATTATCGATGCAGGAACCTTATAAGTATCAAGCTTTGAGGCGACAAATTCACGAAGTTCTTTCTTCATAGCTTGCTGATCAACCTCTGGTTTCTTCAAAACAACCTCTGCAATGACCAACGCTCCAGTTATAGAATTTGATTTTGCGAAAGCTCTGGCGCCCATCACTTGGGGATGACTCAACAGAATATATTCAATCTCTTCTGGGTGCACCTTGTTTCCACCAACGTTGATAACACCATTCTCTCTACCTAAAAATAAAACACGACCGCTTTTTACTGTTACCGCATCTCCCGTATCGACCCATCCGTCGTTATTAGCAAAGCTAGTGTGCGTTCCAACATACTGCCGGGATACTTCGGCATTTTGAATAAACAATCGCCCATTCTCTATTTTTAGTGCGACACCCGACGGTGGGGTCGCTAAAAAGGCTTCCGGAAATCCGGCTTTGAGATCAGTGACCGAGAAACCTACTCCAGCCTCAGTAGAAGCGAAGATGTGGGAAATTTTT
>JBGSNS010000187.1:0-3819 GCA_041739515.1 Bdellovibrionota bacterium
GCTCTCGCAGCGATCGAGGGTTATAGCTCTACCCGTAGCAGAGATTATTTTCTGCGCTCCTGCGCTAGTCGTACTCGCGCTGAACGAGTGTTAGAGCTTAACGAAGTGAAGGGGTTCGAACTAACCGGTGTGCGGGTAAACGATCTGAATTTCCCAGCCGGAACCCAAATCAAAAGCGACACTCCCATGGATGCAACGCAGCATATGCGTTGTTCGGACGAAGCTAATCCAGCTCCGGGAACTACGGCAGGGAGCATCACATTTGGGAGATGGATCGAGGATCAAGGCGGCGATCCGGAACATATTATCGGAGAGCAAGACACTGGATCGCCTGGATGTCGGACAGACGGTCAGCTCAAGTACCCATGTTTTCTGCGCGAAGCGACCCCTAACGCTGACACACAAGTCTCGGCGGTGCGAGTTGATCTGACTACCGCCGCTGAGCCACCGTTCTTTGTTCCTTTCGCTGGTCAGATGGCAAATGTTACCTCTAAGAGCTTCGGAGTCGTTGTGCCGCGATGCTTCGCTGGCGTTGTGGATCTTTCATATTCGTCGGTGATTGAAACCCACCCACTGCCGGCTAGTGAATTCGGGTTATTCGGGGTGAGGACTTTGGATCAGGACGCAAACTCCCTCAATGGTATTCAGCTATGTCCGTCGTGTGGGGACCCGGCGGGTGGCTTACAGGGTGTGTGTAATTCGAAAAGTTCTAATGGCCCGATTTGCTCCCTTGTATCCGGTGAATATCGATGTACGGCGGACGAACCCGCTTTGTTTCCCGGGTATCAGCAGCTACCTCCCCCAGCGAGAAGCTTCCGGCAGGGTGGTTGGGAGCGACCGTGGATCCCGTGGCGTTTTCAGCAGCTCTATCCTAGGTTTGATCCGAATCTTGAACCTCCGTTTTTGGGCCTTCCGTTTATTCCGCTTCAGTTCTTGCAGACAAACACCAGCGCGGCAGGGAATCCTGATCCGATTTTCCTGACTCATGGAAAATGTGATTCGGACATTGATCCGCTGCAATCTTATACCGGAATGGTCTGGTGTAATATGTGGCGCGGACGTAATCCGCTAGATGACGCCACAGACTGGTCGCCGGGAGAGCTCAATGGTTGTTCGCTGGCCAGTCCCCAGATGGATCGTTTTAGGAACCAAGCAGAGACGAGCAGTCTCGCGCATTTTTGGAGCGATTACGATCCGGACCCAGTTGCCGGATATCAACCAACCAGGCCTCTTGATTGGTTCCCGCGACCGCACCAATCGCCTTACGGACCACTTCTCGTTGATAGGTTGATCACACCTCCCGGTGTTGACGGGGTGGTTGCCTCAGCGGGACCGGAACCGTTAAGTCGGTATCTTGCAGCGATGAATGCAGCGTTTAGATTAGTATCTGAACAAAGTGCCGCAGGGGATCGCGCTTTGGTTCTCGGTTTCGCCGGTGACTTGATGTACCGGGGCGATAATCCGAATGCCCGTGTGGGAACTCCTCCCGATGATAAACCTTTTCAGGTTGCCGTAGTACCCGGTATCGGGATGGAAAACGAAGATGGTGCTACTCAGGATTTCGCGTTGCTGGCGCAGGTTACAAACCCGCTTAGTAGAGGAGTTTTTTACTGGGACTCCGCTGCACAGGAATATCGAGGCGCTCCGGCTGGAGACTCTACGCATTCCTTGGCGGAATATCATCCAAACTTCGTAGACGTAGGCTTGGTGAGCAGGTTTGTGTATGCGAATGCTGATAACCCCACCAGAGCCGGAGACACTAATATTTTAAAGGGAATATTAGACGCGCGCGCTCGATTGTTGAATCCGAATAACGGAGCCGGTTGTGGGCCAGGATCGTTGAAGTCGATCGTGTTGTTTACGGATGGAGTTAATACATGCGCGCCGAAGTCAGACTTTGCTCCTTTCGTATCGGGAGGTGGAGCTAATTCATGGTTCAATCGTCTCTTGGCCGGACCGGGAACCGTAACGGTGGAAAACCCCGACTTCTTCGCGTGCAAGACCGGAGGCGCTACCGATTTTGCGAATTTTTATCAGCGCTATGAAGACTTTCTCTTCGGGGGTCCGTCTTTCGTAGCTGACGACTCCGAACCATCCGGCCTATTGCAGGCGTTGCAACAGGACAGAATAGCGTTCTCGGCCATCATAGATGGGCCAGCGCTTGGTGCGATTTGGAACCGTGTAGAACGGCCCGGTTCGCCCGGTGAGTATCTAAGGATCTCTGAGCTTAAGACCGCGCCACCCGCTGTAAAGCGCCAGGCGTTTGAGTTCAACAGTGCAACCCGACCGGGAGTTTTTGATGATTTGGGAGGCGACAGAAATACCCGTGACGCTAACGCCTACCGGCGCGCTGGTTCGGATGCGTATTTTCGCCGACCGATCGATACGCTCGGTCGATTAGCAGCGGAATCTGGTGGAACATTGTGGCCGATTCTTCCAAGGTGTACATCCGAAAATGTGACTGGATGTCCAGCTAGTGGATGTTACGAAGTTGGGTCTGGTGGAACGAGTTCCCCCGGCGCCGAGCTCTTGAGTTCAGTGTGGGCGAGTAACGGAAATAGAGTATCATGCTCACCACTTAATTACTCCGAATCTGAACAGGCTGCGTACGTCATGGTCGACTCGATCGGTCAAAAGCCGTACAGCTTGCGAGAGCCGGTAGCTGGAGACATTAACTAATTCCCTGGGAGAGCTGGGAACGCGAAGCGTTGCTTCGCTGCCTAACGCCTACTTTGCGGTACCGCTATTTAACGCTTTCACAACCAGTAATCTCTGTAGATCTGGGAGAGAAATTTGAAACTGCAATGGGGTTGTTTAGACTGCGGAGCGACGCTCCGCGCTCCCAGGAACCAGTGTCGCTGTGCGAAAAATCAATTACCCGCCGTATTCCCCCTGGGAACACGAAGCGTTGCTTCGCTGTCTTGCTCCCAGAACTTCTCTATACACAGCATCCGTAAGCGCAATGGTCCTGCGAATATCAAACTGTTGCTCTGCGCGCAGCGCAGCAGTAGCGCCTAGCCGTTCACGCAACACGGGATC
Source organism: Bdellovibrionota bacterium (assembly GCA_041739515.1). Lineage (GTDB taxonomy): Bacteria > Bdellovibrionota_C > UBA2361 > UBA2361 > UBA2361 > JBGSNS01. The sequence continues at coordinate 3,040 of JBGSNS010000187.1, forward strand.
TTCTAATAACAATTTAAGCGCCTCAGCCATGGTAGTAACATCACGGGCGGGCACAATTAATCCGGATTCCTGATTCGTAATCATTTCAGGCATGCCACCTGCATCGCTGACAACGATCGCTTTACCTAAAAGCATCGCTTCAATTACAGCTTTCGGAAGCCCTTCACGTTCGCGCGACGGCATTACGAAAATATCGCTGGCACGCACGATCGCTGGCGCATCTGCCCGTGGTCCAAGAAAAATGATGTTCTTAGAGTGATTCGATCGTGCAGCAGCTCTCGTAACCGCTGCGTCCCGAACTTCTCCGACTAAAACCAAATAAACATCGCTACGGTTTAGCTTCGAAAAGGCATCGACCAATAGGTCAGCACCTTTTACCGGACGCATATTCCCAACGAAGCAGATGATAGGAGCTTCATCCGGAATCCCGCACACTTGTTGCAAATCAAGCTGCGCGATATCGCGATACCACGTGGGATCGTGCCCTTTATAGATCGTAAATAGTTTGTTATCCGAGATTCCTTGCTGCAAAAGATAATTTCGCACAGCGTTAGATACGCACGAGATCGCTGTGACTCTAGGGTTTAAAAACGAGAGCCAACTGCTCGGATCCAGTTTAGATAGATGCCCGGTGGTGCCACGGTACGCTATAATTTTCGCTCCGTTTTTCGGCACACCGATTACCGCATTCGAGAGAGCGCGGGCGGAGAAGCAGTGCACGATATCGGCGTTGCGGCTGAGCTCTCGAATTAACCGAATCGACTTTATTGATAAACGCGA
>JBGSNS010000301.1:0-1564 GCA_041739515.1 Bdellovibrionota bacterium
GATTCAGGTTCTCTCTTTTTACATCTTCGCCGCATTGCTTATCGCGTCGGCCGCGATGGTGATTTTTTCGCGCAACCCAGTGCACAGCGTGCTGTGGCTGATCGTGGCGTTTTTCAACGCAGCGGGGCTGATGGCGCTGATCGGTGCGGAGTTCATCGCGATGCTGCTCGTCATCGTCTATGTCGGCGCGGTCGCGGTGTTGTTCCTGTTCGTGGTGATGATGCTGAACATTGATTTCGCCGAGCTGCGCGCAGGTTTTGTAAAAAATGTGCCCCTGGGTTTGATGCTGGCGGTGGTGTTGGTGGCGGAACTGGTGCTTGGCATCGGTGCGTACAAGGCTGGCGCGGTAAAACTCGGGACACCTGATGGAACTGCAGCGGTTAGCGAAGTGCCGAACATCGAAGCTATCGGCAATTTGCTTTTCAGCAAATATATCTTCCTGTTCGAAAGCGCTGGCCTGATCCTGCTGGTCGCGATGGTCGGCGCAATTGTCCTGACGCACCGCAAGAGTCACAGCGCCAAGGCACAGAATATCACCAGCCAGAATATGCGGCGTCCGCAAGATGCAACGCGCAATGTCAATCAGCCGGTCGGGCAGGGGGTCGAGCTATGATTGGTATCGAGCATTATCTGGTGGTCAGCAGCATCCTGTTCGTGATGGGCGTGCTGGGCATTTTCCTGAACCGGAAAAATGTGATCATCATTCTTATGGCGATTGAACTCATCCTGCTCGCTGTGAATATCAATCTTGTGGCGTTCAGCGCATTTTTGGGCGACCTGACCGGCCAGATTTTCGCAATGTTCGTGCTGACCGTCGCCGCTAGCGAGGCCGCCATCGGCCTTGCCATTCTCGTCATCTATTTCCGTGGTCGCGGTACGATTGCCGTTGATGATGTCAACCGGATGAAGGGATAAACATCCAGTGACTTCAATCCATATCATCGTTTTCTTACCGCTTTTGGCAGCTTTGGTTGCGGGCCTTGGCCAGCGATTCATTGGTGCGCTTGTAGCAAAGACAATCACGACTGCCGGGCTGTTCGCTGCGGCTTTACTCAGTTGGCCGATCTTCATTGGCTTCATCATAGGAACCGAGACGGCCTATATTGCACCTGTCATGCAATGGGTGCAATCGGGTGACCTGACATTCGATTGGGAACTGCGGGTCGACAGTCTTACCGCCGTCATGCTTGTTGTCATTACGACCGTGTCGGCGCTCGTCCATCTGTATAGCTGGGGCTATATGGAGGAAGACCCGGACCAGCCGCGCTTCTTCGCCTATCTGTCGCTGTTCACCTTCGCAATGTTGATGCTGGTGACCGCGAATAACCTCGTCCAGATGTTCTTCGGTTGGGAAGGCGTTGGCCTGGCGTCCTATTTGCTGATTGGCTTCTGGTACAAAAAGCCAAGCGCCAATGCTGCTGCGATCAAGGCGTTCGTCGTCAACCGCGTTGGTGATCTCGGATTCATGCTGGGCATATTTGGCCTGTTTTGGCTATTCGGAACCGTTTCAATTCCAGAAATCCTTGCCGCCGCGCCTGACAAGGTCGGGTCGAGCATCGGCTTC
>JBGSNS010000200.1:0-1842 GCA_041739515.1 Bdellovibrionota bacterium
TTCCAGGGCATAGAATCCAAGCCTCCTAAAGCTCAAACTCTCACCCTTAAAATGTGTAAGCTATGTCATGATATCGAACACAGCGGTCCGCGGTCCAGGGTCCAGGGTCCCAGGTCCGTGGTCCCAGGCCGGGTAGAAATAATTTTCATGCCGCCCCTTTCCACGCCTTTCCAGGCGTGATTGTTTTCATTAAGGTGCGGGGGACCAAATCAGACTCCGACAGAGCAAAAACATGACAGTTCGCGACACTACCATTCAGCAAGAATCACAAGATCGTTACCTTACCTACGCGCTATCGGTGGTCTCGGGGCGTGCGTTACCGGACGTTCGGGACGGATTGAAACCTGTACAACGTCGAATTTTGTTCGCAATGCACCGTAATCTTGGCCTCAAACCCTCCGGAAGCCATAGAAAATCCGCCAAAGTGGTTGGAGAGGTTTTGGCGTGTTTTCACCCGCACGGAGATGTCGCGTGTTACGAAGCGATGGTGCGCATGGCGCAGGACTTCTCGCTCCGTTACCCGCTAGTCGATGGTCAAGGAAACTTCGGATCGCTCGACGGCGACAACGCTGCTGCGTATCGATACACCGAGGCGAAACTTCGTCAAATCGCAGTTGATGTAATGGGCGAGATCGATGAAGAGACCGTGTCGTTTCGCGACAACTTCGACTCGACGATGAAGGAACCGGTAGTACTCCCTAGTCGTATCCCCAATTTACTGATCAACGGTGCTCAAGGGATCGCAGTCGGTATGTCCACGAGCATCCCACCGCATAATATCTCAGACGTCATCGAAGCGGCGCTTGAGTTATTAAAGGACGCAGACACTCTTAACAGCAGGCTTGTAACGGTTGTTAAAGCTCCAGATTTTCCTACTGGTTGCCAAATTCTTAACACCCGCGCCGAACTTGTAGCGATGTACGAAACCGGTCGCGGTTCAGTACGGATGCGCGCCAACTGGGAAACGGAAGACGGGCAACGCGGCAAACGATATTGCGTCGTAACATCGGTGCCATACGGAGTTAATAAATCTACGATTGTAGAAAAAATCGCACAGTTGATTGTCGATCGAAAAGTTCCACAGCTAGTCGATATCCGCGATGAATCCACCGATGTCGTGCGGGTTGTAATAGAGCTTGCGACCGGAGCGGATGCAAACGCTGCGATGGCATACCTCTTCAAGTACACTTCGCTTGAATCAACGTTTCCCGTGGCCCTCACCTGCCTAGTTCCAGACAAAGGCGACCACACCCGACCGGAGACGTTATCGCTAAAAGGAATGCTCGAACACTTCATCGCGTTTCGACACGATGTAGTTCGCAAACGGCTTGAGTTTGAGAAGCGTGCCCTGTTAGCAAGGGTTCATATCCTGCAAGGTTTTGAAATTATCTTTGACGGATTAGACGAGGCGATTAAGATCGTTCGCAAGTCTGAAGGTCGCTCCGATGCTGCTGAAAAACTGCGCGCGCGATTTAAGCTCACGGAAATTCAGAGCTTTGCAGTCGTTGATCTAAAAATTTATCAACTAAGCAGAACTAATATCGACGAAGTTCGTGCTGAACTAAAAGAAAAGCTTGAACGAATTCGTGAGATCGACGAAATCCTAAAAAGCAAGGCTCGAGTCACGGGTCTTGTTCGTGCGGACTTAGAGGAAGTTGGGAAGCTATACGGCGACAAGCGCCGGTCACAACTTGTTCGTGACGACATGCAGATCGAAATCAAAGCTGAAGACTACGTGGTCCAAGAGGATTGCTTTGCACTCGTTACAGCAGATGGCTGGATAAAGCGAATTCGGCAAGGTAACGAAGTTAGCGGGACAAGGCTGCGCGAGGGAGACTCTAT
>JBGSNS010000202.1:0-3323 GCA_041739515.1 Bdellovibrionota bacterium
AGCACCTCGCCGCGTTTTACGATCAGCGACGGACCTAAAATCATGCCATTACTCCCTTTCGTTAACCGGATTGAGTGCTCAAAGACCCCGCGAAGAACTGGTTCCGGAATTCCAGTTGTCGTGGACGAATCCTTCAGTCGATCCTTAAATAGGGAATCAACTAAACAATTCGTCAACGAGAACGTGAATGGAACAAGTAGCTTAGGGATGCAGCAACCAATATCGGCGCGAGAAAAGGACCAAAACCATTAAACAAAACCGTAACTCTTGATTGCGCCTACACAGACATCTCAGAAATCGAACTAATTCACACAGCCAACACAATACGCTGTGTCGACGCAACTTGATTAAGCTTCTACAAAAATAACTTCAAACTCTCAAAGATCAGGGTCTGCTAGAGTAGCATAGGTTTTTTTGTTAGCGAAGAGTTCGCCTTAAGAAAATCTTCATATACTGATCAACGTCAAATTTCTTCCTGCACATTCCCGATCTCGTCGATGGCTGAAAAATCGCGAGTTTGAAATCGTACAAACGCCGCTTACGAACACCTGTGTTGTAGAGATCCATGGCTGCAACTCTGCTAAAGCAGTGGCTGCGAGATCGAGCAGAATCGACTCTCCTCGCGAATACCGAGCAGTAGTCCCGATTTCGGCGATAACCTCCTCTCCCACTGAATATCTACCAGGCCCTGCGCACGGTCCGATAGCGCAATGCAGAATCGGTTCATCGAGCTTCGCAGCTGTTTTGGAAATGATCCTAGCGGCGAGACCTCGCCAACCGGCATGAATGACCCCCACCTTCGTTTTGGTCAGCAGCACTACCGGCAGGCAATCGGCCGTAATTACCCCTACCATCCTCTGTGAGGAGATCTCGCCTTGAGAAGCGATGACAGCATCCGCCTCGCTGCGTGCGTCGTCCCAACGCGCCTCGATAATTTTAGCACCATGTACTTGCTTCGGAAGACATAACGAAATTCCAACGGACTTAAATCCTGCAACTACGTCGTCGCTGGTTGGTGGCGTCGGAAGAGTGCGAAGATCAGAAGAACAGAGAGAAACTATGCGATCTGAAAGCTCGCGACCGAAAAACGAAACTTTCAGCCCAGAAACACCTGTGGGGGATATGTGCTCAACGCTTGAGAGTAGTTTATGTGGGGCATCGCTATTCGCCTTCATTGCTACTCTCCTGCCTCCGATCCACGACCCGCACCATAAAGTCGAAACCGCTCGATTAGTCGTAAATGCTCCGGTGGGGGCGCTATCTCAAACATCATCTCACGTCGCGTCATCGGGTGAATGAAGCCCAAACTTTGCGCATGCAGCGCTTGGCGACCAAACGCGTGGTGCAGTTTAAATAGCGGCATCGGTAATCCGGAAAAATCTCCGTAAGTTCGATCTCCAATTACCGGAGATTGAATGCTTGCAGCATGCACCCTAATTTGATGGGTTCTTCCCGTTTCTAATCTAAATTCCACTATGGCGCCGTATCCGAGTCTCTCAACTACTTTCCAATGCGTTACAGCGCGCCGACCAGTGCCATCGATAATTATCTTCTTCTCTACTCGTAAAAGATTCGCATCGATCGTACCACTCTCTTGCGCCATGATGACTTTGCGATTCTTAGGTGTCGCAAACACGAGAGCCTGATACCGACGAATTATCGTGTGGGCCGCGAACTGTTTCGCAAGCGACGCGTGCGCCTGTACGGTTTTGGCTACGACCAACAGTCCTGTCGTATCCTTATCCAATCGATGAACTATCCCCGGTCGTATATGGTCAGTCGCGGCTAACTTTGGAAGAAGTTTATTAACGAGCGTTGCATCCTTGCGTCCCGCACCCGGATGCACAGATAAGCCTGCTGGTTTGTTGATAACGATTAGGCTTGAATCTTCGTGAATTACCTCGATGGACGGGTCAGGCTGGTATGTGAGTCCCTCCGTAGCGTATGAGTTAAAACTCAAAGTACCGGGTCCTACGATCTTAGCACCGGGCGAGGAGAGTGTTTTCCCACTAAATTCAATCGTACCTGCTTCAATCTCTTTCTTAATCTGTGATCGCGTCAAAGCACGAGCGCCGAGTTCTCGCGCCATAGTTTCTGCCACAAGAACATCAAGCCGCGTTGGCACTTCAATCGTTATCGAGAACGAACAGCGAGTAGCCTCACCTCGTTGAGCAGAGTACTCTGGGAGAGTCGATTTTGATTTAATTTTTGCAGCCATTGAAACCAATCAATCCTTATCGCATTGCTTTAGTATCTCATGCGCTGAAACGCAGTCCGATTTAATTTGCTCGATGAGTTTCTCCACTCCTGCAAACTTGCGTTCATCTCGGATGCGTTCCACAAGCTCGAAGCTCAATCGGTGCTTATATAGATCCAAAGAGCGGTCCAGAAGGTGAACCTCTACTCTAGGGCCGGAGCTACCGGAGGCGTTGAAGGTTGGCTTAACCCCGATGTTCGTTACAGCAGGAATTCGTGACTCCCCATCATGAGTCGCAAAACCGGCATACACACCGGACGGTGGCAGAAGCTGGGTCGGGCAGAGTAAATTTGCTGTTGGAAATCCAAGCTGCCTCCCTCGATGTTCACCGTGAACTACGCGACCAGATAATTTGTATCGCCTACCTAAAAGCTGCGCAGCCAATCCGATATCAGCACTTTCGATCGCTGCTCTGATTCGACGCGAACTAACAACTCCCGCACCGAAATCTAATCGCTCAAGACTCTCGCCAGTTCGGCCGTAATTCTCAAGAATCGGGATTATGACCGAAGCATCTCCAGTTCGACCCTTTCCGATTCGAGTATCGTAGCCCAGAATTGCATGCTGGACGTCTAACTCTTCGACGAGAATACTTCGCACGAAGTCATGCGGAGAGAGCTCGCGCAGAGCCTGGGTAAAATGAAGCATTACAAGCTCATCTACTCCGAGCTCTCTCATCAAAGCGATTTTCTGTCGAAGCGGAGTCAACACACTCGGAGCAGTTGCTCTACCAAGGACGATACTCGGATGGGGATAGAACGAAATCACGGTTGCGATGAGATTGCGCTGCTTTGCAGCAGCAACCAATGAACGTATCACTTCCTGGTGTCCACGGTGTACGCCATCGAAGTTTCCGATCGTGGCAACTCGACCTGAATCTAAAGACTCAGGACACTTGGAATTAAGCGATAACTTCCACAAACGGTAACTAGGCGACATGCGCGGGTAGCATGCCATAAGCAACTGTTGCGGTCGATTTTCACGACAATGAACACTATGGAGAACCAATCCTGACGAACCCCCACGAATTTTCGACCTGTATCACCTCCGTGTCCACCGCGTCCTC
>JBGSNS010000241.1:0-15205 GCA_041739515.1 Bdellovibrionota bacterium
TCCTGGGCTACCTCAGAGACTCGACGCCCACTCCGGATCTTCCCAAGGACCTCCTCCTTCACCGCTTGACCAAATCGCTTCGTCATAATCACACCCTTACCAATTTGAAGTACCAGTGTCTAAATTACGGGGTAAACATCAAACGTTGCTAGGATGACTGGCGACGGCGGTCGTAGAGAGCATCCATGATAAGTCCATTTCACGCTGTTAGGCGAGCAAATTCAATCACTCACTCTGTAGGGGGGTTATCGATGACCATTACTATCGATTACGTTGATGTGCTGAAGAAGGAATCACGAAGAGAATCACGGCCCATACGGTCTCTTAAATCTCTCCTCTCCCGGCAACCCACCCCACTTCGCCGAATAGCGTTCCATACTGCAGTCCATCATCTTGCGAAGTGTGAGCAACATCTCCTCCTGCCCAGCGATCATCGCACCTTTTAAAGTAATGCGATCTAAATGAAATATTCTAGCACTCGGTGTTGCCAACTGCGGAAGCTTTGCAAGCCGCATTCGATACAGCATGTCTGAATCCTCGTGATACGCTGGCTCGAATTGCTCATCGAACGGACCTACAGCGTCAAAGAGTCTGCGATCAATTAGAAAGCAATGAAAGTGTGAGATCCCGATCGGATCCCCTGTAAGCGATGCTTGCTCAAGCGTTTCCTCTTCCTCCCACGGAAGTCCAGACCACATATACGCCTGAGGATTAGCCTGCGCGAAGGAGACAAGGTTATTCAAAAACGCAGAATGAAAAATGACGTCTAAGTTTGTGACCAGGCAATAATCAGCCCCTCGTTCAAACCCGATCGAGATTCCTTTGTTCCATGCACGAGCCAAAATATTTCGATCGTTTACTTCACAAACATCAAACGAGTTTTTAAACCAATCAAAATGCGCTTGTCCGGTTTGAATTGAGTTCACAACGGCGATCAAGTCGAGAGAGTGAGGCGTCTTGTGCGCCAACAACGAAAGTACGGTCCGTACAGCGACGTTAAATTGATATTCGCTTAAGATAAACGGAACTGCGACCACCGCTATCTTTGTTTGTTTTTCCTCCGACATCGTTGGCAAGCTTTCACACAGCCAGGTCGAATCCTCAAGACTATTCCCTTATGACGGCTACATATGCCCAATTAAACTTCGTAATTCGCCATTTTATTCGCGCCTAGCCGCGTCAAAACCCACAACTCCCTTGCCGCGAGGTGCGTAGTGACCTAACTTAGCCCAAATTAAATTCCGCCTTTTTAGTTTCGCGGATGAAGAAGGAGTCAGCTTGAATAAGAATCCACACGTTTTCTCATCAGAGTCAGTTGGTGAAGGGCATCCAGATAAAGTAGCGGATCAGATAAGCGATGCTATTCTGGATGCGCATCTCGCAAAAGATCCCTTAAGCCGCGTAGCGTGTGAGACACTTGTTAAGAACAATACTGTCATTATCGCTGGTGAGATCACATCTACCACAAAGGTAGATTACGATGCTCTCGTTAGAAATACGATTAATAAAATCGGGTATACAGATGCGGCACTCGGTTTTGATGGCGGTACATGTCAGCTACTCACGTTCATGTCGCAGCAGTCTCACGATATAAGTGTAGGGGTAAACGAGGGCGAGGGACTCTTCAAGGAACAAGGCGCGGGTGATCAAGGATTAATGTTCGGTTTTGCTTGCGACGAGACACCGGAACTTATGCCGATGCCGATTATGCTCTCGCATAATATTTTACGTAAATTATCAGATGTCAGACGTTCTGGAGGGGGGGCTTTTCTAAAACCGGATGCCAAATCTCAAGTCTCAGTCGCATATGAAAACGGCAAGCCGGTATCCGTGGATACGATAGTGGTTTCCACTCAACACGCAGAGCACTACAGCCTCAAGGAACTTGAAAGTTTTGTAGTAAACGAAGTGATTAAGCATGTCGTACCCGCCAGCATGCTGTCCGCCAAAACACGCTACTTAATTAATCCAACCGGACGATTCGTTATCGGCGGCCCTGTTGGTGACTGCGGACTTACCGGACGCAAAATCATAGTTGATTCATACGGCGGCATGGGCCGTCACGGAGGCGGCGCATTTTCCGGTAAAGACCCAAGCAAAGTCGACCGTTCCGCTGCGTATGCTGGTCGCTACGTAGCTAAGAATATCGTTGCAGCGGGCTTAGCCTCACGTTGTGAAGTCCAGGTAGCGTACGCCATCGGTGTTGCGGAACCGGTATCAATTCTTGTTGAGACATTCGGGACAGCCACTTGCTCCGAACTAAAAATAGCCCAAGCCGTGACAAAAGTATTCGACTTAACCCCCCGCGGAATCATTAATGGATTGCAGCTATTAAAGCCGATCTACGAGGCGACCGCTGCATATGGGCACTTTGGACGTACCCCGACTGCGGCAGGTCACTTTAGCTGGGAGCGAACCGATAAGGTCGAAGCGCTAAAAGCGGCTGTTTAAGCTGGATTTTATCAACGGAAGCGATGCTAGGGTTTAGAGTGGGAATATCCGCTCAGCTTATAGCGCCGCGTCGTTTGTGTGCTTAACGGCAACGATCGGTACGGAATAAATCTGCCCAAGATATCGAGTAATAAGAAAGGGTTAGCGCGCTGTGGGTTCGAGCCCTCAAATTGATTCAAGTACTTGCTTCGTGGTACCCTCCGATGCTGCCAAGAGTTAGGTTTTTAGGGCCGTTTCGCCTTCTCGTTTCGACGTTCTGTCTGCGTGGATTATAATGAGCATGAAAGCAACCACTGAGCTTATCGGCAAAAGTATTCTTATCACCGGCGGTGCCGGATTTATCGGATCCCACTTAGTAGCTAGATTGTTAAATGAGAACGTAAGCCGAGTCGTAGTTGTTGATAGCCTTCGTTACGGTGATCCCGCAAATCTCCCAGCATCCTCTGATAAAGTTCAAGTTTTAAAACACACGCTGGGCACTGATCCGGTATCAAAGTTACAAGAAGCGCTGCGTGGCATCGACTACGTGTTTCATCTTGCAGCGGAAAAGCACAACCAATCCAAAGACACGCCGCATCAGGTTATCCGGGCTAATATTGATGGCACGTTAGAGCTATACGAACAGGCGGCAGCGGCTGGCGTAAAGAAGCTCGTCTATACCTCTTCTCTGTACGCCTATGGTCGGATGCAGTTGCCGGAATTTAAAGAAACGGATGTCACCAAACCACATACCATTTACGGTATGACGAAACTCGCTGGTGAGTACCTGTGTGAATACAGTCGGCAGCAATGGGGACTTCAAAGCACTTCGCTGCGTTATCTGTTTATTTACGGGCCAAAGCAGTTTGCTGGCATGGGATATAAATCGGTAATCATAAAGAACTTCGAGCGCATCATCGCTGGTCAGCAACCGATTGTTTTCGGAGATGGCTTGCAAGCTCTAGACTACGTTTACGTTGACGATGCGGTGGATGCCACAGTTCGAGCGCTTGCACCGGAAGGAAACGGAGAAGTGTTTAACGTAGCTACCGGTAACAGAGTCACCGTTCTAGAGCTTATTAATACTATGCTTAAAATTTCCGGTTCGCAGCTCACGCCTGTTTTTGAACCTGCAGACTGGACCGCTGGCACGGTTCGAGTTGGAATTGGGCAGAAGCTTGAAAAAACGCTGGGGTGGACCCCTAGAGTGAGCTTAGAAGAAGGTTTGAAGCGCACTTACGATTGGATGATTGAACAGAAGGGCTCTAAGTGAGTGAAGAATTTATGATTGCATTATCCTCTACTAATACACGTCCTGCTAATAGTCAGACTAAAATCGACTTAAGTGTGGTTGTGCCTTGTTACAATGAGTCGCGAAACCTCCCGGAGTTAGTGCAACGGTTATCCAAAGTATTCGAGAAGAAAGGTATTTGCGGTGAGATAGTTCTCGTTGATGACTGTAGTAAGGATGACACTAAGCAAGTTATCGAGAATTTCGTGGTATCTGAAGGTAACGTCCGGGGGGTGTATCACGCTAAGAATCAAGGAATAGCCGGTGCGTGGCAATCTGGTGTCACTGCTGCAACCGGTGAATACGTCTGCTTGATTGATGCTGATTTGCAAAATTTGCCGGAAGACGTCTGGAGATTGTACCGCGAAATTAAGTTCTCGCATGTCGATATGGTGCAAGGATATCGAAGCAGTATCGGACGTCTTAAGAATTCCCGGTATATTTTGAGCCGAGGCTTTAATTTCCTTCTGAATACCCTATTCAGCATGCGGTTGAAGGATAACAAGTCCGGATTCGTAATCGCTGAACGTGAAATCTTAATCGATGTCCTGCGACACCGATTTACCTATCATTTCTTTAATTCATTTATCGCCATAGCTGCCCACACTAAGGGGTATGCGATTCGTGAGATCGAAACTCTATTTCAAAATCGACTACACGGGGAATCCTACCTGACTGATTTTCCTGGAGGCACGATCATGAAATGCTTCGCGGATATCGGCAAGGCATTCGTAGAATTTCGGCTCGCATTCAAGCAGGAAGATGTGCTTGCGGATTATCTATCCAATAATCCAGCGCCCAAAGCAGATGAACCGCTGCCGCCGCTTCGCGCAATGTGGTTTAAGTTATTCTTTCTCACAATGCCATTGCATAAGTGGTTAATTTCTCGCCGCGCCGAGCTTTACTACAAAGAGCTTAAGCAGAGCCAGTGGCTACCTCCGGCCAAGATTAAAGAGCTGCAAGAGCTTAAACTTCGCAAGTTAATCGCTCATGCTTACAAGCATGTATCTTTTTATCGCCAGAAATTTGATGAAGCCGGCATAAAGCCAAGCGACATTCGTACTCTGGAAGATCTGCAAAAAGTTCCGCTTTTAAGTAAGCGAGATGTTCGGGAAAATATCTACTTCGATCTATTGTCAGATAATCACCGCAAAGATCGAATTCTCAGAATTCAAACGAGTGGTTCAACCGGTGAGCCGTTTGTATGCTTTGCTGATCAGCATCAGCTAGAGATCCGCTGGGCTTCAACGCAACGCAGTTTAGAATGGACCGGCTATCGGTTCGGCGATAAACAGGCGCGTCTATGGCATCAAACGCTCGGCATGACTCCGCTGCAGGTATTTCGCGAACGGGTTGATGCGTGGTTCAATCGTCGTCTGTTCGTTCCAGCCTACGAACTCTCCGATAAGAACCTTACAAAATTCGTCGACGCAATCCGCAAGCACAACCCGGTATTGATCGACGGCTATGCAGAGTCGTTTAACTTTCTCGCGCACTATATCAAGCAACACGGGCTTGAAGGGTTGTCCCCTAAGGGGATCGTTTCTTCGGCTCAAGCACTGCCGGAGCAGAGCCGCGAAGTAATCGAGAAAACCTTCGGTTGTGGCGTATTCGATAAGTACGGAAGCCGTGAATTCTCTGGGATCGCGTACGAGTGCGATGCGCACGAGGGGCACCATGTTGTGGGCGAGAGCTATATCGTAGAGATCTTAAAAGACGGTCGTCCTGCGAAGCCAGGCGAAGTTGGTGAGGTCGTGATCACGGACCTAAATAACTTCTGTCTCCCGATGCTTCGTTACCGCGTAGGCGATTTGGCGGAGGCGATGGATGATAGTAAGCCGTGTCCGTGCGGGCGTGGTTTACCTCGCATCGGACGGATTGAAGGCCGAGTACAAGCGATCATCGTCGGCACGAACGGAAACTACGTGCCGGGAACATTCTTCGCCCACGTATTCAAAGACTACGATCATATCCTTCTTCAATACCAAGTAGTTCAGGAAGAATTGGGTTCGATGACGCTTAAATTAATTAAGGCACCTGGCTTTGACGACACCGTTTTCAAGGAGCTGTTAGCACTGCTGCATAACTTCTTAGGAGCTGACATGCGAATCAACGCCGAGTTCGTTGATCACATTCCGATGGTGCGCACTGGAAAACAGCAGGGAAGCATTTCGAAGATTCCGGTCGATATGCAGATTTCAGGGGCTAAGCGCTTTGTGAAGCTTGAACAGCTTGAGGATGAGAGGAAGGTCGGGAATCTTTAGTGATGACGACCAAAATGAGTTACGGCGTGCTGACAGAGCCGCCCTTTGCCCTTGAGTGGTCAATTCTGTTGCGGGATTATTTAGGGACGCGGAAGGTCTCTTGTAAGCCCTAATTCAGATAGGGACAAACCGAAGAGCCTTCGCGGACAAGAGTTTCCATACCAGTCTCCGCCCGCACTTAGCGAGTCAGGAGGAGTGTCAAAGAACGAATTCTTGATTCTACTCCCTCCAGTACAGCGTCCCTTTAGCGTCACGGCAGAGCCGAACCTGCATCCGTCGACGATGCCGGAGCCCCCTAACGATAGATCTATATCGGAGTGCGATATCGTAACGCCTCGCAGCTCAGCAGCTCCCACAAGGACAAGTGAACTCTCACGAACCATGCAGTTTGTGATCGCATAACCGTTAACCGCTGATGCAGACTGAATCGACAGGCCGCGATGCACACCGCCATTTAACGAGATTAGCTTCACATCACTTAAGCCGTGCTTCTTTTTTTCGTCAGGACTTAAAAGGATAGAAACGAGATTTCCCGGGGTTCTATGGCCAGTGGAATCCGGTGTTCGCCTGAGAGGCAAATCCTTCATCGAAACTTCGATGGTTTTAGTTAAATTACTGATTACATCGTCAGTCAACGTCCCTTGACCGAGTGTAAACGTCATTTTGGTCTTCTGCCTTTGGTCAGATAGGGATAATCGTCGCATCCCGAATTTATCGCGAACAATCTCAATAACTCGCCAGTCGAAGTCCCCACCCCCAACAGTGTACCGAACTTCCCTTACCCCCTTGGTGAAATCGGCAGTGTTGTATGCTTTCTCAGGCGCTACCTTTGATGCGTATCCGCCCGCTCCATTCTCTGGTGATCCGATTAATGATTTAAATCCGTCCTCAACTTCGAGGATCCTGGGACTAGCTTGACCTGTAGATTGGGCTACCAGCGAAGCTACACGCGAAAGAGCATCAGAGGATCCGACTAACTCTCCGAAAGAAGCCTTCAGCGTTTCGATTTTCCCCATAAATTCGATAGGATTTTCCGGTTTTTCCCAAGAGTAAGTTGCTCTCAGAGAAACTTCCTTACTGGTGATAATTGCTGAGTATTCACCGCTGCTGCCATTGAAATTAAGTTCTACTATCCCACTGTTGCCAAGATCAATTTTTGAATCTGCGGGCCGATAACGGTCCTGTAACTCAGAAAGCATGTCAAAATGAAGGCCGCTAGAGGCGGATATCGCTGCTCGAAATTGAGTTACAACCTCTTTTTGTACAGAATTCGAAAGTTCAAGCTCTTTAAGCATTTCGACTAACGCTTCACGTGCTGCGCGTATCGCTGAGGGACTTATGGTCAAGGGATCAAGTGAGATTATATTCTGAGCGGAAGATTCACACAGACTTTTGATTTCTGTATATTGATGGATATCTAATGCGTCGCTACCCGCTGTTTCAAACGTTTTCATGATGACGTCAACAAGCTCGTTGAATGTACGATCCAACGAAGACGCGCGCTCAAAGAACTCAGAATCACGTCTAATTCTGCTAATCGCTTCAGTAGATTCCTTCTCAATTCTATCTGACACACCATCAATTTTCGACAAATGGCTCAAATGGGTTGGCGCGATATCAGTTCCTAACTGATCAATTACGGCGCTTAAAGACAAGCGATGCTCTGTGAACTTGGCAGCCGCATCAGTCAAATCTTTCACCACTTGCTCAGTCAAGGCGTTGTCCTTAGGAACCCACGTGTCACAGGAAACTTTATCAGCTATCCGAGCATAGTCAGTCAGCGATGCACCCAAATTCCCGAAACCGGAACGCAGCTCATCATAAATAGTCTTATCTAGTCCGACAGAACCACGCTCCAGCGCCTCAGAAACGACGCATACGGCCTTAATCACCAACGATTCCCTTTCTCCGGATGGAACACCCAGACGCGTCGCTCCAAGCACCGCTGATCTACCAAGAGAAGCGCCGCATGAAGCCGGTCTCTCATTGCCTCTACTGAGATTATTCTGCATTCTCGTTAATGTTGATGCCGTCATATAAATGTCTCTTGGAGACTACTAATTAGAGATCTATCGCTTCCGCCGTTGCCTCATTTTCACGAAACCCGGGCTCGTTACGACGATCTGGTTATGCGTTTATTCAATGGATGCGTAGCCTCTCAGATCGGCCGCCTATAGTGCCTGAAATTCAGGGGAAAAGTAGTGAGACCCCCCGTCCTCGCCTACTTTACCCGTAGAGTTTGGTTTAGAACGGCACTTCCAGCGCTATTCGTGGCTGTAATCCGCACCGCTAGCCGATTGCCACGTTTCGCTCTCACAGAGGCACCCTTCTTGTAAAGTGCCCCGGATTTCGAGAGCCGTATCGCTCTTAACCGCCTTGCTCCCTTGCTGATGGTTGCGGAGACGCGAGAGACGGTCGTTGTACTAATAACCTTCACCCTGACCGACAGCGTAGCGAATCGCCCTTTTTGTCTTGCACTTACAGCCAATCGACTTAGAGTTGGAGACTGCTCATCGCTCGGATCGGACGGAGTTACTGAGTCGTCGATAGCGGGTGGAGCTAACGATGAATTTATCGAATTGAAAGCTCCAACCACCCTAGAACTAGGGAATTCTGCGCCTGAGAAATCACGAGTAAATAAGTTACTCAAAATCCCTTCCGTTGCTTGCGGTGTCGATTCTCGATCTCCGCCAGCAAAACTGGTGAGTTCAGCGGATAATTGCGACAAAATATTGCTGCCGGACGTGGGCCTAAAATCGTTGCCGGAGGGGCCACTCAATTCAGGTTCGAGTGTATTGATTAGGTTCTCTGTAAGGAGCTGTGATTCGTTGCAAGTCGTATTCGATGACTGACATCCCTGCTCCGAATCTTCAATTCCAAGCGGTGTTGACCCGCTGCCATTCCAAATAATATTTCCAGCGATTTGCAAATTCGTATCGGTAAATTGTGGTGACGATAAGTTTGCTCCACCAGCAGGTGTGCGCGGCCCATAGATAGCGAAGTGCTGCGCCGCAACAACTGATGATGGATTGTAGATTAAATTATTAAGAATTTTAACATTTCTATTTCCGATCAGATCCGGAGTGGTTCGCACCGTACTAGGACCCCATCCACCAAGACCATTATGTAAGTTACATGTAGCATCTGCATCGCCATCGGAATTTCCATCGCAAGTTCGCTCGCCGAATACGACTTCAATCAAATGGTCTCTAGAACCAACTTTATATGCAGTATTATGGGCGATAAGAACGTTATACCCGCCGTTCACTCCGAAGGCGGCACCAGCTACGTCATGAACCAGGTTGTTTATAATCTTAACGTCGTATGCCTCGTAGTGAATCCACGGTGACACCATGAATTGGAAACCGCTCCCCTGCCCCGCTGTAACTCCACCAGTTCCACAATCGTAGAACTCATTGCCTTCGATTCGAATGTAGGCAGAACCTCCCTTCACATAGGCACACCAATCAAGCGCGTTGTGAACTTTATTTCCGATAATATGTCCGTACTGCACCCCTACGAAGTCGATGTTATTATCATCTGCGTTCGAGATGTTATTGTTCTCTATAAAGATATATTGAGATTGGTTTATCTTTAACGTCTCATGTGCTCCGTCGGACGTGGAACCGCCGTTTAATGTACAGCCTCTTATCAGGATGTGATCACACGATTCGCAATGAAATGTATCGCCAGCCGGTGATGGTGTAATATTCACTCCTAGCAGGTAGAAATACGACACATTTGCCATATTAATATCACGAACGAATCGAACGTCTGATTGACCGCTAGCGGCTTGAAGTATTATCGGCGCATTTGACGTGCCACGTCGCAACTCCCAATAGTTAGGAAGCTCGTCACTTCCATACGTCCCGTTCATCAGGTTTAAGCGGAATCCATGTGTTAGCGTTGTTGAAGGAATCTGATTCCACGCATGCTGTACAGTGCGCCACGCAGTAGAAACACTCAATCCGTTTTCAGCATCTGACCCGTTCGTCGGGTCTATATAATAATCAGTAACCTCTGGGGTTCCGATTTCGTAATTATACGGACTAAAAGTTTGCGCTGATGAGAATGTTGAAAATAGTATCGAGAAAACGACTAAACTAATTAACTGAGTCATTCTACGACTACTCAGATCCAACCTCACTACTCTATCGCGCAATATGCTCCGTAATCTTGCTGCGCCTGTTCCAGCACCGTGCTGCGGCAGAAGCGGATTTCTTCTCCGTCAAAGCGGTCCCCTTCGCAAGCTTCGGCCACTGCCATCATAGCGCTACTCTCCATATCTAGAGATAACTCAACCGTAGGCTCTTGCGAACATGAGAAGCTGCTTCCGTCCGCTGACACACTCGGCGCCGATGCATAAAATGCATCTGTTGAAAAATTGACTTCTTCGAGATCAGCTAAATACTCACTGGACGGTGCCGCAACGTAGTATGAATCACGGAATTCAACCGCACCCGAAAGGCCGCCATTGTTCCCACCACTGGAGCTATCCTTGTAGGCGCCCTCGAAGAACTGCAATCCAGACAATCCACTACCAGCGAATCGAGCAATTGAGTAAGCCTTTCTCGGCTCGCCCCCACCTTCGTGGATATCGTAGACTTTGGTATGAAGTTCGTTGTTCCCATTGATCGAAAGCGATGATTTAAACGATCCGTTATTAAATTCTCCGGAAAATTGAGCGGTTCTGGTGCGGGTAGAGTCGATTGCAAGTGCTCCACCTGAACTTCGCAAAAACGCCCGGGTCACACCGGCAAATTTACTTTGACCCTCATGAAAATTAGCTGATGAAGAGATGTACTCACCGCCAGCGGAAACCCTGGTGCGTTCATACTCTTGTGGTTCAGTTTCTCCATCCTCGCAGAACCAGATATCAAACCCATATTGATTTCCAGCACGAACATTCTGCGCAGCAGAATAAATCTTTATAAAGATTGTCGACTCACCAGCGCCAGATACTTTTACAACTCGCGGAGAGCTACCGGCGGGCGTATTAAAAACTTTTGAAATATCATCGTCAGGAAGGGAGCCAGATACAAGGGCAACACCACCATCATCTAGCACCGCCTGAGTTGGAAAGCCCCGCATATAGCAAAGCGAGGTTCCGGCCTGCGCAACCTGTGAAACTGAGTAGGCCGTGCCTTCGGTCATATAGCACGCGAGAAACCCACCTGACCCGCCGTCGTCTGAAGTATTGAAGAAATCATTACATTGATCGTTTGTTGGAGTCCCGCTGGAGATTGCGTTCACAATCCCTGGTGCCCAAAACGTATTCTCCGAACCAGCTGCGACTATCTCAGCGATGGTCGGGGGTGTACCTGATACTGACTGAATCCCTAGTGGGCGTCTGTTACGAATAGAGTTTACATTAGTATTCGCTGCCACGACCGCTTCGCTGGCTGGTAAATCATCGAGACCGTAGTTCTTCAACGCACCTGGCTTAATTAGTCGGGAACAAGCTGATTTAGCAGCCGAGGAGGCTTTCTTGTTAACCTTATATTTACTACCTGCCTTAGCCGCAACCTTCCATACTTTTAACTTTGGAAAGTATCCACATGTAACTCGCGGTGAGGAAAGTTTCTGAATCTGGTTTTTCTTTAGAGTCGCTGTTTGCGCGGATGCTCCGTTAGCCATTGATACAGAGGCAACTGCGATAACGAGAGCTAATAATGCATTTTTCATCTTGACCCCACCGATTAAATTCCCGACCGAAGTCTTAGGTCGACGAGAACCGGTCAAAGCTTTAGCTTTGGAGTAAGCAGTTTATTTAGTCGAATAGAGGAATCTCTTACTGAATTTTTAGGGAGGCTTGGAAGTGAGATCTTTTTAAATACGTAAGGATACTTCCACGTCACTTCCAAAAATCGCTGAATTATTTACCTCGGATTGGCAACCCGCACCCCGATAAACGGTCTTCTATACCGTGTTGGGCCGGTCGCGATATTCATATCAGAGATCTGTTCAGACTCGTGTGCTACCAAAGCTGCTAACGCAATCCGATAGTTCTCACGCTCAACCAAAACAGCACGCTGGGCTGCAGCTGCCTCCTGAAGGTCGGTATAGGTTGAATCTGAAAAGATGGAGCATCCAGATAAGGACAATCCAACAACCGACAATAACCAGAAAGGTGAGAAAAGTGACTTCATAGGTTATAAGAGTACTCCTTTGGGGACTGCTACTCAAAAAAATTTAATGATGTAACCCTGTGATTTTTCGACCTGAAATTAACCCGTATGTAGAGCTTATTAAGACTAAGCCGGACCGGATATTGCTTGGTTCGGAGCGAATAGGCCTTTCCGACAACTCATTGCAGTTTCTTCTGCAGAAGCGGTCGCAGTTCGAGAAGTTTGCCATAGAGCTTGGTTCCGGCTCTGGAGGTCACCTTGTAACTCATGCCCAACGAAGCCCGGGCACGCTGTATGTAGGCTCCGAGTTGCGCTTCAAACGAGTCTATCGAACGGCTGAGAAGGCCGATGAACTGAAGTTACCTAATTTGATAATGTGCCATGTAGATGCCCGCCCGTTTCTAACTCAATTACCTAATGAGTCATGCGATACAGTTTTCGTGCTGTATCCTGACCCATGGGACAAGCAGCGTTGGAGAAAAAATCGGTTAATGAGTGGTAAGACGCTTCACGAGATTCTCAGAGTACTAAAACCTGGTGGAATGCTCGAATACAAAACTGATCACCACGAGTACTTCGCTTCGTCATCGAAGGAGATCAAAGAAATATCACACTTTGCTGTGCGAGAAACTTCGACGAATTATCTTGCAGAGCTTGATATCACCGGAAATATAGAGTCGGAGTTCGAATCGCTTTTTAAGCATCAAGGGTTACCACTATGTCTATTGCGAGCCGAGAAACAGCCGACCTAGCATAAAGTCGCTAGTCTTTTGCGGTCTTAACGTAGGTAATTTGATAGAGGTGAACGAGCTTTGCTCTAAAACATGCCATGCACCCACAGAGGTAGTAATTCCACATCCGGCGAAACGGTTCGCCGTACTTTGATTGAAGGCTCGGCCATGCTGACTCAAAATTGGAGCGCCACGCCTGAAGGGTCCGCTCGTAGTCATCGCCAAAATTAGTCATATCCTGCAAAACAAAGCCGTGAGATGAAGGTTGCATTAACTCAGCCAAATTCGGCAAGTACCCGTTCGGGAATATATTCTTCACAAGCCAGACTAGATACTGATCGAGCGCGGGTGAAGACCCCCGCTTAAATGATTCGCCTGATATCACCTGTAAAGCGAAACGCCCACCTGGAATCAAGCAGCGGCGCGCAAAATCAAAATAACCTGGAAGATTCTTTCGCCCAACGGCTTCGATCATTTCGATTGACACGATCCTATCAAACGTCCCCGAGTACTTAGCGTAATCCTGCTCGATGATCTCTACCGGTAATCCCGCACAACGCTGTCGAGCTATTTTTGATTGCTCCTGTGAAATAGTAAGTCCTACTACCGATACGCCGTACTTTGTGGCTGCATAATATGCAAAATTTCCAAAGCCACATCCGATATCGAGCACACGCATGCCGGGCGTGAGATCTAGGCATTTACACAGTCGCTCTAACTTGGCTTCCTGAGCCTCATCGAGCGTATTTGCACCATCCCAAAGACCACATGTGTACGACATACTTCTGTCCAACATCGCACTGAAGAGATCGTTTCCTAAATCGTAATGCCGAATCCCAACCTCATACGCTCTTCTCCCTTTCTGAAGGTTCAAGACTCTTTCAAGAAGCAAGTACTTAATGAGTGGGAGGTTATAGCGAGACATTTGCGACCCCTGTTCGCTAATCACTCGATATAACTTTTCGTCCAATCGCTCGCTTGTCCACTCGCCGGCTATGAAACTTTCTCCTAGCCCAAACAGCCCTTCGCGACAGGCTCGTTCCTCAAAGCCGTCCTTTAGTTCTAAAGATTCTGCAAATGAAGTTGCGCCTTCGACGTAACAATTAGCATCATTAGTATTCATAAATTTTCACTCTTATTTTTCGTAAGTTCATTTTTAGAATAAAATCTTTCTAGACAACGAAATGTATTCAGAAGGGCTAGGCGAGCTCGATGCACCGGCGTTTGATGCGACCATGTTGCGGCTCCGCCCTCATTACGCCGCCACCCTTGTAAAAGCGCTGCTCTCTTGAGAAAAATTAGAAAAGCTTGAAAATGGATCCGAATCATCGCAAGAAGAACTGCGCCGGGCATCGATAAAATAGTGCGATATAGCGCTATACGGGAAAGAGTTCCCGACTTCTCACTTAAGCTTGCTATAAATACAGTTCGGTTATTCTTAATTAACTCAACCGAGACGTCTAGGGCATCAGAACTGTAATCTCCAAGGATTAGTTTGTAATCACCGCTGATATCAAAGAAAGGAGAAACGAAAAACTTTTTAGGGAATATAAACTCTGGTCCATCATTGGCATCAAGAACGTAAATATGAGTCTCGCCGAATGTATTCTGAACTTCAACAATTACCGCCTGAAGTTTTCTCTCAGATTGATAGCAAAGGTAGACATTTACTGGATTAAAGACGTATCCGAGTATGGCTGGCATTGTCGCCAATTCAACTTCTACGGGTCTCGAAGTGAAGCCTGCATCAAAAAGCGTCGCGCTAACCTTTTCTCGCAAATTCCCGCGTTGATGTTTAAGATAATTCGGTGTTTTAACTCCAACTAGACCGAAACGATCTCGAGCTATGATCCCATCAAGTGCTCCGGCTATAAACTCATCGAGGTCGATCCGTAGATGGAATATGGGGTAGACGAAGCGGTGGCGTCGAGGTTCGAAGCGCTCATGAAACATCTTTCCAGTGCTGAGTGTAGACCTCATAGCGCCATCCCGAAGTGAGAAGCAATCTCTACACCGGACCGTGCACCATCCTCGTGAAATCCGTATCCAAGATACGCCCCCGCATAGAACGTACGACTAGTTCCGTTGAGCTGTTTAAGCTCTGCCTGCGATCGAATCGACCTTGGAGTATAAACTGGGTGAGAATAGGCGACATTATATATAGCCTTATCCGGTGCTATTTCGTTAGAGCGGTTGAGGGTAACGAGGTAATGACTCTTTGCACGCAAGCCCTGTAGTCGGTTCATATAGTACGAAATCTGAACACCTGTTGCATTCGTCATTCCCTTTCGTTTTAGGTAGTTCCATGAAGCCCAACTTCTTGGAGAGCCCGGAATAATACGAGTATCTGTGTGCAGTACT
>JBGSNS010000278.1:0-9488 GCA_041739515.1 Bdellovibrionota bacterium
TATTATCTCATCAACTAACCGCACGCTGTCATCTACAGCCACAAAATCCTCAATACTTCGGGGCAATAGCGTCAGTTGGCTTCTAGACTCAGGCTCACGGAACTTCTGATTTCCCATGACACATGTCTACACCTTCTCAGGATATCATTCGATCCCCATTGTCTGCAGACTTTTCGGACAGCCTCCTCGGCGTAGGAGGATGGTCCGCATGATCGCTTAGTTGAATTCGAACACGCGGACCGGCGGTCCGCGGTCCGACAGCATTTACCCTTCTATCAGCGCCTCACTCAATGGTGGCCGCAACAGCCTTCTTCGGGCTTCTGAGGCGGTCGCTGCGAGCGGTGGATGAGACTCCTCAAGTCGAGCAATCTGGCTTAAGTGATCCGCGGTTTGCATAATTACGCGCGCAGCGTCCCCTTCCGCGACCCCTGCCAATCGCAGCAATCCCGCGAAATCCACCCAGCTGTCAGATTCCATCCAGGTAAGGACTGTTAGGGCCGCATCAGGCACGACGCCAATTTCTGTTGTCTGGCGATTGTCGAAACTCTCTTTAATTCGCGAAACAACATCTTGCATCGCCTGAAAGTATTCCGGTTTGATCGGATTTTTCTTCAGAGAGAAGTAATTTCTGTGTGAGTCGCCAGCGATCGAGCCTACCACGGCGGCTAACTCTTCGACTGAGAGATCGTAGAACAAGCCGGATTCAATCGCCTCGGCGAGTTCCAACACTAGACTGGTGCAAAGGTTGGCAGCCCATTGCCCCTTCACGGTTAAGCTACCATTCTCAATGTACCCAAGTTTAGTTAATCCAGTGAGCGCGACTTCGAGCTGTACAGCTTGTTTACCCTCTAAGTCCTCAGCCTCTTTTACCATCCGTCGGACACGTTTTTCAGCCTTTTTACGGCGTTCCCCAACGATCGTTTGATCCTGCTTAATCGATTCATCCAGTGCGGCCGATTCTTCCCGCAGCTTCAATCCAGCTTTTCTATCAAGAAATGCAGCTAAACTTTTTTGGACGATATAGCGAAGCTCATCTGCGCTGCGAAACTTAAGAAGATTCAAAACCGAAGAAGGTGCTGCAAAATATGCGGATCGAAGCGGCTCTGGCGGACGTTGCAACAACTGATGCACAACACGGGCATCCGAAAATGCACCGGGTGCGATCAAACAAATTCCCACAACATCTTTTCCGCGCCTTCCGGCACGACCTGACATCTGCTGAAATTCCGCTGCTGTCAGTACTCCAAATCCGTCCGCACCGCGCTTACTGTGGGCGGTGATTATCACCGAGCGGGCTGGGAAATCGACACCAGCGGCGACAGTTCCGGTAGCGATCATCAATCGCAAAACGCCGCGGCTCATCAATTCTTCAAGAAGCAGCCGCCACATCAGCAACTGCCCCGCGTGATGCGCGCCAGCTCCGACTGTGATTAACGTCTGATAGTGGGGATGCTTAGTCAGAATCTCCGGCTCGATGCTGTACTTGCTTATTACCGCCCAAACCTCCTTTTCTAAAATTTCTTGCTCTGCCGGCGGCAAAGCGCCGCCCCGCATGGTGCCAATTGCGTCGATATCAGCGTCGCATTGTCTGCGCGCCGTCCGAAACAGAATCGCCGGAAGTAAATTATCGGCCCGCAATTCCCGGAGCACGCTGGTGGCTGCAAATTCTCTGAGCATTATTTTCCCCTTCCGCCACCGCGCCCTGACCGCCCACGCGATGGACCGCGTCCGCCGCCACTATTGCGCCATGGCTTGCCGCGCAATCCCTGCTGCTGCACTCGCATTCCGGAAGTATCGAGTTTGGAGCCGCTATAATAGTTTAATACTTCAGGGAAAATCGACCCGTCGTTCGAGTTAAGCGGCATAACACCTAGTTCTGGATGCAGAAAACCGAACCGAAGCGGCACCGGACGTTCCTTCTTAATCACGATTCTACATGGACGGCCACGCGCCTCCGAAACCCAAGCCGCAATCTCTTGAGGATTAGAGATCGAAGCAGACAACATTAAAAGCGTCGTCGATGGCGGCGTGAGAATAATACTCTCCTCCCAAACCGCGCCACGCTGCGGATCTGCGATGAAGTGCACCTCGTCTAGCACAACGAGGGAATATCTTTCAGCTGCTCGATAAAGTTCATTTCGATAAATTTCCGTGGTAGCGATGACAACTCCTGCATCGCCGTCGATTTTGCGATCACCAGTAAGTAAACCGACTTTGTACTCCGGTTCAAAAATCTTTTTAAATTCATTAAACTTCGTATTCGAAAGCGCCTTTAGCGGTGTTGTATATGCAGCTCGAAGCTTTAGGGATAGCACCGCGCGAATTGATTCAAGCGCTATGTAGGTTTTTCCAGAGCCGGTAGGAGCCACAACTAACGTGTCGTGACCATCAACAACATTAGCTATCGCTTCTCGCTGAAACTCGTCGATTTCGAATTTTCCGCCAGTTGGTACGCCTAACCCGTCTAGTAATCGCTCCCGCGCTCGAACGAGCGTCGCGTGTCGTTGTGTCATCAAATACTCTGGATCATGGGCAAGTCTATTCTCGCTTTATACTCATCGGTCACTAAAATCGACCGGAGATTTTTAAGTGCTACGGCGATGTTAGGTGGTGATACTAGCAGGAAATCAATAAGTTAGCAGCAGGTCCTGGATGGCAGTAAATACCGGCAGCTACGCATATGCCCCGCCACGGCAAGCTAAGAACTCATTGACGGGCTTCGGTGCTCCGGAGGTGAGATCGCCCCTGGCTCCGCTAAATACGATCTCACCTTTAAAGAGGGCGAGAACTTCATCGCTAACAGGGAGAAGCCGACGCAGGTCGTGACTGACGATCACCGTGGTCGGATGATACTCGTCATGGAGCTGTTCGATGAGCTCCATAATGACCCTGCTAGCCACTGGATCGAGCCCCGCGGTGGGGTCATCTAAAAACAATATCGGAGGCTTTCCGACCAACGCGCGCGCCAAAGCCACCCTCCTACGCATGCCACCTGACAGTTGCCCCGGAAGTTTTTCGCTATGTTTACACAGTCCAACCGATCCAAGAATGGCTTCAACCCGATCGTGAACTACTCTGCGCTCTGACATTGGCAATGTCATCGCTGGCACTCGACCAGCCACGAGCGGAAACGCCACGTTGTCGAATACGGAAAGGGAATCAAACAGAGCGCCTTCTTGAAACAGGAGCCCAATTGACGGAACGTCCCCACTCTCTGGAATACCTTGGACAGTCCCGCTCATGGGAGACAATAGGCCAGCCAAAATCTTTATTAACGTACTTTTGCCGGAGCCATCAGGACCGATTAATGCGGTTTTTTTTCCTGGGGCAAACGCCCCCGTAGCCCCACGTAAAATAGGCGGAGTCGGATGGCCTGAAACATCCCCGTACCGAAACCAAAGATCTGAAAAAGTTATTTCCGCCATTTATGAACTAAAATGCGTCACAAGACTCGATGCACGCGGATGACTCTCTTTCTTCAAAATCAGTGAGAGCGCCAACCCATCGAGAGCAATCGCCTACCGCTGCTGCGTTGAGTACCAACATCAACTCCTCATCGGTCATCGCACGGAGGACAGTTTTGCGCCACAGGTTCCCCTTCGCCATTTGGGAGGCCATTTGCTTCACTTTGCCGAGGGCTGGACGCGGGGGCATATCCTCTAAAAGAAGCTCACGATAGCGCAGAAGAATTTTGGCAGCGCCGATAGAGTCCGTAGTTTCTGCTGTTTGCGGGGATGCGATTTGCGAGAAAACTCTTGGATTCCCGATTGCTGCCCGTCCTATATACAGACCAACGACCCCGTGCCCCAAACGCTCCTGAGCGCTTGCCAAATCCGTAACATCTCCGCTACCGCACACTGGAATTTTCACCGATCGAGCAACATCGCACACGATGCTCCAGTCAGCCACGCCTCGGTAAAGTTGAGCACGAGTACGGCCGTGAACGGTCAACATCTCGATTCCTTCGCCTTCGCACATGCGTGCAATCTCGACGCAATTTCGCGAAGTCTCATCCCAACCCGAACGCATTTTTAAGGTCACCGGAATGGTCACCGCTTTACGAATCGCTGACACGATTTCCCTTAGGTGATCCGGTTGGCGCATCAACTCAGCGCCTCCACCACGCTTTACAACCTTAGGGGCGGGACAGCCGCAATTAACATCGACCACATCCGCGCCTGAGTCCTGTACCATTACGGCAGCATCCCGCATTCGTTGTATGTCGTAGCCGAATATTTGAATTCCGAACGGACGCTCCTCCGGTCTAAATTGCATCATCTCCTTTGTGCGTCGTGAACCGCGCGTCATCCCCTCAACTGAGAGAAATTCGCTGATCATATAACCGACGGATCCCGGATTGAGCTCTTTAACCAAACGACGAAACGCTGAATTAGTGACGCCACTCATCGGAGCCAAAACCAGAGGCGGATTCAACACGAGATTTCGAAGCGTCAGAGCTTGCATGCTACAAATTTGGAGAATCAATTATAACTAGGCTAAACAGCCTCGGACCTTCTTGGCCAGCTCTTCGATTGTAAACGGTTTCGGGAGATAGTCCAAACCACCCGCATCGAGGATTCCTTGAATACTAGAACCCGCAGCAAACCCGCTAACCACCATAACGGCTACATCTGGGTCGATTTCCTGCAACGCTGAGAATACCTTCTCACCGGCCATTTCCGGCATAATCATATCCAATAAGACCAATGCAATAGGCTCCTTTGCCATGCGATAAATCTCCAGCGCTTCTGCGCCGCTGGAGGCGACCAATACCTCGTATCCCAAGTGCTCTAAGCTTAGACACAGAACGTTACGAACCGAGTATTCGTCGTCGACCACCAGAATTCGTTCACTTCCACCACTGACTGATGTTTCCGGTGACAGATCGACATCGGCTTCAGCAACTTCAGGTAAATATACAGCGATCGTAGTTCCACGACCGACGGTCGAATCCACCACTATCGCTCCCCCAAACTGGGTGACGATTTGATTGACGGTCGCTAGACCAAGACCGGTGCCATTCGCTTTTTTAGTAGAGAAATACGGCTCGAACATACGCCGCTTAACCTCTTCGGACATCCCTTCACCGTTGTCAGCTACAAGAATTCGCACGTACGACTTTGCGGAAAGATCCGCGCCGTGAAATGCACGAGAAAGTTCTTCCGGGTCGTTTATGGAAGTCACTACAACCTCAATTTGTCCGTTAGTTCCGAGCGCATCACGTGCATTAACGACCAAATTCATCACGATCTGTGAAAGCTGCGCTTCGATCGCGAGAATAAAACAACCAGTCTTAGAAAGAGAGCTAGTCAACTTGCATCCGGGTTGCATAGCAGCTTTGATCAACGACAATGTACTCGCCGTAACCTCTCGCGCATCAAACCTAGATGGATGAAGCTCCTCTGCTTTTGAAAATTTTAAGACTTGTTGGGACAACGCGGCTGCTTTCTTGGCGCCATCTTCGATCGACTTCAGAGACTCAATATGTTTCCCTTCCTTATCTAGAATTACCCGCAGATAACTTACGTGACCAAGTACTCCGGTAACTATGTTGTTGATGTCGTGCGCGACGCCGCTGGCGATCGTCCCCAATGATTCTAGGCGTCCCCGCTGCTCCATCGAGGATGACAGCGATACCAATTCCGTAGCTCCTAGTCGCAATACGGTCATCTGAGACAAAAATTCCGAGGGAATATCCGTTAATTTGGAGTTCGTTTTTAGATCGGAAACGATGTTTGCGACGCCTCGGGAGCTGACTTGAATCATGCCCTCCCCATCGATTACCAAAACAGGCTCATCCATAGCGGAAATCGCTAAATACAGAGCGTTGTTAGAATTCATACCCACCCCCATCTTGTGGCAAATTGACTGCCAGACGTCCATACATTCAATTGCTTAAGCCGTTTTCCAACGATGCTGAATATTTCTCTGGACTCTAGCCCCCAAGCAGCGATACTGGGCGCGGCATAGGCTGTTAAATCGGCCACTTTCTCTGGATTAGTCGAACAGCGAGTTTTTTTCGAGTCGTTAGCAATGCGGCCTGAATCGAAACTGAAGTCCGTGAAGCTATGTCCGGTTTGTACCAAGTCGAGTTTGCTATCACTTTAACAGGTTGGCACTTGCTTAGGTTGGTTCGATTTCAGGATTGGGTTTGCGGTCGGGTGATAAGAATTCGAAGGAGTTTCAGCGACTATGACTATTGATGAAAACACGACTGGAAATGAGAGCCCTAGTTTGAAGGGTGTGGTTAAGTGGTTTAACGATGCTAAGGGCTTCGGCTTTATTCAGCATACAAGCGGCAAAGATGTCTTCGTTCACTATTCTGTGATCTCTCAAGAGGGTTTCAAAACTCTCAAAGACGGAGAAGAGGTAGAGTATGAACTTAAGGAAGGACCGAAGGGACTCCAAGCGACCAAAGTAAATCGATCCGCTTCAGCTCTTGCTGCTCAAGTTGAGCAAATGACTGTTGAGTCAGCGGCAAGCGCCTCAGTGGTTTCGCAGATCGGATCTGCAGCGACGATGAGCGAGATGTCGAGCATGCAAGCAAGTAACTCTTCGGCCAAGCCGATGGTTACTCAAATGAATAAGTAATTTCTACCTGGAAGCGCGGGGTGTTACCCTGCGCTCCCAGCAAATTACCCAGCCTTCTGCGCCATTTCAGCTGTCGCGTCTTTCAATGAAAGTCGGATTTTACCCTGACGATCAACCTCAAGACACTTCACAAATACTTCATCACCTTCGTTCACCACATCGGTGACGCGATTAACTCGTGATTCAGCGAGCTGCGAGATGTGAACTAGCCCATCAGTTCCGGGGAATATCTCAACGAATGCGCCGAAATCAGCGATGCGCTTGACGATTCCACGATAGATTTTGCCTGGCTCAGCCTCAGCGGTGAGTGAACGGATGATGACCAGCGCGCTCTCGATCTTCTCGCTATTGCTGCTGGATACATTAACAGTACCATCGTCGGTGACTTCAATTCGAACACCGCATGACTCAGTAATGGACCGAATCATCTTTCCGCCTGGTCCGATCACGTCTCTGATTTTCTCAGGGTTAATCTTAATCGTTACGATCTTAGGTGCGTACTGGCTCATCGATGCCTTCGGCTCACTGATGACAGCTGTCATCTGCTTTAAGATATGGATTCGCGCTTCACGCGCTTGATCCATCGCCTTTGACATCGTGCCCTGATCAAGACCTTTGATCTTAATGTCCATCTGCAACGCGGTAATTCCCTTCTCAGTTCCACAGACCTTAAAGTCCATGTCACCAAGGTGATCTTCATCGCCAAGAATATCGGTCAGAACAACTGACTGCTTGCCTTCTTGCATCAACCCCATCGCAACACCGGCAACCGGTGCTTTAATAGGCACGCCCGCTTCCATCAACGCCAACGACGAACCGCAAACGGTCGCCATCGAGCTTGATCCGTTGCTTTCCGTCACTTCACTGACAATTCGGATAACGTATGGGAATGCCTTATCGTCCGGCAAAATGGCCTTAACAGCGCGCTCGGCCAAAAATCCATGCCCAACTTCTCTGCGTCCAGGTCCACGCATCGGCTTCGTTTCCCCAACTGAATACGCTGGGAAATTGTAATGCAGCATGAAACGTTTCGACTCTTCGCCGTTTAACGTCTCGATTCGCTGCGCTTCATCGTTCGTTCCGAATGTAGTGACCACTACGGCTTGGGTCTCCCCACGTTGAAACAACGCAGAGCCGTGACTACGAGGCAAGACTCCAACTTCGATCGAGATTGGACGCACCGTGGTAAAATCCCGTCCGTCAATTCGAACTTTATCGTCGAACGCCATTCCACGAACGGACTTGTAATGCATGTCCTCGTACGATTTCGAAAGTTGCTTAGCGATCGCTGCGGAAGCCTTTTCGTCGTCCGGCTTAGTGATAAACTTAGCCTTCGCTTCGTCTTTGATCTTTGAAAGCGCGTCCCTGCGCTCAAGCTTATCAGCGATCTTAACCGCTGGTTTTAACTTCGGAGTAAAGAACTTCTCGATCTCAGCTACGAGCGCTTCATCGCGAACTACCGGCTTAACAGCTACCTTCGGGCGACCGCTAGTCTTTTGAAGCTCTAACTGCATCTTAATCAGCTGCTGAATCTCCGCGTGTGCAAAGAACAGCGCCTCAAGCACTTCCTTCTCTGGAACTTCCTTCGCTTCGCCTTCCACCATGCAAATTGCATCAGCAGTACCAGCTACGATCATCGACATCTCAAGCTTAGAATAATCTTGCACGCTTGGGTTGATAACGATTTTGCCGAAAAGCTTAGCTACACGAACAGCCGCGATCGGACCTTCAAACGGCAACTCAGAGAGCGTCAATGCAGCGGACGCTCCGCATACAGCCAACGTATCAGGATCATTGATTCCATCAGCAGACATCACAGTCGCTACAACTTGGATGTCGCGATTGAAATTCTCTGGGAAAAGTGGACGACAAGGGCGATCCATCAAGCGCGATACGAGCGTCTCGTGATCGGTTAACTTTCCTTCTCTGCGGAAATATCCACCAGGAATCTTTCCAGCAGCGTAGGCCTTTTCTACATAATCCATCGTTAGCGGGAGGAAATCTCCGTCGCGCTCGTTGCCCATACACGCGGTGACCAACACCATCGTATCTCCAGCACGAACAACCACGCTGCCTGATGCGAGCTTCGCAACTCTTCCCGTTTCCATTGAAAATTTCTGGCCGTGAAAATCACGCTCCAATTTATTCATCGTCATATTCTTCTATGCTCCGTTTTTCTCTTTTTTGTTACTTTGTTACTTGTTGAATCTATGTCGTTCGACGGGGAACGCGCAACGGAATACCGCGCGCTAATCGCAACAACACTCATCGGTACGGTCTGTACCGACACACAGCGATTCTCGGTTAAATTGAATTTGCTTACGCAAAGCTTGCTTAATTCTCTAGTTGAACTGAAACGGCTTTACTTGCGGAGTCCTAGAGCCTCTACCGTACTACGGTATCCCTCTGGGTTATCTCGACGTAGGTACTTAAGGAGACCTTTACGCTTGGAGATCATCTGAAGCATCCCACGTCGCGAGTGGTTATCCTTCGGGGACTTCTGAAAATGCTTCATCAACTTCTGGAGACGAGTAGTTAGAAGTGCAATCTGCACCTCTGGCGAACCCGTATCGCCTGCCGATCTTTGAAATTTCGTTACGACTGCTTTCTTTACAACCGGGTCTAATCCCCGTGCGCTGCTCAATGACATGCTAAATCCCTAATTCGATTACTTTTATAGTTTCCTGGTTTAGGCAGGGGTTTTATCAGCGATGGGTAATGTTGTCAAAGCGCCCAAGGGGGCCCTCCCCCTGAGAACGCGAGGCGCCGGCCTCGCAGTCTACACGGCCTCTTTGCAACCACGGATTTATCCACGATCGGCCCCAAGCACGGAATGATACAATCCTGGGTTGAGGAGAACACGGCAAAGTCTTCAATCGACTGCGAAGCAACGCTTC
>JBGSNS010000282.1:0-2849 GCA_041739515.1 Bdellovibrionota bacterium
AGAAAGCTGTGGGTTCAGGGAGGCCGATGGATTATGTGACATCGTTATCAATCCTTATAAATTACTAGTGATACTTTGGGATACCACGAGACGCCGCAGCTGGACATGGAGATTATACGGCTAATCGTGCGGAATTTGTGAGAATTATTCTGTGGGCCAGGGACCCGGAAATGGGGTTAATTCCTGAGTGATCCCCATGAACGTGTGCTAAAAACGCCTTATTACCAAGCACATGGCGGTTTAGCCCTTCAAACAATGAATTGAACTCAGCAAAATGTACGGAAAACGTGCCGACATTTCTTCTTGTCCTCCTCTCCTCCGTGTCCTCCGTGTTAAATTCAAAAGGTGTGCAATCCGATAGAAAGCCATTTTTAACACGGAGGACGCGGTGGACACGGAGGTAATACACGTCGATAATTCGTGGAGTTTCGTCAGGCTTAATTCTGATTATAGATAGCCCAGGCCTTCTCGCGCTCAGCGGCTTTAGGATCTTCTACAATTCCCTGTAAGACTACACGACCAAGACGCGCATAAATCTCGTCCAATTTAGTCGCCTTTGGGTCCGGAAAGAGCGGATCCATGAAATCCGGATGATATCTAAGCATGTGTTCTAAAACCGCCCGATCATGTTCAGACTTCGCTAGGGTGGCCCAAATACTACGGCCAACGAATCCAAAATCCTTCATCTCCCACTCAAGTAACTGCTGTAAGTGATTGCCTGCAGATAGCAATTCCTCAGGAGCTGGAGGGCGCTCAAAGGTATAACTACCATTACTGTTGCGCATTCGGTCCGCTACTGAAACCAGGTTAGAGACCAGCATAGGATGGCAGAACTGCGATAAGATTTTTCTTTCTAGCGTTGAATCAAGATACGTCATCTTGATCGGATGCACACGACGAAGAAGTGCTTCATCGAGCGTGCGATTAAAATTTTTCGTAAAGATCATTAGTAAATTTCTCGGATCCGCATCGATCGGTGGGCGACTCTCAAGCCATATTCGGGCATCTTGGATCGGACCCAAGAAGAACGTATCGATAGCAGACTCAGGTTTATCCAACTCGTCTATTAGCAGAATAACCGGGCGACGCTGCGATTCAAGATACGCCCGTGAGAGGATCCCTAAGTTCATTAACGCGCCATCGTCTCCGGCCTTGCCTACCATGGCATTCGCCATTGCTAGCGTCGACGGCGACTCTATTAGATTCTGGGTTGGCATCCCGCGATAGCAACTCAGACACATAAGCTCAGCGCCGGTGATTTTGGCGAGTGATTTAGCCATGAAGCTTTTGCCGCAACCAGACGGACCTTCTAGCAAAAGTGCACGAATACGATCGGTTTCTTGGTTAAGAACTAACGCCATCTGCGTGGCGATAAAAGGCAAGCACTGGTATCCAACCTTGCCTAAAAGCTCAGAGAGTTTCTCCGGAGATTCGACGCCGGACAATCCAGGCAAAGCGCCCTCAACCGCCGCGCTCGCGACGTATTGTTTGTTGACGTACGGGGCCGCTGCCTTCTTCTCTTGCGACATACCTATGAAAAACCTCTTCACCGTACGTTATGAGG
Source organism: Bdellovibrionota bacterium (assembly GCA_041739515.1). Taxonomy (GTDB): domain Bacteria; phylum Bdellovibrionota_C; class UBA2361; order UBA2361; family UBA2361; genus JBGSNS01. Next base: position 1,565 of record JBGSNS010000282.1, read on the forward strand.
GAATAACTCGTTGATGTAGCGGATGATTTATCAAAACTCGTTCTAAAATCTTAAAGATAACACAGCGAAAAGCGGTTATGAGCATACGAGAATCTCGTGCGATTTTGAGGGTTGTCGCAGCCTATCCTATCTAATCAATCGCTGAACCGGAGCTTCTAGAAAATTCGCCGCAAGCTCAGCCCCCAATGGCGAGGGATGAGTCCCGTCTTTGATCGTATACATCCAGCGCGGCGATGCGATTGACGACTTGCTCTTGTGGGTTGTTCGTCTGATTGCAAAGTCCGCTCTAAAGCTCGGCGCCAGCCGGATCGAACTAAATCCGTACCGGGTTGCGAGCTCTTCTATTAAAAGCGGAGAGGACGCATCCTCTAACGGGGAGCGCGTAGGTTCGCGGATGCCCGAATCTTGAAAGAACGGCCACAGAGCAACCAAGACTTTAAAGTTGTGCTGCTTAGACAGCTCACTTAAAAGCGACATTCCGGTTTCAATATTATTATCCCCGATTGCAGCTCTATTTTGCTCTAAGGACGGCGCATCAAGACTCGATCGTAGGCCGTAAAGATCGAGTCTTAACAAAGCTAGTCGCGCGAGATCTGAATTTAAGAACAGCCAACGAATCAATACAGGAGGAGGGCTAGTAAACGACTTAAGAATCTTTCCGTTACTATTAATGTAGTCATTGTTTACAAATACCAGCACGACGGCGTCCGGATTCAGCGCTATTCCTCTTTCTTTCAGCAGCTCAACTTCTCCGCGCGTACAATATCCGCCGATGCCGAAATTGAGAACCTCAACGCCGTCCAAGCGAGCATCGAGCTTACGCGCGATCGTGTCGTTTAGGTCACAAACTCCGTGTCCAGCGACTACGGAATCTCCCAGTAACAAGACCCTCTTAGTTCCAATTATTTTCTCGGCACTCCACTCCACATCTCGAAACCCATACGCATTGGTATAAGGGAACGTGTCGTGACAATCAGCTTGTTCATTTCTAACGTTCGGCTTCATTACGTATCCAAGCATTGGATTATCGGAGCGTTCAAAGCTGCTACCTCGGGTGGATGTGGAAAAATCGAATACTTCCGGCGCCGGAGAGAATTTCTGGACTAGGGCTTCCGCCACGACTAAAGACAGCAAAACCGACGCGATGGTGAGGAGAATCGGATGCATCTTCACGATATCGAAGCCTTAACATGAAAGAATCGAGGGCATAAAGGGTCATGGCATAGATTATGACGGCAACGGACCTGACTGACGGTCGATTTCACTACTTCCCCCCCCCCGGTGA
>JBGSNS010000285.1:0-4345 GCA_041739515.1 Bdellovibrionota bacterium
TGGCGTCTCCTTGCACGAACTTCATCGATCCATCCATGGCTCCGTAGAGCTGGCTCTCTTTGCGCAATGCTTCACGTCGTTGCTGGGCTTGTGCAGCAGATATTACCCCTGCGCGCAGATCGCTGTCGATCGTCGCCTGCTTGCCCGGCAATGCATCGAGCGCGAAGCGTGCTGCGACCTCGGAAACTCTTGCAGATCCACGCGCGATTACGAGAAAGTTTACGATCGTGATGATCGTAAATATAATGATCCCAACCGCTATCTGACCACCTACCAGCAATGTACCGAACGCATCGATCACGACTCCCGCATCCCCTTGCGAGAGAATTAAGCGACTGGATGCCACGTTTAACGCTAAGCGAAAAAGTGTGCTCAAGAGTAATAGGGTTGGAAAACTAAGCAGGTTCAGCGCATTGGGAAGATAGAGACCAACGAGTAAGATTAAGAAAGAAAACGCGAGATTAAGTACGATCAGAACATCTATCAAAGGTGTTGGAAGGGGCACCAATAACATCGCAGCAATCGCGAGCACGAAAACAGCGAGGATAAGTTCAAAGCGTAGCTTCATGGTACTATATTGTGCAAACTCCGGTGGATTCTATCACGACGCGGAGAGCCGCCACAGAGGCATTTAAACAGCAAATGTGGTCTCGCGTTAAATGCTAAAAAAATCCTGCCGCAACAGCATTACCAAGGCTACATCTTAAATGCGTTCTGAATCTGAATTCCGAATCCGATCAGCAAAACGATCATAAATCCGAAGAATACTAATGCTACCGGTCCCGTGGCTTGCAATTCTAACTTTTTAATTTTCTCGTCGACAGATGCCTCTCTCTGCGATCCAACCGCATCCGCTAGGTTCTGCAGCTGCTTGGTAACCTCTCCTCCGTGTCGAGCAACCTGTGCAAGCGACATAAATGTGTGCTTGAGCTCTGTATGTCCGGACTGACGTCCCACTCGTCCCAGAGCCTCCTCCAGCGATGTGCCGGTACGGGTGTAATGTTGCACTAGTGCTAACATCTCAGTGACGCTGTTATGGCTGTCACGCTCGTCCGCCATCGATATAACTTTCATGATACACGGCCCCACATCCAGCGAGCTGCTTACTCCGATCACAATCTGCTCGATTACTAGCGGAAGATAAAAGAGGATATCTTCCTGACGATTTTTGACTTTACGGTCAAGGATAAAAGTAGGAATTCGTGTTCCGAGCAATCCCCCTATAACTGCCCCGAAGATCGCCATCATGAATCCCTGATCTGCGTTGAGCAATGCGACAAACATGACCGGCGCAAGAATAATTGGAGCGACAGCCCGAATTCTAAAAAATGTCTGCTTTTCCTGAGGCGAGAAAATCCCCGCTTTAAAGAATTGTTCTTCAAGAGTTGGCGCTGACTTTTTGCTTACGACAGATTTCTTTGTCTGCTCTTTAATTTTTTCTAACTCTTCGTCCGCATTTTCACTAGCAAGCCTTGAACGCGTCTCTCGGACGGACTGGCTCATGGTACGTCCGGAGCTTCTCCCCATTAATCCGCTATTCAGCGCAGAGCGGCGCGGCATAAGCAAATAGAATCCGATCGCTCCTGCTGAAGCGACTGCGAGACCTATCGCGCCTATTCCGATTAGTGGACCAATTTCCATCTGCTAACCAATCCCAACCATGCTAAACCGTCACGTCAAACTCGAATCTTAGTAACCTGCCGTACCCAGAACATTCCAAACGCGATCAACAATATGGCCGTCTGCCACACCTGCCAACCCATCGGGTCTTGCATCGCACCTACGACTACTTCGGGGTAAATGAAATATAGATACGTTTCGAGAGCGACCATGATTCCTAAGATGAACCAGATAGATCCGCGCTGCATACCTACCGCGGCAACAGCTGAGCTTCGAAAGTATTGTCGCTTACGGACCTGACCCGCGAGACGCTCAAGGGTATCTGACAATGTTCCACCGACGCGTCGACTTAAGAGCAGCGCTTGAACAAAGAGCTCAATCTCCGGATGGTGGATGTCCTCCCCTAGAGACCCGATCGCCTTATCCTCGGATACGCCCATTCGTAATCGTTCGATCATGCTTAAAACTTCTTGGCGCACCAGCGAATCGTCTTCGAGTCCCTGCGCGCCCGCTTCCAACGCGCCCATCGCATTCATTCCAGTCTTAAGGAGAGCAACTAGCGAGAGAAGAAATGACGCATAGTCAGCATCGAATGCTTTAAACCTTCGCTCGACCGCCATATTCAGTAGCCAGCCCATTATAATTGGGCCGATCGAAAGGCCTGCTATCTGAAACACAATGTTAAACTTTAAGTAAAAGAGCGAGAACGCAACCAAGCTAATCCCAACTTCAAACATCCTGTAAACGATCGGTTGCATCTTCCACTGCGCGTACTTAAGACGTTTCTCCAGGGTGAGCGCGGAAGAAACGTTGCGTTTCACAGCAAACGCGGATGCGTCCTCCCCATCGACTTGGGAACTTCGAACGCTGCCAGCTCCTGAGCGAAGACCTGATGTTCTTTGCTGTTTCACTAGAGAACTCATCGTGGAAGGACTATTCCCGAAGAGATCTGATAGGTATGGAATTTGTACTCCAAGAATTAGTGCCACGGCCACACCAGTGGCTAAAAGCAAAAGTCCTATCAGAACGAATATCATTTTGCCGCCCTCGTAGCTTCAGGGTTTGGCGTAGACACAGTATTGAAACCAACTTCAGGCGGTGAGTCTCCTAGGTAAAGACCGTTCTCAACTAATATGCTATCGAATTGACTGCTCCATGAATCAACCCGCCACATCGGCTGTGTACCTTGTTTAAGATACGTAAACATCGGACGGATCTGAATTGCGCCCTCGACATAATGGCCGACTTCACAGATCTCTCCGATTCTAGGCTTTCCGGTGCCTTTCTCGCGAAACAGCCAAATGACGCAGTCCACAGCGAGCGCGATCTGCTGTCTAATAATTTCGATTGAAACCGATTTCTGAGCGCGACCGAGTAAGCTCTCTAGTCGCACCAACGTTTCACGAGCGTTACGGGCGTGAACCGTTGTCATTCCTGTGTGCCCGGTCTGAGCGCTTTCCAAGAACGCTTCTGCGGCGAATGGAGTACGCATTTCGCCTAAGATAACGCGCGTAGGCGTCATACGCAGAGTAGTCTTGATGTGCTCTTGAAGTGTAACTTCACCGACGCCCTCTGTATTGGCAGGTCTAGACACTAGTGAACGAAAAAATGGATGAGCGAAGTTAAGCTCCGGTGTATCTTCGACCGCAACGATTGATTCATCAGAACCAAACTGAGTACCGAGACACTTCATAAGCGTAGTCTTACCGGTACCGGTTTCTCCGGCCACGATCATGGTGCAGTGACCCGAGCGAGTCAGGGCTGCTAGATAGTTGACGATCAGCGGAGGAGCTACTTGATAGGTTACTAGATTCTCAAGCGCCACGGTCTGCATCCGCGGAACACGAATACATAAGAGTGGCCCACGAGCTCCGCATACCGCTTCGTGCACAGCGCAAAGCCGAATTCCGTTGGGAAATGATGCGTCTACGGTATGCTGCTGGGTTGAAAGTGATTTACCTAAGCGCAGCAATATTCGATCGATAAACGACACGTATGCCTGATGGTTGGGCCAGTGTAGTCCGGTATGCTCGCTGATTTTTCCCCGCTGTAATACGACTGTCTGGTGATCGTAGACGTGAATATCTGTAACTTCTTGATTATCGATTAGGGGCTGCAACACACCCCATCCCATCAAATCTTTCTGAAGATGGATGATGATGTTTGCCCGCTCCATGTCGTCCAACGAATCGGAGCGACGCTTAAGGACCTGATCAACAGCTGCGGCAATCTTCTCTTCAGGAATTACCTGAGTACCGTCCTCGACGTTCTTAAGATTAAAGTTTGAGGAAAGCTCATGCCTCGCTTCCCGAAGGATAACGCTCGCAAGCGGGGACATCTTGCCTTTCATCCCCCCCGTGCTCTTTACAGACGCACTTGGCACTCTAGCACCGGTGCTCGGTGCGCCCCTGCTAGAACGAACTGCCATCGAGGTATTGTTTGAGGGAACCGGCTTTGCCCCACTTGAGGGTGCGCTGGCAGAGCCGCTCGGAAGTACGCCTGAGCGAGCAACTCGATTGACCGAACGTGTCGAGAATAAATCCGCGATCGGGTCCTTGGTATTATCTGATCCGTCAGTCATAAAACCCTATTAAACCGTTGAACCAACCTCCTCCGTACGACTGAGTTTCTCAGCCTCCCCACAAGCAGCTCTACCGGCTAGCTGTCGAACCGGCAGCGCTCGGCACCGGAACCATCTGTCCGTTCTGGAACACGTACTCTTCCA
>JBGSNS010000219.1:0-4753 GCA_041739515.1 Bdellovibrionota bacterium
GCAGCACTCCATAGCTCATTGATTTTTCTACTAATTAGCCCTCGCTCCGGTACGAGAGAGCGACCCAGCAAAAGCTCCGCTCCTATAACTCCTAAAGCGAATTGGTCGGAATACTTTGTGAGTTCGTCAGTACATTCCGGCGCTAGGTATCGATGCGGGATTCCTTTGAACCGATCAACAGAGACGTTTTTCAATAGACCAACGCCGATTGGATCGATTTTAACCGACCCGCAGCGTTGAACCAGAATTCTTTCGGGAAAGAGACCAAAAGGCACAACACCAATCTTGTGAAGCGCCTCAAGCGCTGTCGCTGTTTCGAGTAAAATAGCTACGATCTCGGAGACAGTTAAAGTGCATCGCCCAAGAAGAGCTGATAGCGGTACAGCTTCTATGTGCTCGAGGCTTAATAGTTCGCAAGAGTTATCTGTAATGGACTCAAATATCCTAAGGAGACGGGGATGTTCGAGTTCCCGCAGCGTGGCTATGTTTTGATTGAATAAAGCTAACTCGGAATCTCCATGAATGAGATCATGAGGAACTTTAGATAATTGTATATGTACTCTAAGGCTTCGCAGAGAGGCTTGAGTCTTTAAGTCGTAAGCTAGAAATACCGGACCAAAATCGAGATTACGCAAAGCGAGCACCGTCTCGAACCTGCTTTCTGGTTGGGTCGTCTCGTTTTTTTGCGCCGAATTATTCATCGATCTATTAATTACCCTTGTTTCTTAGATGGCGGAAAGTGGGTCTTAGGATGTTCACGCTGTACATTTCGAGCTCCGAGGTGGTAGTTGGTGTGGTCGAGAAGACGTTTGTTTTACCCCAGTGAGTACTATGAAGATCCATTTTTATCTCGATAAATCAACGAGTTCGTCGCTGTTGAGAATCCTTGGTATTGCCGGTGTATTGGTCGGCTGCAATCTGATCGAGCCCAGGGCATGTGTTGCGCAAGGGGATAACGGCTCCGACAAGCGCAGCCCTGAATCTGTGGCGGCGTCTTTGGAGCGCCTGAGCGGAGGCCTGTTTGGTAGTGATGGAAAAGACACGGAGCATTTTCCGCCCGGTTCGATGGACGGAGATCAATTGGACGAAGTATCTGCAGCAGTGGAAACCCCGGGTAGGGAGCCCGCTAATTCTGAAGCGATCATCACCCCAGATGCTTCGATTCATGAGAGAAATTTAGCCCCCGGGGAAATTAAAGAAGCGCTTATTCTTGACTCGAACCTTCCAGCTGATTCTATTTCTCCGCCAGGGCCAGCAACGGATTTTAATTCAGCAGCAGCCGAGGCCGCTGCTGACGCCAGGGCTGACGTCGCCGTGGAGTTGGCAGCCGCTGCTGCTGCGCAAGCGGTAGCTGATGCGGATACGAATCAAGCGAATGTACAACAGGGCGTGGCCCGCATAGATCCACTTGTCGAGCAGTTGGCGATTTCAACGAAATTCGACAAAGCACGAGCCGCAGCCAACAGAGGTGATTTCACCCAGGCCCGTAAAATCTGGGAGATTCTGGCGGAACTAGATCATGCCGATTCCGAATTCTCACTCGGGCGGATGTATGCGCGTGGTGATGGGGTGAAAAAAGATTTCGCCAAGGCGCGCGCGTACTTCGAGCGCGCCGCCGCGCATAATCATGGACGGGCCCTCTATAGCCTCGGCGTTATGGCTAGAAACGGCGATGGTCAACTAATTAATCAGGAAAAGGCGCTTGCGTATTTCGAGCGTGCTGTCGCTGCTGGATACGATGATGCGCGGGCTGCGATACGTGAGTTAAAGCGCAAGTAGGTCAAGTGCGATCGGACCATTATGTAAGGAATCGATGCTCAGCTGGATTAAAGGAAAAAAGCGTAAGAGCAGACCGAGTATTTCGAATCGCTCGCAGCTTGTTCTAGACGGCATGACGATAGATGTCATTCGTCGTCGCAAAAAACATGTAAGTCTCTCAGTTTTATCGCCGAGCGGGGATATTCGAGTCATCGCACCCCTTAGAATTCATGACGAAGTTCTGGTGCAGATTGTGCGCGGGCGATTTCCTTGGATCTCTCGTCAGCGTAACCGGGTTGAGTATCGACGAGAACGCTCTGAGCGCAAATTCGGGCTGCGAGCGGAAGATCTGGGCTCAGGATTAGTGGCCAGACGATTTTCGAAACGGTTGACTGTTATTCTAGGCCGCAGCGAGCAGTCTGTACCAGTCAAAAGACGCCAGCGAGTTTGCTGGGATGGTCGGAATACCCTTCATCTCACAGCATCGAATCCGATCGAGTATGATCAGCTTTTATGGAGCTGGTATCGGGAGCAGCTTCACGCGGCGGCTGTGCCACTTATAGAAAAATGGGAATCAATGCTCGGCGTTGCAACGTCGAGATTGGTTTTACGACGAATGAAAACCCGGTGGGGAAGCTGCCACACCGGAAATGGATCTATCTGCCTTAACCTTGAACTGATCCGTCGTCCGCAGCGCTGCCTTGAGTTTGTGATCGTGCACGAGTTAGTGCACCTTCTCGAGCGGGGCCATACCGTGCGGTTTTATCAGCTAATGGATAAATATTTGCCGCGTTGGCGTGTTTGCAAGGCCGTCTTGGATGGGATGCCGATCGTCTTGGATCCTCGGACAACGGGTGCTGAAAAGTGGGTTTAAAATCTATCAATCGCATGCAGGCTCTGGCTTAGTTCGCCACGGTCCGATACGCTGTTTGAGTGTCGTTAGAGCCCACTAAGTTACCCCCCAATCAACAGGTCGATCTCGGTCATATAGCCCCAGATAGCGGTCTTACGCAGATTTTTTTTAGAGAGGGGCTTCGCCAAGCTCCGACGAAGTTTATCGGAGCTGCGGTCGAGCGATTTCGATGCGTTGTCGAGGAGGTCGAAACGGATGGTTCGTTGCGAATTGGGTTACGAGAGCGTGCTGGACTCCCGTCTAGTCACGATATTTGGGTAGGTTTATCAGATCGACGGATCGGTCGAGAACCGATATCGCCTCGCCAACAACTTGAGCTCGCTAGAGTCTCGCTGGATCGTCTTGAGATGCGACACGATGGAAACGTTCCATCCGATATTGAAGTAGAGTGTTGCTCCGTCAATCCTGACCGACCGTTAGTTTTCGATGACGAGACGTATTCTGAATTTGTTTCGCTACCCGGTCGGGTACGCCTTTTAGGAGCCTTGGAAGACGGAGCGCAGCAATTCTTCGTTGATATACGGGTCTTTAACACTTGTTATGGGAGTGTGGCGCTTTCGGCGATGCGTCGAGATCGAGATGATGGAACCTCTCGCCCAGCCTTGAACGCTCGCGACGTGAATATTTACGCACTCGATATTCATTCAAGGGATCTCGAACACCAAGGCAAATTTTATGTACTAGCTAACCCGCGAGTGCTTGATCAAATTTTCATGCACGCAGTTGAAGCGATGCTTAGTGGTGGCGTAGTTGAAGCTATTAAAAGTGCTCAAGACTTATTACGCAACGTACTTGAGACTCCGAACGCACTAGCCGGAGAGCCGGTTACGGTGATGCCTGATCCCCGTCCGTTATCAACGAGCTTTCCAACCGCTCCGATCAATGACGATAAGTCGATCGCTGATTTGGAAAAAGTTTGGAGAGAGGACGGCACATATAGCTGCTTTGGATTTTATCCTTGCGATGATTTTGGAAGCTATAGGTTCTTGGACGTATTTCGGCACACACAAGGGGCGGATCGTATTATGTTCATAGGCACTCGCAAGACTGGAGAGCTTGTCGAGGCGCCCCCGAATTCTTCCCGCGATGTCGTGCAATATCGCTGTGTGATTAACGGAGAGTTGATGCCTCTTAGCTTGAATCTCAGTGTGGGCGCTGGACATAAGAGCGATCCTCGAACGAGGATTGAAGAGCGATTTCTATTTTCTGTGAGACTATTCAACGAAAAAGGCATCGATGCCGTCAAAACACTTTTTCAAGAACGTTAATGTAGTTTGAAATCTTCTTGAGGCGATTTTTTCTCAGATCCGGAGATTTCTAAATCTTCCCCCATCTCTTTAGAGACTTCCTCCAATAGCACGGGTTCAGCAGCGATTTTGTACTTCTCGGCGGCCCATGCCCCAAGGTCTAGCAGCTTGCAGCGCTCTGAGCAGAAAGGGGCGAAGCCAGTTTCTGCGGGGATGGCTTGACGGCACTGAGGGCATTTGCGTGGCGACATTTCGCGATTCTAGCGGGATGCAGCGATTTTTTCAAAGGTTGGATCGCTACCCCAATCTAGGCTAAACCTTTCCCGGTGTTACAAGTAGTTAATCTTGAAAAGCGCTTCGGCGCGCGTGTCTTATTTTCCGGTGTTTCGTTTACCTTAACCCGTGGGGAGCGGCTTGCCCTGGTCGGTCGCAATGGGACGGGTAAGTCTACGTTATTTCGCATGATTCTCGATGAGGAGCATCCGGATGAGGGGGAGATCGTCACTCCAAAGGGCTATACGATTGGCCATCTTTCGCAGCATTTGAAATTTACTGAGCCAACTATTCTAGCCGAAGCCTGTCGCGGGCTCCCTCATGGTAGTGAAGGGGAGGAATATAAAGCTGAGATCATCCTTGCAGGTCTTGGGTTCTCTGAGGAGGATCTTTTGAAACCTGCTTCACAGTTTTCCGGCGGATTTCAGATTCGAGTGGAGTTGGCCAGAGTGTTACTTTCCGAGCCGAATCTTTTGTTGCTTGATGAGCCTACCAACTATCTCGATATCGTTTCTGCGCGTTGGTTAGAGGAGTTCTTGCGTGAATGGCCCAATGAGATGAT
>JBGSNS010000036.1:0-3269 GCA_041739515.1 Bdellovibrionota bacterium
TCCAACCCCCCTTGGGTGTTAAAGGCGCTGATTCCGGGAATCCTTGGCACTATAAAGGGTTCCGGTGTCTCTAAGGATAAGTACAAGCAGATGCTTGGATTGATGGCGAGCATCTTCGATACGATGCGCAAAGAAGGAGTGCTAGGAATTGAAGGAGACTTGAACAATCCACACGAAAGTCCGCGATTCAACAAATTTCCGCTCGCCTCTCACGATCATCACCTCATGGAAACGTTCACCGGGGCGCTACGACTATTCGTAGACGGAGTAGTTAACGCCTTCGATCTTGAACGGTTACTTGATACGGAGCTTGAGACTCACCACGAAGAAGCACTGGTTGTTCCTACCGCTGTGAACAAACTTTCCGATGCGTTCCCCGCACTCGGAATCGTCGCCGCCGTTCTTGGTATTATCGTTACGATGAGCCATTTGGACGGACCTCCGTCTGAAATCGGTGCCCACGTTGCGGCCGCTCTTGTAGGAACGATGCTTGGTATCGCTCTTTGTTACGGATTCGTCGGTCCCATCGCTTCGCGTATGGAATCGATCGTCAATGAGCAAGGTGGTTTATTGAAGTGCGTTAAGGCTGGACTAGTAAGCTTTGCTGGAGGTGCCCCTCCTCAAGTTGCGCTTGAGTTTGCGCGAAAGTCGATCCCACCAGCTTTTCGCCCTTCTGGGCAGGAACTAGAGGAAATTATTAAGGAAGCAAAAGGGAAGTAAGAAAAGCAGTACCTTTTAATTCATCTTAACGATGGATTCATGACCCCGACGAAGTGCTGCGATGGCTGACGATAAACCGATAATCATTATAAAGAAAAAAGGTGGCCACGGTGGTCATCATGGGGGCGCCTGGAAAGTAGCATACGCCGACTTCGTTACCGCTATGATGGCGTTCTTCATGGTAATGTGGCTACTAAGCGCCGCATCATCGAAGCAGCGAGTTAATATCGCCTCATATTTCAGAAAACCCGGTATCTTTACGGATGGATCCGGAACTCCGTTGATGATGGGAGAAGCTGGCATTCTAAGCGACGGCTACGTTCCTCCACATCCAGAAACCGAGAAACAGCTTTATTCCGGCAAGTCGATGGAAGAATTAAAGAAGAAATCCGGGACCGATGCGTCCGGAACCGGCGACAAGCGGGTGACCTACAAAGGGACAGAGGGAAAGCGGGATAGCGTTCCGGATGACGATGTTGCCCAACGTGGATTTCAAAGCGATAAGCCTGACACTGAAAAGCTAATCGTGAATCTTTCAAAAGACAAGAGCGGATTCAGTGACTCGAAATCGCAAGGCAAGGGTGATGGTGCAGGCGAGGATGAGGGCGAGGCGCAAGCGATAGCTGCAGCGGCAGCAAATGTTCAGCAGGCTCTCAGAGCCATTCCAGAAATTAAGGAATTGCTAGGTGTAGTAGAGATTAAGTCCGAGGCAGATGGATTGAGTATCGAAATCATGGATACCGATAAGAGCTCTATGTTTCGCGGTGGCAGCGCGCAGATTCTTCCAGAAGCTGAATCTGCATTTGCGAAAGTTACTCCTATTCTGAATAAATACTCGGAAAAGATCGAGGTCATCGGTCATACGGATGCATCAGGGTTTTCGCGAAGACCGGGCGGGTATAGCAACTGGGAGCTTTCCGCAGATCGTGCCAATGCTGCTCGTAGACTCTTAGAGAAAACCGGGGTGGAATCTTCCCGCTTTAGTAACGTCATTGGCAGAGCGGATCGGGATTTAAAGTTTCCTAATTTACCGACTGCCCCTGGGAATCGACGCATTACGCTCAGACTGACTTTCGACAAAACAACTCTCCCTAAGGCCGAGATTCCGGCGGACAAAATCACCAACGATTTATTCAATGGCATCGATAGAGCAAGTGTCGCACCCGACTCCGCTGACGCAAAGGACTCGGAACCTGTAAGTTCTCAACGATCAGAGGCACCCGACCTTCCAGCCACACCGGTACCGACTCTTGCTCCGCTCACCGCAAAAGATCTTCTCGATCCCGTTAAACGAGCTCGTCGCGAGAAAATTAAACTTCCAGAGGGTCCCCCTCCCACCGAGAATCCAGCTCCACGTCCAGGAGATAAGATCTTCACTGATGCTCCAGTAATAGGACCACGCGATCCGTTCGCAAATCTTGAGTGAGAGCAAAGCGTCGATCTAAATGCCATCAACTCGCGTAGATAGAGTCGCAACACTACATTCTAGTGCGTATAAGTTTAACGCTTTCCATCTCGGATATTCGATCTTTCTTTTTCCCTTCGTTGTGCTCGCAAAGTATCTATTCCTCTGGGGGTTTTTTTGCTAAGAGCGGAGCGATCGCCTCTCCGGCGCTACTTGTACTGTTTTCCGTAACATTAATAGATTTAGGACAGCCGTTCGGTGCAACCCATTATTGGTTCGTTACTTCTGCTTACTCTTTGCTTCTATTCTCAACAGCGTTGGCGATCCGTTTTCTGTGATAGTGATATTCCCCGGAACGGGCGATCGCTCAATGTTGCACCGGGGGCTGGGGCAGACTAAAGTCCTTCTCCCCTTTTTGGACCCACAGCACTGGTGCCGTTATCAGCAACGGTGATCTGGGTCCAAAAAGGGGAGAATGGACGCTGCAGGACTCGAACCTGCGACCCTCTGCTTGTAAGGCAGATGCTCTAACCAACTGAGCTAAGCGTCCTAAAAGGTCATTTAGAGGCGATATTAGGTACCCCATTCAGAGATAAAACGGAAGCCCTCCCCCAGGAGCTCTGGCCCTGGGACCGCGGAGCGCTGCTCCGCAGTCTGGTAAATACGTTGCTATAACTTTATTCAAATCAAGTACGCGAGGAAAAGCTTCGTCTCCTGCTTGGACAAATTTGAAACCACAAAGGAGTTGCCTAGACCACGGAGCATCCGCCTAGCAAGCTAGGCGGACAAGACCGCTCCACGGTCCCCGCTTCGAGGTCATACGGTCCTAATGCGCCACTACCGTAGGGGTTCGCTTAGTCTCCTCACCTTCATCTCTCTCGTCTTCGCTAGGATTAGTGAATAGAAGTTCATCCCGTTGCGCTTTGCGGTCAAGGATCGCTTCGAATTCTTTCGGTCCGTTAATCACCAATGCCTCAACAAGCACTTCGTCGATGTGGCTCACAGGAACCAGCTCCAACTCCGCTCGCACAGAAACAGGAATCTCCTCGATATCCGGTTCGTTCTCTTTCGGGAACAGAACTCGCTTAATTCCTCCACGATGAGCGGCCAGTGCCTTCTCCTTTAATCCACCGATCGGAAGTAC
>JBGSNS010000224.1:0-15857 GCA_041739515.1 Bdellovibrionota bacterium
AAAGAAAGATAACCAAGATGCTGTTGATATCACGATCCCAAGCGACCAGCGGGAAGGAAACCAAGCGACCGTGCATCGATGGTTGAAGGCCGTTGGGGATACAGTTTTAAAGAACGAACCGATTCTTGAGATTAACACCGACAAAGTCACTCTTGAGGTGGTGGCACCTGTTGCGGGCGTTTTGACTGAGATATTAAAGACCCCGAAGTCAGCGTGCGAACTCTCAGATGTTTTTGGTCGAATAGCGGGTGCCAACGCCGAAGTCGCTGCGCCGAAAGTAGATGCCAATAGTGAGATAGGGTCCGCCGGAGTTTTGGCTACGGCTAGCGCTACTGGTGTTCGACTTTCACCGGCGGTTCGCAAGCTCACCACTGCTCGCGGAATAGATCCGGTAACTATTGCTGGTACAGGCTTGGATGGTCGAGTTACAGCGCGGGATGTTGAGCGAACTGGTTCTTCGCCAGCGAAATCTGCCGTGACCCAAGTAGGATCGCAGGCGGATGTTTTGGTGCCCCATACCCCGATGCGCCGAGCGATCGCAGCCGCGATGACACAGAGCGTAACCGTTGCTCCGCATGTTACTTCGGTGTTTGAGTGTGATTTCGATGCTGTCTTCGCCCATCGAGTTCGGCTAAAGGAGTCGTTCGCCAAGCAAGGTGTGAAGTTGACTGTAACGCCGTATCTTATCCGTGCTGCTGCGTTGGCTCTCGTCGCGGTGCCTGAGGTAAATGCCTCGTGGCACGAAGATCATGTCGCACTTCATTCACATGTTAACATCGGAATCGCGACCGCAGTCGAGAACGCCCAGGGTGGCGGCGCTGGTTTAGTAGTCCCGGTGATTAAGAACGTCAATAATTTAGATTTAATCTCCATTGCTAGGGAAGTGCAGCGCTATGCTGACGCCGGGCGCACCGGGAAATTGGCTTCCTCTGATCTCACTGGAGGAACGTTTACGATATCAAACCACGGCATGGGCGGTTCGCTTCTGGCATCCCCAATCGTCATCTTGCAGCCGCAAGCTGCGATTCTCGGTGTTGGTAAGGTTGAGCGTCGAGTCGTTGTGGTGCAACAAAACGGTCGTGAGGTGATGGAAGTACGCTCACGCGGGTACGTAACGCTCACAATCGATCATCGTGCATTAGATGGATTTACCGCAAACCGCTTTCTTACTATCTTCTCTGAAGGACTTCAGAATTTGCCTCCGATCGAGGGCAGTTTCGCCTAGATCGCGCGCATATCGAATCGAAGGGAGCTAGTTATAGAAGCCGCTATTCTTAATCTCATTTTGTACTCCGTATGGGTGGCGTTACCGATCGTCACAGCGGTCGTTGTTATCGTTGGACGCTTGCGGATGACCAGCGAAGAAGCGGGCCATAATCTCAAACTAATCGCTATTAATGACTTTCTTCCTGTGGCGTTCATAGCATCGACGATCTGTATCTTGGTCGATGTATTCGCTCTCCCGCGAGTAGAGTTTCAACGAGCAATTTACTCGGTGCCATGGGTGCAGGATGTCGTGCGAGTGTTGCTGCTTCCGGTGAGTTTGGTAATCGGGAGATCTGTGGCGGTGGTGGCGGCTTTTGTTAAACCGCGACAGGTTGATGCTAGATTCCAGAATGAGCTTAAAGGAATGAATTCGTTGTGGGCAGCTTTGGGATTTTTTGTAGCTTTATACTTCCTGTTTAGCCGTGCCAGTGATCAAGGTCTTGAAGATCGGGTCTCGCTTTGGCAAGGAACTGAGTCGAAACTAGCAGTCTTGGATGATAGGGTTAGACCACTTCCGAATACAATTGAAGGAATGTTAGGAGCTGTGGAACGCGGCATTTCTCCCACCCCGAAGGCTGTAATTTATTCCGGATCTAATTACGAACAGTATTCAGATCTAATTACGGAGTACGCGGAAAAATACGACATCAAAACCGACATTTTTTTTGCTTTGGTAGCCGAAGAGTCAAATTTTAATCCGCAGTTTATCGGTGTAGGTGGGGGAGTTGGTTTTTTAAACGTTACCCCGAGTATGGCGCAGCAGGTTGGAATTGAGCATCACCTGACTCCGGCCGGAAACTTAGAAGCCGGCGCGAGGGTGTTGCGATCTTTGATCGATCTGTTCGGTGAGAAAAGGCCGCGTTTATGGATTGCAGCGTACCACTTCGGTACCAAGCGTATTCAGGATAATCCGCAACTAGTAGAGCAAGACCCCGACATTAAGGGTTTTGTGGACGCCGTAATGCGGAAAGTAGATGCCTCTTAGCTGTTGTGTACGCCTTCGGCTATTTGTCGTGGAACGGATACCCATTCTCTGATATCGTGTGGCCCGTGTTGGCTCGAACGTTTGTAGCGATATTGTTATTCGGTTGTTTTTTTGTGCCGGTCGCTTGCGCCGGTGATGTGCTTGATCGCACCTCGGAAGATCTAGTGATTTCGATCGATGAGCGAGGACCGAGGCCAACCAACATCGAGATGAAGGTGAGACAGGGAATTATCTTTTTCTATAATGCCACTCAAGACTCGTTGCTAACGCTGGAACTCGATTTCGGAAATAACGCACTGACATGCTTTTCATCCTCTACACAAAATCTCGCGTTTAAGGATTCGAAAACCTTAGCTTCGACCCGTCCAATCGCTCCGGGTGGGTTTGCTACAACGTGCTTCCCGGCGGTCGGAAACTATCCGTATACGATTTTCGGCCTCGAACGTTTCCCGAAGGGATTAAAGGGTATCATTGAGGTAGGTTGGTGAAGTCGGGATCCACTCTAATGCGTGCTGCAGGCAGCGTTTTTTTAGTAACGCTGCTGTTCGGCTGTTCTTCCGGCAGGGTTATAGTTGCGCGAAGTGAGAGTGTCGGTCTTTCGAAGATTGCAGTTGTATTGGATGAAGCCCCGCTGGGAACTAGGCCTGAGCGAGTCGAAGGTATTCGAGAGGCAGTCGAGCAGGCGTTAAAGACCCGCGAATTCTCTGTTTTATCTCGAAGTATGGTTACTACGATATGCCCCGAGGCCGTGCCTTGCGATAATGGAAAGCTTATATCGAAGTTCGATCTCGACGGAGTTGGGCATTTAAATCTTAGCTCCGTTACGACGAGTAATTTTCTTGTGGGATACGTTGCCTCAATCGGAGGCACTCTAACGTTTACGGCGGCCGACGGCTCCATTCTGGAGCAAGTAAAACATAGAGAAGGTGAAAATAGCGGGATTCTTGCGAATACCGGACAAGTTCTAGGCGCCCTTTCTTCGCAAGCGGATGCGTTTTCGGGGGATTCGTTTGCCGCGCTCTCTAACGCGTTTGGGCGAAAGCTGGTAGCGCAGCTTGCCGCTCCGCGAAAGCGCAACAATGCTCCGCGATCGTTGGAACTCCGTGACGTAAAAGTCGCCGAGGTGAACGGGTTGGTGAGAGTGTGTGTGTTAGGTAGTCCTAACTCATCGGTCGTACTCGAAGGGAAGAAGAGCGACAAATTTTCCTTGCGAGAAGGGGATGCCGGAACCTACTGCGGCGCATTTCGTTTCTTTCCACCTGGACCTGTGACTGTTCGACTGACCGATGCGTTCGGCGCAGGCGAACAGCGCATGATTACTCCGATTATGGAATGTGCTGAACTTGATCGAGATCCGGAGTTAAAGTTCGTCACTAGAGCATCCCTGGTTGTTAAAGCTGCTCCACAGCGGAAGTTGGAGTGCGGAGAGTTGCGAAATATTCTGTATATATCCCCCGGCGCTGCGGGCCCATTTACGAAGATCGCATCCTTAAGTGGAATGCATTGGGAAGCTGATGCAGCAACTGTAGCCAGAATTCGTGCTACAGACGGAGCGACCTACGCTTTCCTTTCAAGCCCCGTGCGGTTACCGGCTCCTCCGATTGTAAAACAGCTAGCGACGGAGGCTAAGTAACATGAGCCGAATTAGTTACGTGAGCATCGTTTCTCGCCTCTTAGTCCTCGGGATTCTGCTGATCGTTATGAACGGTTGCACGAAGCGGTATAAAATAACCGGTGACTTCAATCCCGCAGAGCCGATGCGAGTGGCTGTGTTGCCGTTCTATCAGATGGTGGATGGCAAGGCGTATGGCGAAGCGTTTGAAGCCTCATTGGGGATCGATAATGTTCCGCTGCTTTCTAGTAAGCCGATCGATTCTCCAGCTTCGTTCGTGGAGGAGGCTGTGAGAACAGCATTTGGGCGCACCGGCATGGATGTTGTGAGTCCCTCGTTTGTGCGTCTACAGCTCGGTCATCATGGTTTTGTGAGAGATAGAGTCATTTCGGTGCCAGTGCTATTGGAGTCAACGCCGCAAAAACTAGGGGAGCTCTTGTTGGCTGATGCTTTATTGTATGGCGTCGTCACTGACTGGACCCGTTCGTATTACGGTGTCGAATCAATTAACACGGTGGGGATCGAGTTGCGGCTCGTGCGCGCGGCGGACGGTGCGGAGCTTTGGAAAGCGAATGCTACGGAGTCTTTGGGGCGCGGGCTTTCCGGAATTCCCACTGGATTTTCGTCTCTAGTTCTTGAGCCGCTAATCGGTCTTGACGAGAAGAATATCGAACAACTTGCTCTCAAGGTGGTGAATAAGACGTTTGAGCCGTTAATGATAAAGCGTCAAGCGGCGAAGGATGCCGCCCCTAGCCCGGTCATATTTGGGGCGGTTGCCTTTGGGCGCATTCCGGCCGGGAGAGGTAATGAGACCAACTCAGCTCGTCGTCTAACGATTCTGACCGTCGCGTCACCTGGTATGAAAGTTTCAGCGAAGCTTCAAACCCAAGGGCTAGAGTATTCGTTGTTTGAGGGAGAGCCTGGTCACTATACAACGGAGGTAGAGATCGATTCGATGCGATCTAAGACTACCGAACCAGGAAGCCTCGGGCTAAAAAAGGGTGAGGTGGCGGTGCTCGTTACCGATGAGTTTGGCCGAGAGGCTAAAAAGATCATTCCCGTCCGGATGTAATGGAATTTCTGAATGGCTACCAACTCTCTCACTCCGCGATTTTCAATTATTACGATCTCGTACAATCACGCTGAGTTTATAGAAGATGCAATTCGCTCAGTGTTGGAGCAGGATTTTCCGAACGTTCAGCACATCGTCATCGACGGGGGGTCAACGGATGGTACTCAGGCGATATTGGCTCGGTATCCGCATCTAGAATGGAGTTCTGAGCCCGATCGCGGAATCAGTGATGCGCTGAACAAAGGGTTTGCGCGCGCTAAGGGCGATATTGTTGCGTGGATTAATGCGGACGATTGGTATGCGCCAGGCTGTTTGGTTGTTGTATCCGAGGTTGCGAAACAGCATTCGATCGTGATGGGAGATGCTATAGAAACTGATCGCGCGAAGAATCCCGTTCGCACTATTAAAAATGTTCCGCGAAACTATTATGACGCCGCACGGTATTGGGTTCCAGACGCATGGTTTGCGCAGCCATCTATGTTTTTTGCGCGCGAGCTGCTTGAGAAAAGTAAACTTCCCAACGGCGATTACTTTGACGAATCGTTTCGATACTCAATGGATGCAGACCTTTGGTTACGCTTAGGCGAACACGCTGCTTTTAGCGGTTACGTGCCGCGGATCTTGTCCTATTTTAGAGTGTATGGATTCAATAAAACGGGACGAACCTTCGCAGCGCCTCGCAAAGAGCTCGGACGTGCATTTTTGCGTACCAATGCTCGTCGCGGTCAAGTCGAGCGCCCAATCGCGCTTGTTCTTCCGATTAAAGAAATCACGACAGATCTTACTACCACCATGGCCACGTTGTTGGATCAATCCGCGAAGGACTTCGAACTTTTTATCGTCGATTACTCAGGGGATCTCACAACTGAAAAGTCGATTCGCGAAATGGTGCTTGAAATGGAAGAGCACACGTTGTTTGGCATCAAATACTTAAAGGCTGAAAAACCGACGTATTTGTCTGCATGGAACGCAGGGCTTGCAGCCTCACGATCTACCGTAACCGGATTTTTTTCGGCCGGAATCAAATTTCCAGCCGAGACGTTACTAAACGTTCAAAATGTATTTCTGCACGATCTCTATGGCGCCGCACTTGCGCTGAACACGTTCCCTGAGGAACAAGCACGGATCGTTGATTTAAAGACTGGTAACTTAAATACCGTCGAGTTGCTCGCAAGTCGCGACTCATTCGGTGTTGTATTCGGAAGAACTCTCGCGTTGCGGGAGATCGGAAGTTTTGCGGAGAGCCGACCGGTTGAATCTGCTGTGAAGAAAGTTCTGTTAAGCTTGCTCCTAAAGGGATGGGGATTAAGTATCGTTAACCCGATCGGAATCGAGGCGGCGTCCCGAAAGGGTGAGGGAGAAAATTCTCTGTCTAATGCTGTGCGTGAAGCGCTATTCCCGTATGAACAGGCGGCGTTGGTTTCCGATTCAATGTCAGAGGCGGCGGGAGATATTTTCTACCCGGTGCGTGCAGCCTCCGGCCTAGTTAAAGGATTTAGTGAACAGGATGGCAGGCGAGCTGCCGAGATTCTAAAAGTCGCGCCCCCTGAATTTCTTTCTTTTAAGTGGCTGGACGATCCAGCTGCAACGACCAACACGTTTCCCAATTTCGCCCCTGCGTGGAAGGCGTTGGAGGAGCGTTTCATTGCGTTAGGTAAGAATGCGGATGCGTTAGCTGCCGGGGAACGATTTCAATCGTTGACCGATAAACGTTAGCCCGAGCAAACTATAAGAATTGAGACACCCGACGCTCTCCGGCGCAGGCAACTAGTCATTTCAAAATGTTAGACACCACAATCTTTGGGCGTTCGATGTTTTGTCAAAAAATCAACATCGCTATTGCTGAATTCGCGCAAATTCAGCAATATGATTACATGGCATATAGGCGAATACTTAACCTCCCGTTATTGCTAGAGAAAAAATCGTATTTTCTCTTTGGCGCAAGAGGCACCGGTAAATCTAGCCTCATCGAGGCCCAGTTTCCGGGCGATGAATGGATCAAAATTGATCTGCTTGCATCTGATTTTCGCTTACGTCTTAGCGCCAATCCGGGCGAGCTTGCGACGATTCTGGGCGCCAATCCTCGGAATAAAATTTGCATTATCGACGAGGTTCAAAAGGTTCCTGATCTACTCGACGAAGTACATCGATTGATTGAAAAATTTGGTATCCGTTTTCTTTTGACTGGGAGCAGCGCACGCAAGCTCAGAAGAGGAAAGGCCAACATGCTTGCTGGTCGGGCTCGAACTGCTGAAATCTTTCCTCTAACGAGCAAAGAAATCGGTGAATTGGATTTAGAGCGCTATTTGAGGTGGGGAGGGCTGCCATTCGTTTACGACAGTGATGATCCGGACGCTGATTTGAAAGCTTATGCAGGTACATATGTTACGGAAGAGATCCAAGCGGAAGGCAATGTTAGAGGCTTACCCGCATTTAGTAGATTCTTAAAAATTGCCGCACTTAGCAGCGGAAAGATTTTAAACTTTACAAAAATTGGGACTGACGCACAGGTTTCGCCGTCAACGGTGCGGGAATATTTTCGCTTATTGGAGGACACTCTGATAGGTTTCACGTTAGAGCCGTGGCGTAAATCAAGACGAAGAAAAGCTGTAGCGACCGCTAAATTCTATTTCTTCGACATAGGAGTAGCGCATACTTTATCAGGGCTTCGTCATCTAGATCGTAACTCTGATTCTTACGGCAATGCGTTTGAACAATTTATCGGAATGGAGCTACGGGCAGCTCTTAGCTATCGTAAGATGACCGAACCGTTGTCATTTTGGCGTTCTGAGCATGATTTCGAAGTCGATTTTCTAGTGGGAGAGAGGTTCGCGATCGAAGTCAAGTCAACAATCCGTGTGGTAGATCGAGATTTGCGGGGACTAAAGGCCCTAGGTGAAGAGCGTTTCCCGTTTAAGCTTATTTTGATTTCGCAGGATCCGATTGAAAGGGTAGTGGATGATATTCATCTTATCCCGTGGCAAAAGTTTCTTGGAATGGTTTGGGACGGGTTTCTGGACGAACGTTAATATCAGACTGATGTGCCAGTCTGACCCCAAAAACGCTGAAGCGTCCGCTGCTGGTGAACGATTCAAGACGTTGGTCGAGAAACGGTAGAGCGAACCAGATAGATAAATTGGGTTAGCTCCGGGGGGAGTTCTAACCCAATACAAATAACACATTCGAATTGTCGATCTTCGTCAGGCTCCAACGGTAGCGGGTTCGAGCTCGCTATCGACGGGTGGGGCGTTGCTGATGGAGTTGCTGGGCACGATCAGGCATGACTTGGGGGAGATTACTCGCTCCCTTTGCAGTCCAGTAATCAGCTCATCCGTCATCACCACCGCCCACTTTCCATCATCGAGGACATGGTTGCCGACGAACTCCTGATTTCCCACGGTGATCTCGACGCTCGGGCGGTCGAAATACTTACGCAGAATCCACATCTCCTGTCCCGCCACGACCTCGATCGCCACGGCATCCGCGAGGTTGCCGCTGCGGCTGATCTCAACCAAGGCGTTGGTATCCTCGAGGAACAACCGAGCAGATCGCGCATTGGCGGCTGTCTGGGAGTTCCGCTTTCTCATCAGCACCCGACACGGGTGCTCATCGGCATCAAGAGCCTCCAAAATGGCGGCAAACACACAATCGACGCGCTTGGCGTCCACGGACTGAGAAATCTGCATGAGAGATCCTCCACTGTTCAAAGATCGCAATCGGTCACCAGCGGTATCGCTGGCTCTAAAACCGGTTGCTGTGATTTAAGACCCCCAAACGGGGCATCAAATCACAGCAACGATAAAACATTAATTCCCCCGGAGCTTTCCCTGCATCACGCGCAAGCGTCATGCAGAAAAAAGCACCAGAAACATCTACCAAATATATTCCGCGCTCACAGAGCACGGAGAAAAAGAACGGGCTAAAAAAAACGAACCAGATTATATCGCTGTTGAAGCTGGCTAGTCAAAGCTATCGCCTAGGAAATTCTCAACTAATTCGATGGATTACTTATGGCTTCAATTTTTGGGCAAAAGATCTTATCCCGTGAGCCAACCGTTCGTCCTTGAAACGCATGCCGATCAATAGCGCAGCGGAGACCACAAAACTTGAAGCAAAGACAATCCATCGGGTTGGAGTCGACCAATCTGCGCCGAGAGCTTCTATTATTCCGGCCCCGAGACCAGGGGGCGCTAATAATCCCACCGCGACGTTTAGCCGTTGTTGGTTGCTATTACTTTGTGCCTCTTGATTGAGGTGCCAGTTATTTCGAATTTGCTCCGTGCTCCCCATCGCAGCTTTCACCTTCTCTTCAAGACCGGACAATAACGCGAGATACCTCGCGATAGAGTCTCGGGGTTTTGCTCCGAACAAAGCATCAGTTTCTAACATCGCCATTAACGGCTGTTTTGATGGTCCTAGGGCGCTACGCATGACGCGAATTCCGTCTTCCACTCCGTCCAGCAGGGAGCGTGTCCTAGAGTTTGGCAATCTACTGGCCTCGCTATCTTTGAGTTGCTCTACTTTCGTGAAAAATTTTTCAATCACGTCGTTATTGCGATGTAGAGTGCACCCAAAAATTCGAGCGAGTAAGTGATTGGGATGAGCTATTTCAGTCTCCATAAGTTTATGTTCATGGATCTCTTTGAGTATCTGGGTGATAGCAGGGGAGTCGGTAGGAGAAATAACGACGGTATGATTTGCGTTGATAATGACGAACAGATCATCGGATTCGACTCTGAAGCTGCCGTTCTCTAATTTCAGTTCATCTAAAACGAAAAAACACGACTCTTTGCTTCGAAAGTATAGCGGAGGCTGATTGCCACGCAGGCAGAGCTCTATCGTCCCATCGCTTACACCTGTCGTTTTTGCAATTTGATACAGCAGTGTTTTGCTCGGGTCCTTCACATAAACTAGGCGATGTCTTTGTTGGTCGTCCGTTTGGCATTTAAGATCGTAGTAGCGGACCTGGGGCTTTCCCGGTGGGTCCTTGAGATACGGATTGCGCCGTTGAGCGAGTTCACTACTGTACGTGCTTACTACTTCCTCAATTGTACTGCCGAGGGTCGAGCTAATCTCGTTTGAGTCAGCAATCTCGGAAAGAAACCCGTTAAGATTCTCCGAAGAGACGACTTGGCGACCGTTGTTTGCGGTATCGGTTAGTCGTCCGATAGCATCGGCTAGGACCAGATCGCGAACCCGGAGAACGGATATCTCTCCCAGATTTCGGAAATGAGAATCCAAGCAGGTCAAAGACAAGTCGACAGCTGAAGAGTCATTTCCTCCTGGCCAGGAGATCTCGATCTTAAGGTTTCCTACTTGGAGGGACTGTCTCTCGCCAATGGAGACTTCCGATAATCGGGGTATGACGGAATCTGGAGCTTCAAGGGCAGTAACGGCACTCATTCCAATGAGTGTACCAGGAGGATGGGTCTAAGCTAATATTTCGTTCCAGGAAAAAACACATCTGAGTCTGGTTGCCTTAATTGACACAACCGCCTGATGTTATAAGTTATTCTAGTTCAGATGGCCCCCCTCAGGGGGAGCCTAACCCGCTCGTTCAAAGTTCGATCCGGGTCGATAACATGGGGATGTCTGGCAACTCCGCAATAGTTTGAGGTTGGATGGAAAAGAGTGGGAAAATTTTCGTTGCTGGGCATCGTGGTCTCGTAGGATCCGCGTGTGTTCGAAATCTCACAGCCAAAGGATTTTCGAATATTATAGTGCGTACCCGCTCCGAACTTGACCTGCTTAACCAGGCACAGGTGAATGAGTTTTTCCGGGCAGAGCGCCCCGATTACATAATTCTTGCCGCCGCGAAAGTTGGCGGCATACTTTTCAACCAACAATATCAGGCGGATTTTCTCTACGAAAACCTTATGACCTCTGCCAACGTCCTGCATGCGGCGGCGGACAATGGCGCGAAGAAGTTACTGTTCTTAGGAAGCTCATGCATTTACCCGAAGCTTGCTCCCCAGCCGATCCATGAGGATTCTCTGCTTACAGGGCCGCTTGAGCCGAGCAACGAGGGATATGCCCTTGCAAAGATTGCAGGGCTAAAGCTATGCGAGAAGTATCGAACTCAGTACAGCAAGGATTTTATATCCGTAATGCCTACTAATTTGTACGGACCCGGTGATAATTTTCACCCGAATCATTCGCACGTTATCCCTGGGATGATGCGCAGATTTCATGAGGCTAAAGTGAATAAACTGCCCGAGGTCGTGGTGTGGGGAAGCGGAACGCCGAAGCGTGAATTCTTGCATGTGGACGATTTAGCGGAGGCGGTATCGGTTTTGATGGAAACCTACTCAGACCCCCAGACTATAAACGTCGGCACCGGGATCGATGTAACAATTCGAGAATTGGCTGAGTGTATCAAGAGTGTGGTCGGGTACGAGGGAAAGATTACTCTAGATGCCTCAAAGCCAGACGGAACGCCGCGCAAAGTCCTTGATGTAAGCAGAATTTCTAACCTCGGATGGCGCGCCACCTACACTCTTCATGACGGCCTAGCGATGACTTATAAATGGGCAATCGAGCAAGGCGTATTTTCATCCACTGAGTCAGTGGGTGCGTTGAACACGGGATCTCGAAGTGGAAAATAGTGTTGCTGTTGCTAACTGGCGAAGTTATATCAACGCGCTTATCGCAGCCGAAATATCCCAACTCACCCGATACTGTTCGTCCGTGATTCATTTGAGCCCTCGAACCTCTGATACGGGGGCGCTTCTTGCAGCCATCGATTGCTCAGAAAAAATAGTTTGTGGCTCCGTTGAAGAGTTGGCAACTATGAAGTTCCCTGAAAGTGTGGCGATTCTTTTGAACGGTACCTTTAACCACCATCACGACATAGAAGGGTTACTTGGAAAAATCGACCGAGCATTGCCGCGATCTGCGCGTGTTGTGGCGGTTGCGTACAACCCATACTTAAGGGGGCTCTATAAACTCGCTAACTACTTGGGGATTCGCAGTGGGGAGGAGCCCTCCACTTTTGTTACGACCACCGACTTAAATAACATTGCTCGTCTTTCTGGCTTTGAAGTAGTGCGTAGTAGGGCAGTAGGATTTTTGCCTTGGCATTTGGGCGGCGTTGGGAGCGTAATCAATTCGGTATTTTCCGTTCTCCCGATCATAAACTGGTTTAGTCTCGCCTCGGTCATTACGATGAGACCATTAAAAGCACTCATGCAGAAGCCGACAATCACGGTTGTAATTCCAGCTCGAAATGAAAAAGGGAACATTGAGGCCGCTTTGCAACGCATGCCGGATTTTGGAGCTGCACTCGAAGTAATTTTCGTAGAAGGGCACTCCACTGACGGTACTTGGGAAGAGATTCAGCGAGTCGCTGCAGAATATAAAGACAGATTCAATATCCAGTGTTTTCAACAGACTGGAAAAGGGAAGGCGGATGCGGTTCGACTTGGATTTTCTCACGCCACGTCGGACTTACTTACAATTTTAGATGCGGACCTAACTATGCCGCCGGAGTTGTTGGTGCGATTTTACGATGCCTGGGAACGAGGATTCGGTGATTTCATCAATGGCAATCGTTTAGTGTATCCAATGGAGGGCGCTGCGATGAAGTTTCTCAATTGGCTTGGTAACGTTTTCTTTGCCAAGGCGTTGAGCACCGTTTTAGGCACCAAGCTCGGAGATTCGCTTTGTGGGACAAAGTTGTTGTCTAAGGCTGACTATGAGCGGTTTATCGCATGGCGAAAAGATTTCGGAGATTTTGACCCATTTGGTGATTTCGAACTCATTTTTCCAGCGGCTATATTAGGACTCGGCATCATTGACATTCCGATCCGCTATCGAGACCGTGTTTACGGCTCAACGAACATTAGGCGATTTTATCACGGATGGATGCTGCTTCGAATGACGATGATCGGTTTTTTTAGAGTCAAATTGGGACAGAGAGTCGCAAGAGCATGAGCGATCAAGCAGGCGATTTTAATCTCGCAAATGGCGGCTCTGTTCCGCTTTCTCAGCATAATGATGAAATCGAACAAAACCTAAAAAGTTGGGAAGATAAGCCGCTGCTTCGAAAGATCTACCGCGGATTTCATGAAGCTCTTGCCAAAAGTATTTTAGTTGATTCAAGCGGCATTACTGTCGAGATTGGTTCTGGAATCGGGAACATTAAGGAAGTTATCCCTCACTGTTTGCGGACAGACCTATTTCCGAATCCGTGGCTTGATCAAACTGAGGACGCATATCGATTGTCATTTCAATCCGGTTCGGTTTCTAATCTGATATTGTTTGATGTGTTTCATCATCTTCGCTACCCGGGAACCGCGCTTGATGAATTTCGTCGTGTTTTAAAACCTGGCGGGAGAGTTATTATATTTGACCCGTGCATGAGTTTGTTGGGATTGCTCGTCTATGGAGCGATGCACCATGAGCCGATAGCTATCCGCGATCCAATCTGTTGGAAAGCCCCGCCAAATTGGACCCCAGATGGCGATACCTACTACGCTGCGCAAGGCAATGCTTATCGTGTATTTTTCGGATCTCAATTTGCAGTTCTTCTTAAGTCCTGGAGAGTAGTCGAGCGCACTAGGCTATCTTGCGTCTCGTATGTCGCATCCGGAGGTTACAGCAAGCCCCAACTCTATCCGGATTCGATGTTGCCGTTTATGCGCGGGATCGATGCGGCGTGTGATTTGGCCCCGATTCTCTTCGCCACCAGGCTTCTAGTGATATTAGAGCGCGATACACAGGATTTTTTAAAATGATAAATCTATCGTGACGCTTTTGACGATTCGGTTCCGTCCAGCGTCGCTTTAAATCGCGACTCGATTCTCAGGGGTATCTTCGGAAAGGCGAATTCTCGGAACGTCGTGAGGTCCCGGATACGAGAGTAATCCCCGTCGCATGTTTCTAAAGAAACGGAGACTGGTTACAACGCAATTGAGTGCATACGGAATTCCGTTTACGTGGCAGATCTCATCGCCGTAGTAGGTGGGAATTGGGCGCTCCGCGATCCTCATGTTACGCTCAGCGAGCGCCAATATTATCTGAGTGTCGAAGTGCCAATTATTCGTAAATGACTCAAATGGTATTCGCTTTAAAGCTGCTGTTGAGTAAAGCCGATACCCAGAATGATACTCCGAAAGTTTAAGGCCGGAGAGAAAGTTCTGAATGCCTGTCAGAATTCTATTACCCAAAAATTTGTATAGCGGCATGCCGCCTTTGAGCGCCCCAAAAGATGTGCTCATCCGCGAACCGAACACCATATCAGCTTGCTCGCGTTCTAATGGCTCCAGCAGCGATCCTAAAGCTTCTGGCGCGTA
This sequence comes from Bdellovibrionota bacterium, assembly GCA_041739515.1. Taxonomy (GTDB): domain Bacteria; phylum Bdellovibrionota_C; class UBA2361; order UBA2361; family UBA2361; genus JBGSNS01. The sequence continues at coordinate 14,229 of JBGSNS010000224.1, forward strand.
CTGTCCGTCACCGTGCACAAGCGCTACGATGTCGAGCCCGCGGTCTATGGCATAGCGGTAACCAACTTTTTGATTTCCGCCGTAGCCTTGGTTCTTCTCGTTTCGATGGACCGTGAGTTTCCTTAAGTTATTCTCGGCTTTGTATCCTAACGCTGCGTGATAAGTGTTGTCTTTTGAGCAGTCATCGATGATGAAGATCTCATCGACCTTTTCGTAAACTTCCGGAGTGATTCTTGAGAGCGTTTGAGCCAAGTGATTCGTCGCGTTGTATGCGATGATAAAGATGCCGATCTTTGGACGTCGACCGACGTAGAGGGGGGCTCGATGTGAGGGGCTTCCCCCATTTATGGCAACCACGTTTCTCCTGCTCCGATCAAATCCGTCTCAACAAATTAATACTGCTTCTAAAAGGATATCATGAAGTCCTCGGCTTAGGCGACACGATCTAAGCGGAATTTATATCCCCGAGAGAAATCAGGCGCCGCAATAATTATCAGCGTTTATAACGGCTTAAAATACTCAAACGGCTGTAAGCACCCGTTACAAGAATATAGTGCTTTGCATGCGGTGGGTCCAAACTCGCTTTGCAGTTTGGTGTCCTTGCTATCGCAATAAGGGCAGGGGATTGGGTCCGGTTTCTTGCGATTTCCCCCTGAAGTTATACTCACTAATGTTTCGCGAGCGCCCTGCGGAGGTGCTATCCCGTAGGCCTTAAGTTTTTCTTTTCCTGCTTCTGACATCCAATCAGTTGTCCATGCTGGAGATAGCACTGACTCAACTGAAACTTGTTCAAATCCTCCAGCATTTAACGCCTCGCGAATATTCTCTGTGATCATGTGCATCGCTGGGCAGCCTGAGTAGGTAGGTGTGATGGTAACGACAGCTATGCCGTTTTCGAACCGCACGCCGCGAACTATTCCTAAATCGACGATTGAAATTGCCGGCACCTCCGGATCCGGAACTGATTCCAAGATATCCCGGATCCGTTTTTCCGTTTCCGAGGCGCTGTTCTCTGCGTTTACCATTTCGGTTACCACTGCGCTCCAGGATGCGCACGCGGAAGAACTTGCATCGTGGCAAGTAAAATACTTAGGTGCTCGGTGTGTTGTCCGCCTCGTCCCCCAGAGCCAAAAAGCCTGGAGTCTTTCGGCAATCTAAGAGTCGCATCGGAGAGCACTTTCGAGATCATGGAAGTCCAGCTCTGCGCAACACCCGCCAACTTATCCGCGTTTTTACCAAGCGCGGTTTTAAGATTTTCAGAGGGAGTCAAAAGCTCAGGTGTAAACCGCCAGAGATCCTCGAGTGCAGCTTGAGCGCGACGATTGCTCTCCGGTGTGCCGTCCCCAAGTCGTAAAATCCACTGACTTGTGTGTCGCAGGTGATAAAGATCTTCTTTGTGGCATTTAGAAGCCCAACCGGCCAAAGTGGCATCTCCATGCATTTTTTCATCGCTTAAAACTTCTAACAACAGCACGCTGTATGCATCGAAAAGATACTGGCGTACGATAGTTTGTGCGAAGTCACCGTTAGGCTGCTCGACTAACTGAATGTTTCTAAAATCAGCAGCATCTCTTAAGAATGCTAATGAATCAGCGGTTGAACCGTCGCCTCGCGCTTCAGCGACAATGG
>JBGSNS010000107.1:0-8237 GCA_041739515.1 Bdellovibrionota bacterium
ACGTAGTTCGCAGCTCTCCAACTTTTGAATTTACACTGGAGCTCGTGGAGAACGCGGAGGTAAATCCGAAGATCTCCGCGTTCTCCGCGAGCTCCAGTGTAGAATATTACAGCCCTACGTCGCACCGATTGATCGGCTCACGCGGGAGCTATACCGACTCAAATTTCGTGGGGATCACTCAGGGACTATCCCGATTTCTGAAGCGTACCTGCCAGTATGCTCATCGCACGATTTGCAGGACTCTCTGAAGGTTCGCAAATCGTAATGTGTCCAACTTTACGTCCCAAACGCGGAGTTTTTCCGTACCAATGCAGAAAAATCTTCGTATTCGGATGTTCGTTTTGAACAGATGCGATCGCTTCCTCGGCGTTTTTTCGATCCACTCCAAAAATATTCCACATCGTAGTCGGTTGTGCTGATGCGCAATCCCCGATAGCTAACCCGGCTACGGCGCGCAGGTGATTCTCGAACTGACTTGTCGTCGCGCCCTCAATCGTCCAGTGCCCGGAGTTGTGAACGCGCGGTGCCCATTCATTAGCGAGTAGGCCATCGTCAACTACGAAAAATTCAACCGCTAGCACGCCAACATACTCTAGCTCGGTTGCAAGCTTGGCGGTGTAGTTTTGGGCGATCTCTGCAAAGTGGGTTGTTGGCACTTTCGTTACTGAAAGAATCCCCGAGCGATGAACGTTCTCAACAAGCGGATAGTGACTGATAGTGCCGTCAAAAGATCTCACCGAGACTTGCGAGACCTCACGCAAAAACGCGATTCGTTTCTCCAGAACGCAGCGATGCTCGCCGATTTGCGAGGTGGCGGTGCTAAGCTCTTCAACGGAGCGGACTGATACTTGCCCCTTCCCATCATAGCCGTGGGTAGCGGTTTTTACGATCCCTGGCAGTAATTCGTTACATACGGGCGATAGGTTCGGTCCAAGGGCACACCAAGGCGCAACTGGAATTTCTAATCGTTCAAACGTTTTTTTCTCCAGCTCTCGATCTTGAGCGATCGCCACGCAGTTGCCGTTGGGACGCAGCTTTTCATTAATACCCGGCACCTTGTGTAGTAGTGCTAGATCCACATGCTCGTGCTCAAACGTAATAGCATCAACCGTGGTGGCCCACCGAGCTAGCGTTGTTGAATCACCGAGCGAAGAAATTGTACGATTTTTAAAATTACGCGTTGCTTCGTCGTCGCTTTCACAAAATAGCGAAATTTCAACCTCGGGCAGTTTAGCAGACGCTTCGATAAGCATCGCTGCTAATTGCCCACCGCCTAGGATGCCGATTCTGACCGCACTCATTTTAGTTTCTGAGACAACACTCTTTTAGTCTGCAATCTTCGAAATTCCGATAATAGAACATCGAGTTTTGAATTATCCCGCGCCAACATCGAGACCGCAAAAAGCGCTGCATTTTTCGCCCCGGCTATTCCAATTGCAAAAGTAGCAACAGGGATTCCAGCCGGCATCTGTGCGATCGAGAGCAATGAATCGAGTCCTGATAACGCTTTGCTCTTAACCGGGACGCCTAAGACCGGCACCGATGTCACGGCAGCCAGCATGCCTGGAAGATGGGCCGCACCGCCGGCTCCTGCAATAATCGCCACTACGCCGCGCTTCTTAGCTCCTTCAGCATATGCGACTAATTTGTGAGGCGTGCGATGGGCCGAAACAACTAAAGCTTCACACCGAACTCCAAAGATTTTGAGTATATCCTTGGCTGGTTTCATCGTCGGCCAATCGGATTCAGATCCCATGACGATGCCTACCAGGATCTTCTTCTGAGTTTTGCGGCGTTTGGCTTTCATGTTCGTTTTTTAACCTCTACTAAAAGTTGATACCCAAATAGGCTTGGGAACTCGTTTGCTAGCATGATTCGAAGTGTGCTCATAAACCCAAATGCTTTCACATCGATGATCGATTTCGGGAGCATTAACTCCAAGGGAACTATTGAGCCTACAATCTCCCCAAGCTCAAGATCAGGATGCTCATGTACTAGATCCTCAAGCACGGCCTTTGAGAAAAATCTTAAATGCGTCCTATCCAGCGGGCCTCTCTCTGTGTAGCGAAAATATCCCGCTAGGAGCATAAGCCTTAACGCCCAATGGGTCACATTCGGAACTGAGATCAGAATCGATCCGCCTCCGCAGAGCTTCGATGAGACTTGGGCGAGTAGCTCGCTGGGGTTTGCTACATGCTCCAACACATCAAGCAGTAGTCCATGTCCAAATTCGCCACCAACTTTCGGGTCCTCGAGTGAACCTGCGACGTACTCGTAGCAGCCCAACGCCGCTGCTTTAGATTTAGTTTCTTCGTCGATTTCGACCCCAACGATCGCTTTAAATCCGCGATTTCGAAGCTCTTCGGCCATAATTCCACTGCCGACCCCAACATCCAAAATTCGCTCGCTTTCGCGCCAATGGGCCATCCTGGAGATCGCCCAAGAGTGACTAGAGCCCGGGAATAGCTTAGCTACGTAGCGTTGATGGGGGGCGGGCGTCTCGTTCATATCTAAATAACCTACTGCTGCCTTGTTAGCACGCTCCGGGATTGCCGCAAAATTCCGGGTAGAAACGGAAAGGCCGTGGACAGCCGCTTCTTTTAAGGACGTATACGCGATATAACTTTTGCCTGCGATGTATAATCCTAAGCTTTCATTTCATTTTATCGGAATTGGTGGTTCTGGCATGTCCGGAATAGCAGAGGTATTGCTGTCTCTGGGGTTCGCGGTATCCGGATCTGATTCTAAAGAAAGCCATGTTACTGAGCGCCTGATCGGGCTTGGGGCACGAGTTTTTGTGGGGCACGCAGCGCAGAATATCCCAGATGGTTGTTCCTCAGTCGTTTATTCTTCAGCGGTTTCGTCCTTGAATCCCGAGATGGTCGCCGCCCGTGAACGCGGTATCCCGTGTGTCAGACGCGCCGAGGTGCTCGCGGAGTTAATGCGATTGAAGTTTGGCGTAGCGGTGGCCGGCTCGCACGGCAAAACCACAACCACCAGTATGACAGCGGCGGTTCTAAGCGGACTCGATCCAACCGTGATCGTTGGCGGACAATTGCGAACAATAGAGGGCTCCAACGCGTTCAATAAATTGGGTGAGGGTAAGAAATCTTCAGAATCTGGGGCGCGAGTCGGTCGTGGTGAGTATCTCATCGCTGAAAGCGATGAGAGTGATAAAAGTTTCTTACTACTTAAACCAACCGTTGCGGTGATTACGAACATCGACGCTGAGCACTTAGGGACATACGGTACGTTGTCGGATTTAAAAGATGCTTTTCTGCAGTTTGCTGAGTCTGTGCCGTTCTACGGATTGTGCGTTTTGTGTGTGGATGATCCGGCGGTTCGTGCTTTGGCATCCCGTGTGACACGCCGGCTTACCACTTATGGATTTAGTTCAGACGCTGACGTCCGCGGGGAGAATCTTATCGTAGGACCAAACGGATCTACACTTGATGTTGTGGTGCGGGGGGAGCCGTTTGGCAAAATTCGCGTTCCGATGCTTGGACGGCATCTGGCTTTAAACGCATTAGCTGCGGTGGCGGTCGCTTGTGAGTTCGGAATTCCTGCGTCAACGGTTCAAGAAACTCTCGCGAATTTTAGCGGAGTTCGTCGTAGATTAGAATATATGGGGTGTGTGTCTGGAGCAGAGATCTATTCCGACTACGGACATCATCCAACGGAGATACAGGCGTGTATAAAGGCGATGCGGGAGAGCTTTACTGATTCGTTAAAGCGACTAATCGTTGTGTTTCAGCCACATCGTTACAGTCGAACAGCTGAATGTTTCGATGAATTTTGCCGTTCTTTCAGGGATGTCGACGAGCTTTTATTAACAGAAATTTATTCGGCCGGAGAGAGTTCGATCGAAGGTATTTCATCGCAGCGCCTTCTAGAAGCGATTCGTGCGTTTAGTGCGGACGGTTCACAAACTCTAATGTCTGGATTCGACGATATTATCGCTGGAATGTATGCCCTGAGTCTGCAACGGGGCGATTATATTCTGTGTCTAGGTGCTGGATCGATCGGAGCGTTTGCAGAAACGCTGGTCGCGCACCTTGAGGCGCAGAATGGAGCGAAATCTACTGTTGCTGCGGGTTAGCAACTCTAATGGATGAATCGAGTTTGGGAAATACGGCGTTGACGAATTTAGGGATAGACGATCTGCTTCGTATGATTATCACGTCGGGTGTGCCGGCACGGGGTGCGCACGGTAATCCTGTAAAAGGGGCGGAACTTTCAACGTTTAAAATCGGTGGACCGCTTTCGTTACTCATTGGACCCCGCTCAGCGCAGGAAACCGTTGCTGTGTTTTCAGCTTTAGCAACCGCTCAGTTGAAAGCGTTAGTTCTAGGCGAGGGAAGCAATCTTCTAATTCCAGATGAGGGAGTCAACTCTCCGGTAGTCAGACCTCGTGGGCGAACGCTTGAAATTAAAGAAAACGCAGTGGAGGTGGAGGTCGGATACCCGCTGATGAGTCTTTCCAGACAACTTAGCGAAGCAGGATTATCCGGACTCGAGTTCGCCGGAGGTATCCCCGGAGCGGTAGGTGGGGCTGTGTTTATGAATGCAGGAGCTCACAACGGGTGTTTCGCGGATATCATCGAGTGGATTGAGATCGCTACCGCGGATGGAATATCGCGCATCCCTGGCAAGGAATTACCTTGGCGATATAGGCACTCAGGGATTTCTGAAATTTTGGGGTCTACCCCAGGAGCGGTGGTTAAAGCGCGTTTACGTCTGAAGAGTTGCGACCCAGTGGTAAGTCAGGAGCTGCGCGCCAAGCACCTGGCTGAACGACGCCTTCGACAGCCGCTTCAGGCTGCGTCGGCTGGATCAGTTTTTAGAAATCCAAGAGATACTTTATCCGCCGGTGCGGTGATCGAGCGTTGCGGATTGAAATCTTCAGCTATCGGCGGAGCTTTAGTCTCGCCGCTGCACGCAAATTGGATTATTAATCCGGAGAGACGCGCAACCGCGGCGGATGTATCGAATTTGATCAATCGGGTGAAGTCTGTGGTGATGGGAGAAACCGGCGTCGAGTTACGTGAGGAGATCGTTAAGTGGTAGGTGCTGGGATGAGTGGCGGCTCAAGTGATTCCGATATCGTCATTCGGCGGCGCAGCAGGGACCCGCGCATCAGCGGACAGAAGGGAATCGGATCGATCAGACGCTGGATGCTTCGAACAATAATTCTGGTCTCCGCAGCGATCGTGTCCCAGCTGTACTTTCCCAAGGAAGTTGATGACGTCAGTTGGTCGATTAGAAAAACGATCGATCGAGCCGTGTATCGGTTGGACGTGGAATTTTTAGGATTATCCCGCCTGCGCCAGGAAGATCTCGAGGTCGTATTGCCGGTAGAAAAGCCCTTTTGGTGGTGGTTGGTGTCGGCGCCAACGATCGAAAAAGCGTTGGTCGCGCAACCGTTAGTAAAGAGCGCAACAGTGAGTCGGTGTGCATGGTATTCACTTAAATGCTTTCAGATCGCGATAACAGAGCGCCAACCGGTAACGCTGGTATCGTTGCAAAGTGGATGGTGGCTAGTAGGGGACGATGGGGGTGTAATCGGTCCCGTGTCGACAGAGGGTCGTCAGCGTTCCGTGTTACCGATCGTATTAGGTAGTGATCGGTTCGAGACAACTCCGCAAGTGCTGCGAGAGAAGTTATTAGAGGTTTTAGAGCTCCTCAACTTGCTAAAAGGCAACACCCCAAGGACGGTTACGTTTTCAGGTGATTCAGAAGTCTTGCTCGGATTTGAGTCGAATCATCCAGAGGTCTTACTTGAACTCGGAGTTTTACCCCGTGTGGTTGAGCAGTTGACGAGGCTAGCGGAGGTGAGCGCTCAGCTCGGGGAACGGCTTCGATCCGTAAGGCGCATAGATTTGGCCTTTCAGTCTCAGGCGGTCGTTACTTTTCAGGAACCGAGCAAAGTGGGGGGCTCGGGGACGGATTCGCTCGGTAAAGTGGCTGTTAAGAGTAAATCGGCCCGTTAATGTCTTCTAAGTCTCGGTATTTTTAGTGCAATTCGTTCACTTGGTACAAATTAGTTATAGTAACCCAGTGTTCTATGTGGGATGTATTAGGGTAGTGTAGGTAAGTCCTGCGGTACCCAGTGTTACGGGTCGCTGTATTTCTGAAGCTGTGAATCTATGAAGCCACCGTTTTCCTCAGTATTAGATAACTCCCCCGTCAAAGTCCCTGGTATTAGCGGCGCCGCTCCTTTACCAGGTAGCCCTTCTTCTGGGCACGGGGCTTCTGGACTGGGGTCTTCCGGACTGGGGGCGTCTGGCCTGGGATCAGGTGGAATGGCGGCGGCAAATTCGTCGGCAGGCTCGAATCTCGTGCGACTTCCTCCGGTTGCTGCCTTGGACATCGGCACATCGACCGTGCGAGTGGTGGTCGGATCTCCGAGGGGGGACGGCAGAGTTGATATAATTGGGATCGGCAGCGCTCCATCTAAAGGGGTGCGTAAAGGGGTTGTCATCAATATCGAGGCCACGGTGGAAGCGATCTCTCGCGCTGTTGCTCAGGCTGAAAAGATGGCGGGGATTGAGATTACCACAGTCTTCGCTGGAATTTCAGGGTCGCATATCAAGGGAATTAACAGCCACGGAATAGTTGCGATCAAGAACCGAGAAGTGAGTCAGTTCGATGTCGAGAAAGTTATCGAAGCTGCCAAGGCGGTTGCAATTCCGCTGGATCGAGAAATCCTTCACGTTTTGCCACAGGAATTTTTAATCGACGAGCAAGACGGAATTAGAGAGCCGCTAGGTATCTCCGGCGTGCGGTTGGAAGCGCGGGTGCACATGGTCACCGGTGCTGTAGCTTCCGCACAAAATATCGTGAAGTGCGCTAACCGCTGTGGCCTTGAAGTGGCTGATATAGTGCTTGCAGGACTTGCTTCCGGAAGGGCTGTGCTTGCGCCTGAAGAACAGGAGCTCGGTGTTTGCTTAGTCGACATAGGTGGCGGCACGACCGACGTGATGGTTTATCGCGCCGGAGCAGTTCGTCATAGCGCCGTGATTCCGCTTGGCGGAACACACATTACCCAAGACATTAGTGCAGGTTTGGGTACCCCGGTCGGAGCAGCGGAAGAAATCAAGTGTCGTTACGGCGTGGCGCTCGGATCTTTGGTTAGTAAGGATGATACGATCGAAGTGCCCTCAACAGGTGGTAGACCGAGTCGAGTTCTATCTAGGCAAGTTTTAGCAGAAATTATCGAGCCGCGCGTAGCTGAGATTTTAAGCTTCGTGCAGCGCGAACTCACCCTTAGCGGGTTAGACGAAATGATGAGTGGTGGACTTGTAATCACTGGCGGAAGCGCAAGATTGTCCGGCTTGTCTGAGATTTGTGAAAAGATTTTTAATCTTCCGGTGCGAATCGCAGCTCCGTTGGATGTCGGGGGAATGGCTGATTTAGTACGTGGTAACGATATGTCGACAGCGGTTGGATTAGTAACGCTAGGCGCTGATTCCCGTTCCGGTCAAAGCGAATCGTTTTCGCCGCGCAAAGCAGTCGCCAAAACTTTCAAAAAAGTTTCTGGGTGGTTCTCTAGATATTTCTGAGTTCTCTTTCCACGTGTACCTGGCAGCTAAGAATTCTTAAGATTAACACAGGAGCGCGCGGAGTTCACGGAGAATTTTGTGATGGCGCATTTTCTGATGCCGTCCTTAAGGAACTTTACATTGAAGTTAATAACAAGTCCGATTGGGGCCTCTGCGAGTCGCATATAAGTGAGGAGTTGTGCTTGATGCAAATTCGAAATTGCCTCAACAGCTTTGAGTTCAACCACGAGAAAATCATCGACCAGGAAGTCGAGGCGGTACCCACAGTCCAAATTTACCCCCTTGTAATAGACAGGTATTGGTAGTTGGGCCTGAAATGATAGCCCGGCGATGTGCATCTCATGGGTTAAGCATTTCTGGTATGTTGACTCCAGCAAACCAGGCCCGAGGTTGCGATGCACCTCAATAGCGCAGCCTATAACCTTCCTGCTTAATTGGTGATTATACAGCTCCGCGTTCTCCGCGGGCTCCAGTGTTTTCATATGTATTGGTAATCGGAATTAACAACCAAAAGTTGCTTACACTCCTCCTAATCTCACTCTCTAAGATTTCAGAAAGATAACAATAGCGCCTTAGATCTCATGCTTCCCTCTTCGCTAAAGCTATGGCGGACAAGTCGCGCCGGCGCAGCCTTAGCCGTTGGATAGATGTCTACACACTCGGCGCAAACCCACG
>JBGSNS010000322.1:0-1913 GCA_041739515.1 Bdellovibrionota bacterium
GGCATTATCGCAGCTAATCGGAAACGAGGGAGCAAGCGGTGCGGGGCCGACCATATTCAGCCTGATCGCCAGCATCTTTGTTTTCCTGTTTGTCTCCATCGGCTTTTACATGATCCAGCCAAACCAAGGTGTCGCTCTTACCTTGTTCGGGGCCTATCGCGGCACCGACCGTAATGAGGGCCTGCGCTGGGTCTGGCCGTGGATTGGGAAGGCGAAAGTTTCGCTGCGCGCGAACAACCTGATTTCGGAAAAGATCAAGGTCAATGATCTGCGCGGCAATCCCATCGAAATGGCGGCGCAAGTTGTGTGGCGGGTGACCGACACCGCTCAGGCACTATACGATGTCGACGACTATAAGGCATTTGTAATCGCGCAAATCGAGGCGGCCGTTCGCACCATTGGTGCGCGTTACCCCTATGATGATTTTACACATCAAGAAGTCACCTTGCGCGGTAATCATGATCAGGTCGGCGGCGAGTTGCGGCTGGAGTTGATGGAGCGGCTTCGCGTTGCAGGCATCACCGTCGATGAATGTGGCTTTACGCACCTTGCCTATGCGCAGGAGATCGCGGGCGCGATGCTTCGCCGGCAGCAGGCCGAAGCAGTGGTCGCGGCGCGCAAGACATTGGTCGAAGGCGCGGTCGGCATGGTCGAAATGGCGCTAGAGATGCTGTCGGCGAAAAACGTGGTCGAACTTGACGACGAACGCCGTGCAGCTATGGTCTCCAACCTGATGGTCGTTCTATGCGGCGAGCGCGATACCCAGCCTGTCGTCAACACCGGCACGCTTTACACGTAGGATCAGCACATTGCCCGTTCCTGCAAAAAAGGCGTTTCCGCTCCGTCTCGACCCTGCGTTATTCGCGGCAGTCGAGCGGCTGGCGGCAACCGATTTGCGGAGCGCAAATGCCGAGATTGAGATTTTGCTGCGTGAGGCGCTGGCGAAGCGCGGCGTAAAAGTGGGCGTCAGCGAAGCACCGCGTCGCGGACGACCGCCTGCATAGGGAGAATTATGATGCTGCATATGTTCATGGAAAAAGGCCCTTGGTTTCGGGCGAAAAAACTTGGTTATGGTGCAGGGCTGCCGTTCAAATGGCAGGGATGGGCGCTGCTAGGCGTATATGCGCTGGCGCTCGTGCCTCTAGTTTTGATCTCAAAACAAGATGGCCTAGCTCCGAAGATTATTGGCTTGGCGCTGATACTTTTCGTCACCGCAATTCTTTTGGTAATTGTACGCAAACGGACCGAGGGCGGCTGGAAATCGCGTGGAGATTATGGCCCTTAGCCCAATGCCTCTTCCAACAAACGCGCCAGCCGCAATCCGCCGCGTTCAACCTGCAGTCGCAATGCCGCGCGTGACGCCGCAACATCTGCTTCGTCAATCGTGACCGGCTGGACCGGCTGCGGTCCGCAAGGGTTGCCGTCGACCGCGCCCGTGTAGGCAATATCGCGCGACACTGCCCAATTTTCTTCGCTCCACTCTAACGCCGTACCCTTGCCCATCGCGGCGCGTTCGGTGACATCGAATCGCCGGATGATTTTTGGCGCAGCCGAAAGCGCACGGTCGGCCAGCAGCCCGTCCCATACCGCGTGCAGATTGGACCCCGGGATAAAACCGTAATTGGCCTTCAGTCCGTTGCCGCCCCGGTCATCACGGTCGCCTGCATGAAGCGGTTGATGCAGGTCGCCAACGAAATGCACAAGAAACGCCAGCGCCTCCAACCGGACATTGGCCGGAAGTGTTTTGTCTTTGAGTAACGCAAAATTGCGGTCGATTTGCGCGGAAACGCAATTGCCGCGCGAACAGGCGCTTTTCAGGTCGAACGGTTTGCAGATGTCGATATTCTGATAGTGCCAGCTGTCGGTATAGCCCCAACGCAGCTGGTCGCGCTTGATGCAATCGGCCCAGACGC
>JBGSNS010000121.1:0-2786 GCA_041739515.1 Bdellovibrionota bacterium
TCGTAGTTCGATAAGCCCTCTCTCACCTTTAGAATCGTGAACATTCCGCCCATGGTAATGTAGTCATGCGGTCCCCTGGCACCAACCATCGGAATACTATTTTTCGGAACTTCCATCCCCATCTCGGCCATTTCTCCCATCCCCTGCTGACCCATGGTCATATAAGCCGGGAGCAAATCTTGTACTTTTCTGTCGATCGCTTCGGGCTTTACGCCGATGAGATTAGGAATTCCGTGACCCATTTGGTTCATCACATGATGGGTCATGTGACAATGCATCGCCCAGTCGCCCGGATTATCCGCTACAAACTCAACTGTTCGCGTTGCTCCTACCGGAACGAGAACTGTGGTCTCCGGCCACTGAGCTGCTTCAGGGATATCTCCGCCATCAGTGGCGATCACCCTAAAATAATATCCGTGAAGATGAATCGGATGGTGATCCATCGCACTTAAATTCCCAATCCGAATGCGAACACGATCTCCCTGCTTCACAACGAGTGGTGCTGTACCCGGATAAACACGCGCATTAAAAGTAAGAACGTTAAAATCAGTCATCTCATTCGGGTCCGGCCTTCTCGTCCCCGGTACTATTTTCCATTCGCTTGTCATAAACACAAAATCTCTGTCGGGTTGTGGTCCCTTAGGATTTCTCGGATGAATCACGAACATGCCCATCAAACCTAAACCCATCTGTGTCATCTCATCGTGATGAGAGTGGTACATAAGAGTTCCGTGTTGTTTAAGGGTAAACTCGTAAAGAAAAGTCTCTCCCGGCCGAATCGCTCGTTGATTCAAGCCTCCCACGCCATCCATTCCACTTGGAATGATAGCACCGTGCCAGTGAACGGTAGTCGGTGCATCGAGCTTATTCGTTACGTAGATGCGAACCTGGTCACCCTCCACAGCTTCGATCGTTGGCCCATGAACCTGCCCGTTATATCCCCAACATACCGCGGTTAAACCCGGGGCAAACTCATGCTCCACCTCCTCAGCGATTAAATGAAAAACTTTAACTCCATCAATTATTTTGTAAGGTAGCGTCGATCCGTTGGGAGTGATTACCGGTTTGTAATCTCGGCCTGGCTCGCCTGGCGACAGCGCAGCCACATCGAACATTTCAGCTCTCGGAACATAATCGATCGTCTTTGCTTCCGCCGATCTGCCTGCGCCAAGAAGGAGCGCTCCACCGCCAACAGCAAAGGCAGTGGTAGTAAGCATTTCTCGTCTGTTTATGATCAATTTCGAGCTCATTAGTCCTCTTTTTTATTAGGATTTTTTTGGGGCCGATAAGTTTCCGCCGATTGCAAACTCAAGTTTAGAACGCGCAATCCAATAATCTTTTAGAGCTGCGATATACTGCCTACCTGCATCGATCTCTGATTGCTTAGCCATCAAAAGTGTAAAAACACTTAAGAGCATCCCGTTGTACCGAATCTGTGTTTGCTTAACGATTGAATGTCGTAGGGGAATCAGAGTTCCCTTAATAAATTCTATCTGCTGCCTTAGACTGACAACGCTATCTCTCGCCATCCTCGCCTCAGATCTTATTCGAACCGCTAGATCGTAGTAACGAAATAACGCAGCTCGATACTGAGATAGGGCGTGCGCCTTGGCTCCTGCGCCTTGATTAAATAACGGCAGAGGGAATGATACGCTGGGACCAGTCACCCACCCCCCGTCTGTCTCCCGCTCCGAATCGATGCCGACCTCTGCAGCGTTAAATACAGACAGCGGCGCTGCTATCCCTAGAACTTTAGCGGTCGTTTCAATATCCTCTTTGAGAGCTAAGAGATCGAAACGATTGGATACCGCTCTTTCTTCAACATCGGTTAGATTAACTTCCGTTTGGGAAATCTCGGGCAATCGAACCCCTACCGTCCACGATGTGTCACTCCCCCATAGACCAAGCGATGAGTTGATTTTCTCTCGTAACATCCTTGTTTGAGTCTCGGAGCGAGCAAGCTCTAGCTTTGTCTGTTCGTAAAGTACGGTATCACTACGAAGCTCAAGCTCAGTGCTATTCCCCGCATCATAAATTTGTTTAGAAGCTACAAACGATGCCTCGGCCGCCTTTAATGAAGTGGCTAAAAGTTCGTTGTCTTGTTGTGTTGCTTGAAGCTCGTAAAACGCCTCTCTAACTTCTGATGCTAGCCGCATCACTTCGTAGCTCACCCGCCCCTTTGCGCCATTTAGGGCGCTCTGCGCTACTGAGCGCTTAAGCGGGAGATATAGTAAGGAAAGAAAATCCTCAGTTATTCCAAAGTCGAGATTGACCCGTCCGCCACCACTTGGAAATCTACCGCTAACGGACATGAGCGGATTCGGCAAACTCGTGGCTTCAATCAGGTCAGCCCTCGCGATTCCTAGCTCTTCAAACGTGGCCTGAAGGGCTCGATTATTTAGCAGCGCTACTTGTACCGCCGAATCCGGGGTTAGAGTTTTTCGCAGAAGCTCTCTTACTCTCCTGGCAATCTCATCCTCATTTTCCTGCGAGTTTATCTGGGACACTTCAGCGTTAAGCGCTGACTGTACATTTCCTGCAACATCCTTAAAGACAGCTTCTTCACTTACCGTGCTGCACCCCATCAGAACAAAAACTAACGCTGCGAGCGAGACTCTCCTTCGCATTACTAATGCCCTCCGTGCATGTGATGATGCTGGTGCGCAGAACTCTTGGATCCCGTAGCGACGTCTGAGCTTTGCTCTGAGAGTGCAATCATATTCAGTGCGCTTGGCCCGGTCCAGGTTGATGATTCTCTGTTCTCCGCACTTGCCGGATGAGTTACA
>JBGSNS010000148.1:0-34105 GCA_041739515.1 Bdellovibrionota bacterium
GACTCTTCTAATATTTACACAGGAGTCCGTGGTGAACACGGAGCCAAATCAACGGGTTATCTACCGAGTTCTCCGCGAGCTCCAGTGTAAAAACATCCCGCCCTGTGGCGCATCTTTGTTCGCCTTACACACTTTCTGTTACAGACTCAAAGATCAGGGCACCCTGTTCGTTTCCCTCCTGTTCGTTTCCACCCTGTTCCATTTGTTATCCATCTATAGATATGTAGATTTCGTTAGTGCGTCTTAGCTGACAACGGCAACCGCGCTGTAAAAGCCGTTCCGGTCGTCCCAGAGGCTACTTTAATGCTACCGCCCGCGCGCTTAAGTAAAGCAGCGACGATCGCCAAGCCGAGTCCGCTTCCCGGCGCTAGGTGGGCGTTCGAGCCTCTTGAAAACATTTTGAAAATCTCGGTGCGTTCTTTGAGTGGGATCGAAGAGCCGGTGTTGCTTACGGTGATGACCGCGTGATTCTTCTCTCTAGCAACAGTTAGGATAATCTTAGCTCCTCGCGGAGAAAATTTGATAGCGTTCGAAAGTAAATTGCCCACCAGGCGTTCAATTTCGTATTGTTCGAGACTTACGCGGGCAGTCGCTTCGAGCGACGAAGATAATGAAAAGTCGAGTTGCTTCTCCGGGGGAAACCAGACCGATTCTATAGCGCAGTTAATCCCCGTCATTAGAGATGAGAGTAATCGTCTGCGAGAAGCTTGTGTGCGTCGTTCCGATAAAGCTTGTAGGTTTTTGGAAAGCTCCAGGCCCCGAAGGCTCGCGCCACGAATTCGGTTCACCAATTCACGCTGACGGGTTGATAGCGATTGGTCGCCTGGTTCCATAAGCAACACTTCGGCGTACCCGAAAATCGCACTCAGCGGATTTCTTAGGTCGTGGGCTGCGGTTGCCAGAACCAAATTCTTGGTTCGGTTAATTTTGGAAACCCGCTTGGTTCCATGCGCGCTGATAGCTGAGAGGCGTGCACGTTTTGAACCATTCCGATCTGCCATTCACGGTATACTGAACCGAAGTTGATCGGGGCTCAACCCCATCACCGTTGGTTTGATGCGTCTGACTCTGGGAAAGTGGTCCGCGGTCCCCAAATAACCCAATAATCCTCGTTGTGGTTGGCGATCGTTCGATCGAGCTCTGGAAAGTGAGAGTTGTTATAGATATAAGTAGCGGGTGGAATTTGGTTGGTTAAAGGATCCTGAGTTGTCGGCGCTTAATGAGCGGAAGCTCTCCATGTTGCGGGCTGGCTCGGAGATTCTTGATTTAGGAATGATCAACCCTGATATCCCACCTCCAAGGTTACTGGTCGATAAGCTGCTTGAATTGACTGTCCGCCCTAGTAATCATCGCTACGCCGTAGCGCGCGGTGTGCGACGATTACGTGAGGCGTTTGCTCACAAGTACGCGGATCGATTTAACGTCAAAATTGATCCGGAGACGGAGGTTTGTGTAACCCTTGGTAGCAAAGACGGATTGGAACAAGTTTTAAGGGTGTTAGCTCCCAATCCCCAGTCGTCCGACCGCAAGCCTGCCGTTTTGGCGTTCGGTCCGGTCTATCCGCACTATCGCATCGCTGCGCGCCTCAATGGGTACGAATTTCGAGTGGCTCCTTTAACGCCCTCGTTTGAAGAGTTCTTTGTAGCGTGCATGAATCTGCCGCCGAAATCGATCGTATTGTTGAACTTTCCGCACAACCCAACCGGTACGGTAGCGCCGAGCAGTTTTTTCGAAAAACTAGTCCCGATCGTTCATGAGCGAGACTTATATTTGGTAAACGATTTTGTTTACGGTGAATTGACCTACTCTGGGCAACCGGCGATTAGTATTTTATCGCTAAATTCGATCCGAGATCGTGCAATTGAATTTTACAGTCTTTCTAAGTGTTACAGCGTTCCGGGCTGGCGGGTTGGAGCGGTGCTTGGGAGTGCGCCGATTGTGCACGCGGTAAGCGCTTTGAAGAGTCACATCGATTACGGGATTTTTTTGCCGATCCAGGGTGCTGCTGCCGCTGCGCTCCATGCCCCAGCTTCGCTTGTAGAACCGATTGTTGCGGAATATGCGCGTCGTGCAGATATTATTTGTGGTGCGTTAAAAGCGATTGGATGGGAAGTCTGCGTTCCAGTCGCTGGTGCTGCGGTGTGGGCACGCTGCCCAGCATGGAAGGCAGGCTCACATGAGTTAGCTTTGTTGTTGCTTGAGAAAGCGTTGGTGGGCTGCACACCAGGAGCCGGTTTTTTCGAGCATGTTGCTGGCGAATCCTCTCGGAATTTAAGAGACGATAATTGGATCCGTTTCGCACTTGTGGCACCGAGTGGAAGTTTAAGAATGGCGATAGATAGAGTCGGAGCCGCGGTGGCGGAGCATGTAGCTGCCTATTCGGAAAATCACGGCTCGGAAAATCACGGCTCGGAAAGTCGGAGCGGTAATGAGCGATAAAGTAAATGTTCGCTTTACGCCCCGCTTCATTACACTAATTGCTTGCCTCTTTTCTGCAAGATTGATGGTGTTCGGGGCAGCGTGGGCTGAAACTCTTCAGTCCGATGGTGTCGCTGGTAGTCAGACGCAGAACGCCTCAGATTGCGACGCAAGGCTTGCTGAGCTTGGAGTTTTAGCATCGCGACCGGGAACAGAAATCTCACAGTATGAGAACTTGGCTCGAGTTTGTCCTAGATCGCCTGAGGCGTTTTACGCGTTAGGGGTCGCTTATCGTCGGTTGGGAAAAGCGCACGATGCCCGACGCGAGTTTACGAGAGCGCTAGATCTTAGAGATTTAGGCGCGTACCGAATAGCGCTTGGTGTGGTGAATCTTGAATTGGGAAACTTAGACGAAGCTGCGCAGCTCTTCGCCAAGGCCGCCGAACTCGATCCTCGTTCAACGGCAGCACTTCAAGGGCGAGCCTCAGTTGCTGCCAGTCAGGGAGATATGGAGAAGGCGCTTGAGCTGCTTGAGAAGGCGATAGCGATCGATAGCAACAATGCGAGTCTATTTTTCAACCGTGCAGTTTTGATGGAGCGTACCAAGAACTTTAAAGATGCCGCGACGGACTATGCACGAGTTACCTCGATAGATAGTGCGCAGATTACGGCGTGGTGCCGACTGGGAATGATTCGGTTTGCACTTGGGGAAACCGACGCGGCCGTTTTAGCTCTGACACAATGCGTAGACCGCGGCGCTGCGCTCGAACCGGATCAAAAAACTCCGAGTTCGATTGAGCTAGCGAATCAGGTCGCTCAGGCCGGGATGTTTTTGGCGAGAGCCTTGGGGGAAACGGGGGAATCGGAGCGAGCTGAATTGACTCTTAGACGGATGATTGAGAAAAATCCAACCGATGTCGGGCTAAAGGTCTCGCTTGCAGAGATCTATATAGCTATGAAGCGATTTGACGAAGCGCTCTCACAGGCACGTTCCGCCACGTTGATTGGAAATAGTGATCCACGCGCTTGGTCGGTATTGGGGAGTGCAGCTTTGGGCATAGGAGATACAGTAGAGGCGCAGGCCGCTCTCGCTAAAGCACGAAGTCTTGCTGGAGAGAAAGCTGACGCAGCTCTAATTAATAATCAGGGTGTCCTTCAGATGCGCTTAGGGCGGACCGAAGAGGCCCAGCGACTATTCGAACACGCGCTGAAAATAGACCAGCAGTTTGAGCCAGCAAAAAACAATCTTGAAAATCTCAAGTAAACCTAGATAGTTACAAATCAGAGATTTTTAATCTCGGAAATAACAACGTTGCAGAAAAATTCCCAGATAGCGTAAATCCGATCGCTGCCTTATCACGATAATCCATCCGGGGACGTTAACGGTTCAGTAGTGGTTGGTTTAACTTACTTGAATTGTTTAATACTTCTGGGGTTTTAGCTGTTTTTGGTGCTGTATGGCCATGTCAACATTTCGGTTTCTTTCCTCTTCTACCCGTCGACTAGTTGGGGCTCAAGCAAAGGTAGGTTCGCAACCCTCGGTGGAATCAACCCCGAATCTGCCATCGAGTACGGCTCCCGTAGATCAAACAGCCGTGATACCGTCTAGTAGAGCGTACGAGGGTAACCAAGCTTTCGTCACAGATTTTAATGGCCAGGAAACGAATTGGTCGAATGGTATAGCCCCTGACGGTGTAGATATGACGACTTTAAGTAAGTCTTCTACTAATCCTAAATTTCCCGATGGGGGTGTTGGGCAACTTGCGCGGTCTGAAAAACCGGGGATTGTTCGACTCGCTCCGCGTCCGCAGTTGCGCCTAGTTGAAGATGCTCCCACGTATGTAGAGGAGATTAAGTATCAGAATGCGGAGTTTCACTCCCTGCACGATCTCGATGTGGAGCCAACTAGACTGCATCCGCTATTGGCGCGCGCGTTGATTGAACGTTTCTCTTCCCGTTCAGATGTGGTGCTAGATCCGAGCGCGCGATTCGGCACCGCGGCTCTTGAAGCGAATCTAATTGGGCGTGAAGGGAAGGCAGCTGAGGCTCATCCAATTCTTGCCAGTATTTGCGGGGCTAAAATTTCTCCGGCCGACATCGCTGAAGTTGCACTTATGTGTCAAACGATCGGGATGCGACGTCCGGTAGGGATCGAATCGTTTCGCGAGCATTTTAGCGCGCACTACGAGGTTGAAACGTATCGCGAGCTCGTCATGTTGAGATCGCTGCTGGGTGACTCCCAAGCGCGGATTGATAACTGTGTTAGGGCGATCGCGTTAAGTCTCATGCACGGACCGTCCGCAGGATATTTCTCGGTAGCGGCTCCGCTTGCATCGGCGTTATCGACCGATGAACAACACGCATTTAACATGCATAGAAGGCAGCGTCCTGACTACCGAGCGATCTTGCCACGGTTGCTCAAGCGAGCAGCTGGTACAACGCGAGATGGTTTGCCTTCGTTTGCGGTGCGGAGCCGACGTAAAACGATTGGAACGCTGCTACACGACCCGCGTCGACTCGAAAGTGTCGAAACTGATTCAATCGATCTTGTGATCACAGAGCCGCGTTTGCCAAATCAAGCTGTGATGCCAGGCGATCAATCTTGGCTGAGGAATTGGTTTGTCGGTTTGGCGCCGACGCTGACGCTGTCAACTGAGGCGTGGCTTGCATACATGAATGAATCCCTTCTGGAATGGGCTCGGGTGCTGAAAGCTAATCGTCGAGCGGTACTCGTACTCGGATCGTATGCTGAAGAGGAATCCCCTGAAGTTGTAGTTGCAGAAATGGTGCGACGAAATCTCAGTCGATTTTTCGCTGTTGAAGGCATAATCATTGAACGAGCGCGAGCCGACGTCGTGCGAGGCAGTCGTCCCCGCAGCGGTGGCGAGGAGATTCATGGAACCGCCAGGATCTTGGTTCTTAAGCGTCGGTAGTGCGCAAACACCGGCAGATAGAGATCTCAGATGAAACGAATTGATATCCCTCGCTTGTTGATTACCGGGCTGCACAGCGGGGTCGGGAAAACAACGATAACTCTCGCCTTGCTTTACGAATTGCGACGCAGAGGAGTTCAAGTTGCTGCGGCCTTGACCGCTCCTAATTTACAAGTGGCCACAGTGTATGAACGCATCACAGGTCGGGCAGTAATGTGCCTAGATCCTGCACTTCTCACACGCCAACAATTAATGGAGGGGCTCGACCGCGCCGCCACGGGAGCTGAAATCTTGGTTGTCGACGGCAGTCGCGGACTCCTAGATACAGACGACGGTCGTGCTGGAGCGTCGGATTCTGATTTTGCAACCCTGACACATACCCCGATTCTGTTCGTCGTGGATGTTAGACAGCACGGATCGACTTTGGCCGCTGCCGTTCGTGGGGTGCAGCAAGCGGGTCGAGGGATCGATTGGGCCGGGGCTGCTATGAATCGCCTGGAGCCGAGTTTTTACGGACGGGCGGAGCTAATGGCAGCGTTTGAACATTTCAAGGCAACGCCACCGTTGGTTTGTTTGCCCAATCTCGATCCGGCTCCCCCAATGATTCCTAACCTGGCAGGGCAGATTCATAACGCTACGTTACTCGACCGTAATTTTCTGACATCCGCTGCGGACGCCTTAGTGATGAGCTCCGATTTAGAGCAACTGATAGCTCGCGCCTCATCCGCTCCAGCGCTTGAATGTGAAATCGAAGATCCTGTTGTTCATGATCGAGTGCGAATAGCTGTCGCTAAAGACTTATGCTTCGGGCTTATGTTTCATGATAATCTTGAGATATTACGTCGCCACGGTGCCGATATAATCGAATTTTCTCCGCTGACTGATGCAAACTTTCCTGACGATATGCACGGAATTTACTTTCCAGGTGGGTATGTTGCTGAGTACGGTGTGCAGCTTGCGTTGAACGAATCGTTGCGAACTCAAATAGCAACGTTCTTGGCGCGCGGTGGAGGACTTTATGCAGAGGGAGCGGCCTTGGCGTACTTAGCAAACAGGTATAGCGGCGTCGCAATGGAAGGGGAGTTTCCCGGCGTAGGGGTGTTCCCGTCTGTTTGTTCATCAGATCGATCCTGTGGAGAGGCAGTTCGTGCCGAAGGGGCGTTGCTTGAGTCGGGGGCGATCGGTGAGTCAGGTGATTTGATGAAGGGGATTTATCTAAGCGATTGGCGCTTCGAGCGCGATCCCGCTGTGCCGAGGCTTCTAAGGGTTGTTCCTGGGCAGGGCAAGGCTTTACTTGAAGGATATGCGCCTGCAACCAATGTATTTGGAACGTTTGGATTCTGGCATTTTGGCTCCTGCCCAAATCTCGCCCCAACTCTTATACACACGTTTGGGCTTAGTGCTGCCAAAATGTAGGAATTGAGCGGGCACACACCAGCTACTAAATTCCGTTGCGCTTTGCTGCCAACCCTGCGAATTTATCCTCAATGATAAAAATCAAATGCGGGCCTTGCCTCGTCAAATTTCTCTCCGTGGGAATCTTTGTTTGTTCGTCCCTTATTGCTCCACTGACAATTCCAAGCCCAGCTGTAGCTCAAGAGATCGATGATCCCCTTGAGCCGATGAATCGCAAAATTTTTTGGTTTAACGAAAAGGTTGACGAATATTTTTTAGAACCGGTCTCGGATGGATATCGCTTCGTTATGCCGAAGCGAGGACGAAAATCAGTAGAACATTTTTTCGCTAATCTGCGTTACCCCAAACAGTTGGTGAGTAATGTCGTCTCAGGTAAGTTTTCGCGCGCGGGAATTGATACGGCTCGTTTCTTAATCAATTCTACTCTCGGTCTCGCAGGTTTTTTTGAAGTAGCTGAGGAGTTTGGTTTGGAGCGACGAGACGAAGATTTTGGTCAAGCGCTTGGCTACCTGGGTACCGACACCGGTGCGTACGTGGTTCTTCCGTTTATCGGCCCACGAAACGTTAGAGATACTTTCGGGTTGGTAGTCGATACGATCTTGGACCCGCTTTGGATTTTTACTCAAACTGACGTTCGCGCTGGCATAGTCGATCCGATCGTCTTTGGAGCCCAAGGCTTAGAGATTGTGAATATTAGAGCCGAGCTGAAGGATGCCTCTGATACGGCTAAAGAGAGCGCGGTAGATAAATATCTGTTTGTACAGGGCGCATACACCCAATATCGTCAGGGGGAAGTGTGGGATGATGAGCCACCTGAAGATCCGACGGATATGTCCCCAAGGGAATATTTCTCGAACAAGCGAAATGAAGAGAAGCCATAGCCCGGTCACGCGATATAGTGATTCCACACTATTGAGGAACCCGGGTACGCGGGTGAAGGCGCAACGCGGCAATATGCTCCTATATGCGTTCCTATTCGTAGTGGCGTGGTATCTGTTCTTTACTCTGCGTGGATGTGTGTTGGATGCGAAGGAGAAAAGGGATGGACCGTCACAGTCGCATTACCAAGATGAAGAGGAATGACGTGGAATGACACCACGGCCATCAAGCTAAGCATTACGGAATGCGGTATTACGGGAGGGGTTTCGGGTTTGCCGATGGATGCAGTCTGTGACGTTAACACTGAACTATGTCCTGGCTACGCCGAATTTACACTGGAGCTCGCGGAGGACGCGGAGGATATGAATTCGGAGACTCGTTGTATTGCTCCGCGCTCTCCTGTGTCAAAATGGCTTCTTGTTAGTTGCAAACACTTAACTTGATGGCCGTGGGAATGACCCCAAAAAGCTGTGAATAGATTGCTGTATGAGGCCTAGGAGAGGATTTATGAGTCCTCGCGGTGACAAAGATTCTAAAGTCGCAATCGTCGCTGCCACGAAGCGAAATCATCCGGAACAGGCGCCTCAATTTCGATCACCTTGAATTCAAGCCCTGGAACAAAACTTACTTTCCATGCGTGTAGCATCTGGCGCGGTACGGCGCGTAAATCCTTAGTCATTGATTGATCGCCATATTTTCTATCTCCGAGGACGGCGCAGTTAAGCTCCATCGCATGTCTGCGAATTTGATGAGTACGACCGGTCAGCAATTCGATTTCACACAGGGTAAAATCATTGGATTTTGCGCGAATGTGAAATATTGATTTCGCTGACTTCCCATCGAGAGCTGAATCTACAACTACCCGCTTATGTTTTAAGGTGCCTGAAAGTAGCGCTAGATATCGCTTTTTGATTGTGTGGGATTTAAACTGCTCAATAAAAAAATCCCACGCCGCCTCGGAGGTCGTAGCGAGCAAGCATCCGCTCGTATCGCGATCTAGTCTATGCACTACTCGGGCCTGGGGCCATTTGATGCGCAGCTGACTTTCGATATGGTTTTTACCATTAACACACTCTATTCCGGCGGGTTTATCGATCACGAGCGCATCGCCGCCGGAGTAAAGAATACTTAGCTCGGTCGCCTGATTGATGTCCGTCGATTGTTCAGCGCTCGGTGCCCCGACGATCTCTACCTTATCGCCGATCATTAACTGATGCTTGCCCATCCAAACTCGTTTCCCGTTCACGAATACGCCGCGAGCATCCACTAGCCGTTTCGCTTCCCGTTTTGAAATCGTCAATTTATCCGCGACGAAGTCCACCAACAGTCGAACGTCGTCTACGATGATTTTCTTCATGGTGAAGCCCATTTGGGCAGGGTAGCTCAAAGTTGAGCCGCTGCCGAGTGTTCAGGTTCATTGGCGTAGGACTTTGGACTTTGGACCGCGGACCGCCGGTCCGCTGGATCGAATTCTACCTAGCGATCGTGCGGACCAGCGGTCCGCGGTCCATCGTGCGGTCCGGGGTGGGGGAGGACGAGTCAGAAAAAACCGCTAAGAATTGCTCCCCGTAACGGGCAAGCTTTGCGTCTCCGACGCCTGAGATCTCGCGCATATCAGCGAGTGTCTTCGGCTTTGCCTTAGCCATCTCAACCAGGGTCGAATCATGAAAGATAATGTAGGGCGGAATGCGCTGCTCTTTTGCGAGTTTTAGCCGCAGTTCTTTTAGTCGAGTAACAATTTCGGTATCAGCACCGTAATTGGCGACCCGAACTCTGGTATTCTTGCTACGTCCTTTCTCTTTAGACGGGATCAATAAAGTCGGATCGTCGCGGAAGAAAATCTGGGTACTTCCTTTTAATGCCTCTTTACTTTTATCGGTGAACATCAATCCGCCGTAACCAGCTACATCGACGTTAAGATATCCGGCCGCAACCAGCTGTCGAAGAACCGAGAGCCATTGCTTATCGTTTAAATCCTTGCCGATTCCGAAGACCGACAATTGGTCGTGCCCGAAGCGAGCGACACGCTCATCCGTTTCGCCTCGTAGAATCATGCAAAGGTAACCTGCGCCGAAGCGTTGTCCGGTTCTAAAAACAGTGGAAAGGGCTTTTTGCGCTGCGATTGTCCCGTCCCAGCGCTTCACCACCACTAAGCAAGTATCGCAATTCTCGCAGCGACTTGGGGGCGTTTCTCCAAAGTAGCGCAGTAACACTTGGCGGCGACACTGGGTTGTTTCGCACAGGCCCAGTAAAGCGTTTAGCTTTGCTTGTTCGATCTTTTTTTGTTGTTCACTCGCATCTGACTGCGCCATCATCGAGCGCAATGAAACGAGGTCTCCCATGCCGTAAACCATCCAGGCCGTTGCGGGAAGTCCATCGCGACCGGCTCGGCCAGTTTCTTGATAATACGACTCGATACTTTTTGGTAAATCAAGATGAGCTACGAACCTGACGTTTGGCTTATCGATCCCCATTCCGAATGCGATAGTAGCCACGATGATCACGCCCTCTTCGTTGATAAAGGTGCTTTGATTCCTCGCACGATCAGCACCGTTCATCCCCGCATGATACGCCAACGCGTTAAAGCCCTCTTTGCGAAGCCATGCGGCGGTTTCGTCGACCTTTTTTCGACTTAGGCAGTAGATAATTCCAGCATCGCCAGTCGGTTGGCTTGCTAAAAACGCTCGCAGTTGCTTACGCGGATCATCTTTTAGGGCGATTTGATAGCGAATATTGGGACGATCGAAGTTTGATACAAAGACTCTTCCGGATTGTAGCGATAGCTTTTCGACTATCTCTTTTCGCGTAATTTCGTCCGCAGTGGCAGTCAGAGCGATGCGCGGAACGTCAGGAAACTGTGTAGCTAGGATTGATAATTGTAAATACTCAGGACGAAAATCGTGCCCCCATTGCGAAACACAATGAGCCTCATCGATAGCGATCAAACCGATTTTTAGGTTACTGAGAAGGGTTAGAGTTTCGCTCAACATGAGTCGTTCGGGGGCGAGATATAGAAGGTCTAGAGAGTTATCGCGCAACGCTCGATAAGTAGCCGCAGCATCTTCGCTGGTAACGTTTGAGTTCAGCATCGCCGCCCGCACCCCGAGCTCTTTTAAGGTCGATACTTGATCCTGCATCAGGGCTATCAACGGTGAGACTACGATTCCAAGTCCTGGCCTAACCAGAGAGGGGATTTGAAAGCAGAGGGATTTTCCGCCACCGGTAGGCATTAACACGAGGCAGTTTCCACCTGCATTAACATGCGAGATTACATCGTGCTGCAATCCACGAAACTCACGGTACCCAAATACGCGCTGGAGAATCCCTTGAGACTCTGCGTCTAGTGCATCGAGGCCTTTGGGTGGTGCTGTGTCTGAATTAGTCATAAAAAATTAACTGCTCGACACATGATCGTTTGCTAGGGGCGATTAGTTGCGTCGCCACCACGGAGATTAAGCTAATTAGTATCGGGCGAAAAGCTTACTAGGTGCATATTAGAGCACGGACGAGGACTGAGCGACTTTCAGCCTAGTCCGTTCTTAGGTGTCCGACTATGATTTTCGACCCTGATTTTCGACCCTGATTTCCGATCCCTATTGTTTAGGCAGCGAGTACGGTGTGTCAGAGTGGAATGCGGAGTGGAATGCGCCTCTGGGATTTTCGATGCTTCCGAGGGTCGATTATTTTAGGTAGGCTAGGCAAATGGTTTAGCACTGATTTCAAGGCATCTAGGGCTAGGTTGATTACAGTTTTTCATCATGGACATCGAGCCAGCGCGCTCAGTGCCGGATGCGGATAGTGCCGGATGCGGATAGTGCCACTTTTTTGAGGTCACCCGACTTGTGAAGTCATTGCTTATTGTTCCGGCTCCGCAAGGCCAGTTAGCCAATCGGCTCATTAATTTGGCGCATATACGGGCTTTTGCCATCGAAAAGAAATTGCCTATGATCCATTGCGCCTTCTATCCGTACACCGAGTTGTTCGAGGGGCCGAAAAACTCACTGTTTTGTTTATATGATGATGACGGAGATTTTTTAAAAAGCCCCAATGCTCAGAAGCTGGCCCAGCTTTATAGCCACTATAGAAAAACAATTGGGCATCCAGATGACTCCAATGAGATTGATCTCGCTACGTTAGAGAGAGACGTAACTCCACAAATGCGCGAAGAGTTCTTCGCGTTTGGTTTTGTACTACGCGCTTGGGTAAAGGAGCGAGTTTTTTCAAGTTTATCCGCTTCATACTTTGAGCTTGGTAACGACGCAGAACAGATTGATCAATATCCGCCAGTTCAAGAGGCTCTTGCTAACTCGGATATGATTTTACTGGATGGATGGGGATGGCGGTACGAATATGGGGTTCATAAACATCGTGCCGAGATACTGAATTATTTAAATCTATCCAAGGAAGATCATACAAAGGTAAACACGCTAGTCGCTTTTGCTAGGGCAAAAGGGGAGCTGCTTATTGGCGTGCACGTGCGAAGGGGTGATTATCAGCAGTGGTTAGACGGAAAATATTTCTTTGAGCTTGAGGTTTTTCGCAACGTAATGCAATCGGCGCTAAGGCGTTATAGCGATAAAAAGATTAGTTTTCTGGTATGTGGCACCGAAAAAATGTCCGAGTCTGATTTCGCAGGTTTGCCGGTGACTGTCTCGACGGAGGAGCCGCACATCGATCTTTACAGCTTGGCCCAGTGCGACATAACAGTTGGTCCACCAAGTACATTCACAGCCTGGGCTTGTTTCGTTAATCCGCATCCACATCTGAGCTTGAGCTCCCCAGAGGTTATTTTTTAAGTAGGGATTCTTCAGACGAGTTCTTAGCAATATAAGTATAGAGTATGAGCGATGAAAGTTTAGAAAATGAGCAGATTGGAGAGCGCCTCTATCAAGATGCCGCTCGGTTGTTTCCAATTTGCAGAAGTCTAACGGGCAACGGTGTACGTGAGACTTTGAGAATTATCCAGGCGGCGCTAGCGCCATCCGGGGCGCAAGGCCCGAAAGCCTCGTTAGAGATCCACGAAGTTGCATCAGGAACGAGTGCTTTGGATTGGACCGTTCCTGAAGAATGGAACATTCGTGACGCTTTTATTGCCGATCCAGACGGCACGCGCATCGTAGATTTTAGTGCCAACAATCTGCATGTGCTTGGATACTCCACGCCCGTAGACGGATACTTCGAGTTGGATGAACTCGACCCACATCTCTACTCCATTGCAGAGCGACCAGATGTTATTCCGTACGTCACATCCTATTATAGTAAGCGATGGGGATTTTGTGTTTCAGATAACGTGAGAAAATCGCTTCGACCTGGCGTAAAATATCATGTTGTAATTGATAGTGAATTTAAAAATGGCTCTCTTAGCTACGGCGAGCTAATTATCCCTGGCCAGGTGGCTGACGAAGTATTTCTTTCTACCTATATCTGCCATCCATCCATGGCCAACAACAACGAAGTCTCTGGTCCTGTGGTACTCACCGAGGTCGCTAGATGGCTTTCACTGAAGCCTCGTCGTTTTACCTATAGAATCGTATTCATCCCTGAGACTATTGGGGCCATCGTATATCTGTCGCGTCACCTTGAGACCTTAAAGAAAAATGTGCGCGCTGGATTTAATGTGTCGTGCGTCGGCGATGATCGAGGTTACTCGATGGTTGCCTCCCCGTATGAAAACACTTTGGCAGATAAGGTGGCCCTAAATGTAGGCTCCTTTTTATCTCCTTATTTTAAAAAATATTCCTTCCTCGAACGTGGGAGTGACGAGCGTCAATATTGTAGCCCTGGTGTTGAGCTTCCAGTCGTAACGCTTTGTCGCAGTAAATTTAACGAATATCCTGAATATCACACCTCTTTAGATGATATGAATCTTATTTCCCCAGCAGGGTTTAAGGGAGGATTCAATTTTGTAAAGCGATGTCTGGAAGTGATGGAATGTAACCAACGCATTCGGGTAACCTGTTTTGGAGAACCACAGTTAGGGAAACGTGGTCTATACCCATCACTTAGCACTAAGGGATCCGCAAGCGTTGTTAAATCGATGATGGATTTAATTGCTTACGCCGACGGACGAAACGATCTAATCAAGATAAGCGAAATAATCAAAGTGCCTGTGTGGGAGCTTGTTCCAATTATTGAGAAACTACGCGCGGCAAATCTCATAGAAAGTGAAAGCGCCTAGCTGAATCTAGATTGTTTTAAACAGATTTTGTTACTTTGCAGAGCTTTACAATATCAAGCTCGGTTCCGTAGCGAGAAAACCAATCATATACTCGAAGATAATCCTCGAACGTATCTATTGTTACTTTTAGATCGCTACGCTCCAGGGCTTTCTCAGTTGGTACTAGGAACACCGCCCCTGCTCTTTGGCGCAGAGAATACGTGACGTGCTCAATGCCTTCCGGCGACAGATCGCTTTTCAAAGACTCATTAAATGGCCCACGTCGAAATATTTCTACTCCTGACCCGTATGGAATCTTTTCATGGTCGAACATTAGAAAGGGGATCTCAGGGTGATCTATCGCATATTTCATCCCGTCGACGATGAAGCCTCGATATGTTAGCGGATTATCTGCAGTCACCCGACAGACGATTTCAGCGCCAGTTTGATCGATAATCTCCGCGAAGCGACTACGTACATCAAGCAACGAGCCTCCAAAGCAAGGGACGGCGTGTTGTTTCGCAATTTCATGAGTGACTAGGTCTTCCGGGTTTGTCGATGTAGCAACCCAAATTTCGTCGAAGCAAGCAGCACTTTGGGCGATTTTGATAACTCGCCCTAGGATCGATTCGCCGAACATATCTAGCGCTATTTTATGTGGCAAACGCGAAGAGCCCATTCTAGCTTGGATAATTGCAATATTTTTATGCATAGCCTCTCATCCCTCGCTGCCGTATTGTATGACGGATATGATGATTCTAAAAGACCTGCTCGTTGGAGTTACGGGAATTACTGGACATTTGGGTCGGCAACTAGCAGCTGATCTTTTGAAACACGGCGCGCGAGTTGCGGGATGTGCGCGGACTCAGACACGCCTTGATGACTTGGCGAAATCTCTTAACTGTGGCGCTGACCGGCTATTTTTGAAGTCTTGCGACGCAACCATAATGACCGGCACTAACGGCCTAACGCAATTCGTCGACGCAGCAGCGGCACACTTTAATACCCCCTTTGATGGTTGGGTAAATAACGCCTACACAGGAAAATCTGAGAAGCTAGGGGAGCTTACCGAAACTGGTGTCGATACAACTTTGCACGGCGCCTTAACCGGGTATCTAATGGCCACTGAGTTAATAGCCAAGCATTTCATAAATGCTAAACGAAAGGGATCCATTGTAAACGTGTCCTCGATGTACGGAGTAGTCTCTCCTCAGCCAAGTGCTTACGTTAAGCACCCACAGTTTCATAATCCGCCCGCTTACGGGGCGGCAAAAGCAGGGGTAATTCAGTTTTCTAAATATGCGGCAACTCATTACGCACCACACGGAATTCGAGTTAACGTTATTGTGCCCGGTGCTTTCCCGTCAGATGCTGTGCAAAAAGAGCAGGGATTTATTGGTGAATTAACTAAACGAATTCCACTAGAGCGCATTGGAATGCCTACGGAATACGCGGGACCAGTAGTTTTTCTATTATCTGATCTTGCAAGCTACGTAACCGGCGCTGAGCTGCGAGTCGATGGTGGCTGGACCGCCTGGTAGAAACTGAGTGGTGCCCACAAATCCCGACTAAATTCCACCACAAAAACAAAGTAGGACCACTCCCTTTGTGTTGTTAGTGTTCTTCGTGGTGAATAAAATCTTTTGACTTCGCATTAAAAAAGACTAACGCCAGCCTTACCGTAACATCTCCCAAGTCATTGGAGTTCCGCGCTTGATATCCTTAGTAGCCTTTCGGCCCAACACTTCACTGAGGTGCTTAGGCTTTAGTCCATCGCCCGGTCTAATAACTCTCACATTCTCTGCGGTAAATAATTGTCCGGCCGGTACGTCTTGAACCACAAATATCGAGCGTTTGAAGATCAAGCTCTTAGATTCCTTCTCCCCGGTCTCATACATAACTTCACCCAGGCCCTGCCAGGCACGCTTCGATTCTACCTTTAGGTTATGAAACTCAGCAGGCTCAAGCGAAAAGGCGGCATCCACGCCCCCTTCGTCTCTGTCGAGAGTGAAGTGCTTTTCAATAACCGTTGCACCCAACGCGATCGAAGCCACAGCCACCCCGCATCCAGCGGTATGATCAGAAAGGCCAACTTCGCATTTGAACATCTCACGCATATGCGGAATGGTAAGAATATTGCTCTCAAATGGTTCGGCTGGATAAGAACTAGTGCATTTCAACAGAACTAAGTCTTTGCATCCAGCGTCACGTAATACCCGAACTGATTCCGCTAAATCAGCGAGGCTCGTAGCACCAGTCGACATGATTACTGGTTTCTTAGTAGAGGCTACTTTCTGAAGAAGCTTCCAATCCGTATTCTCAAACGAGGCAATTTTATAAACGCTTGCTCCTAGGTCTTCCAGAAAATCTACGGCGGTTTCATCAAACGGAGTACTAAACGGAATCATTCCGTGAGTGCGCGCCCGTTCAAACAATGCAGCATGCCATTCCCATGGGGTGTAAGCTTTCTGGTAGAGCTCATGCAGGGTATTTCCGTACCAGAGCGAAGATTTATCCTCAATTCTACCAACGCCGGGTATGGTGAGTGTATCAGCGGTATAAGTTTGAAGTTTTAGTGCGTCTGCGCCTGCCTTACCAGCAGCATCGACGATCATTAGTGCCCGTTCGAGAGATTGGTTGTGATTGCCAGACATCTCAGCAATAACAAACGGTTCATGTTCAGAGCCAACACTACGATTCCCTATTTTTATCCCGTTAAGCATCTGGTCTCTCATTCTTTACACAGTGGTATTTGAAAATAGTATCGCCTTGTTCTTGGGCTAACAAGTTTGTCTAAGCTCACTCAGTAAAAGATTCTTAAGGGTCGCACCCGGTTCAGCCCCGAACGCCATCATGTTACTACCTTTGCCATCGGCCTGGCCTCGCTCGAATATGGATTTGGCCTGGGAAATCGCCGCAGCCCAGTCTATCTTCTGGACGTTCTTTAGATCTCCGACCCCATACGCCAAATTGAGATCCACTAGAGCTTGATAAATCGATTGTTGGTTTTCAATCCAGTATCCGGTCACGATAGGAATTCCAACAACGGCTGCCTCGTACCCGATCGTACTCGAAGACACGATAGCTACGCTTGACTCTGCCATCGCTAGGGCAATCTCGTCAGCTCCGGCGCCAGCGTGCAGAATAATATTAGGAACACCTACGGCTGCAGCTCGCATGGACAATCGTGAGATTTCCTCGAAACTTGGGCTAAGTTTCGAGGAGACTATATGAATTTTTTCAAAATTAGCGGCGATGGCTGACTGCGATATGATATCCAAAGCGATCCCAGCGCTATCGAGCGTCCCAAAGGATACGAAAAGAGTTTTCCCTGAAGCCCGCTGTGATTTTTTCGCTTCATCAGCGACTTCTCGCGCGATAAAGGCTTTACGTACGACGGCAAATTTCGGTCCGGTTAGAGCACGGCCATTATTGATAGAAGGTTGTGACAGGGTGCTATAGCCAGCGGCGTTAATAACATAATCACAGTCAAACAAGCGCTGCACGAGGTCGTCGAATACCAAAAGAGAGCGAGGATGCGCGCTTCGAATTTCGGTTTGATACGATTGATCGAAACAATATCCGTCGAGAACCAAAATATCAGTCTGACGCGTTTGATCTCGTAACCACTGCGCTTCCGAACTGCTGGCGCTGGCAGGGATCACTAACATCTCGGCGTCGGCTCCGAAGAATTCACGCATCGCTGACTGATCAACTTCATTTACGACGATCTTGATATCTAATTTAGAATCAAGAAATAGCTCGCGAATGGCAGCGATTCTTCCGCAATGGCCGTACCCGGTGTGTTCATTAAAAGCAGGTCGCAGCAATATTCTCGGCTCGCCTCTATCGCAGTCAGTGTTTGATATTACATTGCTCATCGCGAGAAAAATTCCGCTACGCATTCAATGACGTATCCCTGCTCGGAGTCTGTCAAACTTGGGAACATAGGTAGACTTAAGGCCCGCTCATAGTATTTCAGCGCGCGAGGTGTCAGCTCAGGAGAAAACCCAAGCGCTCGGTAATATGGCATGTGGTTCACAGGAATATAATGAACCTGCGGTAGAATGTTCTTACCGCGAAGAAAGTCATAGAGTTCGCGTCGTCGATCGCTTTCAATTATATAAAGATGAAACCCGTGATAACCACCATTGGGGGGGCGAGAGGGGACTGTGATAGGAAACTTGGCGAACTCCACATCGTATCGTTTAGCAATTTCTTGGCGTCTCGCGTTATTTGAATTTAAGCGCGCCAGTTGCGATGTGCCAAGTGCGGCTTGCATATCGGTAAGTCGATAATTAAATCCCAACTCCTGCATCTCGTAGTACCAACCCGCGCTGTTCGCTGGAAGTTCCGCAGGAGATTTAGTAATTCCGTGCGTTCGAAGTCGTTGCAACCTTTGATACATCATCTCTGAGCTGGTTGTAATTATTCCCCCCTCGCCGGTCGTGATGTGCTTTACTGGATGAAACGAGAAACAGGCCATCTCGGTGCTAGTTGAAGCTCCGCTATAAATTCGCTCACCATCGGAGTATTGATTAAAGGCTCCAAGAGCATGACAGGCATCCTCTACGATCCAAGTCTTATGCCGATCTGCTATGGCACGTAACCGTTTCAGGTCGACCGGATATCCGGCCAGAGACACGGGAATTATTCCTTGATACGTGCCAGCTGGAGCAGCGCTTAGCTTCGCTTCTAGCGCCTCAAGGTCGATGCAGCGTGTTACGGGATCGATATCGATGAATTCTACATCGCCGCCGCAATACCGAATGCAATTCGCCGATGCTGCAAATGTAATTGGAGTCGTAAGCACTTTTGTGCCAGGCCCAACGCCTAAAGTTATCGCTGCGATATGTAAAGCTGCTGTTCCGTTAGCCACCGCTACGGAATATTTAGCTCCGACTGACTCGGAAAAGGCTGCTTCAAACTGACCTACAGATGGTCCTTGAGTTAGATAGTCGGATTTAAGTACTCGAACTACTGCCTCGATGTCTTCATCAGTAATGTTTTGCCGGCCATAAGGAATAACGTTCATAGGCCAGAGCCTCAAAGATCTTGATTGGATTTATGAGAAATCTAACACCTCTCTAGCCTTCAGTAACTCCACAATTTTATCCATCAAATGCTGACCTTCAACATGCTTAGGTCGATGCTGCATTAAATGGAGAATTGAGCGAAATGCCTCCTGAGTCCAACCAAGACGGGCTTCAGCAACTGCCTTTATCAAGAACAGCTCAGGCGAAGTCTCGGTGTTAGCGGCTATTAGTTCGCCTACTAGCATCAAGGCATCTGTATCCTTTTCGCCTCTGATAAGACTCACTAATTGGCTGAGTTTGTCGCGTTCTGTATACGCAGCACTAAAGCTTTCATTAAGCTGAACGATCACCGTCTCGGGCACCTGTAGAGTGCCGACTGAGGCGAGGGTAGGGACTTGATCCGATAAGGTTGTTCCGTATTCCTTATTAATCCACGCTTGAAGCTCTTCCTTCTGCATCCATTCTGGATTTGTTTCGCTTGAATAACTAAATCCGCCGTGCAGTGGCTTACCGTAATCCATAGTTCCTAGTCGCTTCGTCCCGACTTCTATTTGCGGCAGAATTATATAATGCGTTGGGTACTCAAATGTCGTGCGCGCGTCTTCGGCGCTGATCATCTGCTCGTGAAGTTTTTCTCCTGGACGAATACCGGTAATCTTTATTTTCGCGTTCGGCGCGATCGTCTTTGCGATATCGGTAACGCGCATCGAAGGAATCTTTTTAACGTAGATCTCTCCTCCCTGGCACTCCTGCAGAGCGAGCCATACCAACTCCACTCCCTGTTCTAGGGTAATCATAAAGCGCGTCATGCGCTCATCAGTGATCGTCAATTCGCCGTCCTGGGCGACCGAACGAAAAAACGGAATTACCGATCCGCGACTGCCCATTACATTTCCATAACGCACCACCGCAAATCTAGTGTCACTTGCCCCCGCATAAGCGTTTGCTGAGACAAAAAGTTTATCGGAGCAAAGCTTGGTGGCGCCGTACAAATTGATCGGATTACATGCCTTGTCGGTGCTCAAAGCGATGACGCGCTTAATCTTGTTATCTAGAGCACAATCGACGATGTTCATCGCGCCCAAAACATTGGTCTTAATACATTCGAACGGATTGTATTCAGCACTCGGAACGATTTTTATCGCCGCGGCGTGAACAAGATAATCAACACCCTGGCATGCACGATGTAGACGGTCTTTGTCCCGAACGTCACCGAGTAAGAATCTCAAACGAGGATCGTTCTTAAATTCCTGCGCCATCTCCCACTGCTTCATCTCGTCGCGTGAGTAGATGATGAGTTTCTTGGGAGCATGACGAGCTAGCGTCATTTTGATGAACTTACGTCCAAATGAGCCCGTGCCGCCGGTCACCAATATCGTGGAATTGTTATACATTTTGCTCACATCACCCTGCTGAACGCGACTATAGGCAGCATTCGAGACGCATCTGCGCCGAGAATGTCTCTTGGTAAGATGCAGTGTTAGCGCTAGAAGATCCGGGTGGTGAGAGGCCATAGTATGATGCCAGGGGGCTGATTTAACAGCATTTATTCAAGGCCAAGGCCTCTCTTCTATGCAATCCGATCAGATCCATCTCTCCTCTGCAACTAAGGCTCGTTTGGTATTGGGTTCAGCCCAATGGGGATTGAAATACGGGAGGGCTAACAGCACAGGGAAGCCCAAGCTCGAGTCTGTCAGAAAGATTCTGGAACTCTGCCTCGCAAGTTCATCCGATAAATTCACGATCGACACCGCACAAGCATACGGCGAAGCAGAGGCGGTTATCGGCCAACTGCTCAGCGCCGACACAGATTTTCGCGATCGTTTCGATATTATTACCAAGCTTTCACCACTTCCGAATCTTAGCTCTAATACTGAAGTTAAGACTGCTCAGGCCATGGCTCGTGAGAGTGTTGAGGCGTCGCTAAAGAATCTTGGAGTAAACCACCTACCAGTCGTGCTTTTGCATCGCTGGAGTCATCGGGCAGCGTTGGGGGGTGCTGTATGGGAGCTACTTCGCGGTGAAGTGAAAAGCGGAAGAATCGGAAAACTTGGTGTTTCGGTGCAGTCTGTTCAAGAGCTGATGGAAGCGCTTGCCGAACCAGCGATAGAGCATATTCAGCTACCGTTTCACCTACTAGATGGTCGATGGCATGCGGCTCCTGAGACAATTAAATTAATCGAATCTCGCAAAGCTAATGATGTTTCCTTTCATGCCCGCAGTCCGTATCTCCAGGGGATTCTCCTCGCTGATTCCTCCGTTTGGCCCGTGGTGACCGGTATCGATACCATCCGGATTATTGAGCAATTGGATACATTGGTGCAGGAGTTAGGCAGAGCAGATCGAGCGGATCTTTGCATAGCCTACGTGCGGTCGTACCCATGGGTGGGCGGCATCGTCGTTGGAATGGAAACCTCCGCGCAATGCGAAGAAAATCTAAAGTATTTCGCAAATCTCCCGCTCTCGACGGAGCAAAGGGAGTTGGTGCGTGCTCGGATAAGTTGTACAGAAGAAAAGTTGTTAAACCCGGCTCTATGGAAATAAGTGAAGCGATTAAACTCTACTTAAACTCTGCGCGACCCAGCGATTTTCTCTAGCGTTGTATTCCAGCCATCAACAAGTAGCGTCGATAATGCCTCTTTATCCTTGATTTTATGCTCCGATCCAGCTCTCAAGTCCTGCTTAATTCGCTGACACGAACCATTCTTGATTGCGGGCCAATTTGTCCGAAAAAGGTCTTGGATTTCAGAGTGGAGTCGAGCGTAAGTAGCAGCCAACGTATTTTCTTGCGGTGAAAAAACAACCTCGCGCTGAACGATGATATCTCCAGTATCAACGCCGGTATCAAGGTAATGAATCGTCACACCCTTAGGGGTGTTTTCTACGAAGCTCCAAAGATTCGGATCCGCACCCCGATTATACGGTAGATATGAAATATGAAGATTTACTGCTCGATTCGGTGTGAATAAATCTAAAATATCTGATCGTAAAATATGACGATAACCGTAGCTGACTAAAAATTTCACCCCACTAGACTTGACGAAATCAACTGTTAATTTATCGGTTGTATCAATCACCGATTCATTCCCATCATTTCTTAACCATGCCAGCAGCGTTGAATCCGGAGGACCTAGAAAAAGGACAGGGCCGTCTGACGTTGCTGACGAAGATTGATTAGTTGTGTTCATGGTTCGATGGTACCAGTGGTACTGTTGGTTATAGCTTTAGAGTGCCACAAACTTAAGGTGTTGTACCTGTTGATACTCAGCATCCCAGCCTGGTTGCATCGGGTGATCAAGAATTGATTCCACACTTACCTCAGGGAAATGTTCTATGCCTTCATTCCCGCGCACAAATATTAGATTGAATCCATAGGCGTTGGCTCCGACTAATCTATAGCCCTTTCGCTTTGCCAGCGTTGCGAACGCCATGGGCGAGGCGCCGGCGTAATTTTCATGAATACCTGGGTATTGAAAATTGCGATCGTACGGCACCGCAATATTACGCATCCCGTACTGAACGCGCGATTCAACCATCATGACGCGCGGGGAGACACATTCAAGCGCATCCCAAATCCAAATATCATTACCATCGATATCAATCGACATAAAGTCGAGATCGCCAAGCATATCAGTGTGCGAAATAAGTTGATTAATATTCTCGCGCTCAATGCGTGCTGGTAAAAACTTAGGAGGCGCAAGACGAGTATCTGGATGATTTATATAGTAGTCGTAACCCCTACGAAGACTATTTTCGTCGCCATCGATAAAAAGTCCGAACCAGCCATGATTGATCGCTAAATTAGCACAATTACTACTAATACAATCACCAGAGCCGACATCGATAAACCGTTTCTTCCCCATGCCCATTACTGCGAACAGACATAGCAACATACCGTCCTCTTCAAATTGCGAGTAAACGCGGCATCCGACTTCTCGCAATGGTGGGACCGATTTAGTGCGTGCCATTTCCCGATACTGATTTACAAGCATGCGTTGCAACAGCTTCGTTTCCGGAGAAGAAAGGGCGTCCTGTCGTAAATTCGATTGAAATTCTTCAGGTGATGTCATAAGCAAATTTCCGATCGACGTGAAAGCAGCAGAAGGTGGGATGCGCCAAGCTTCGCCGGATTTGTTTGCGACCGTCAAGGCTGCTTTTGTCTGGTTCCCCGATGGAAGCCCCCTAGATGAGCAAGAGAAATTCTACCAATCTCCTCTGTGGTATTTGTTGTGAAAAAGAAAGTTCGAGTTCTTCCGTTCCCTCTTATTGATCCACACAGGCCACAAATATGGGTATTTAAGACAGGTTCACATTCGCCGCTCGGACGGACGACCAAAATTCAGTAGAGATCACTCAGCGTTGGCCCTCTTATTTCCCCTGATTTTAGGGCAAATAGACTCAATTTAGCCCAAAAAACGAATCTAATTGCCTCCGTGAGCACTCTTACTTGCGTAGGGACTTGTGTGCGTACGATGTCTTGGTGGCTCGCAAATCTCTAATAGTTTCAGGAGGTTAGTTCGCGATACCGGCATGATAAATTACAAGTCAATCATCGAATCAGCGATATCAGCACGCCAAGCCTCCGACAGGTCAGGACCTCGCGTGCTGTTTTGTCCTTCATTCTCGGTAAACGAACAATTTCTCTACCATGACCTTGCTGTTATCGCGTCCCTTGTTGGACACGGCGCCCAAGTAACCTATGCAAGCGGCTATACGATGTGCGCTTCTGCCTATCCAATATATGGCGGTGCATGGCATGACGACGCCGCGCACCCATCACACGATTTAGGAAACCTTATTGGATATGAACGAAACTGGGCGAGGTCAGTAGCGCCACTATGCGAAAGCTTAGTTACTATGGAGAGTATCATAGATCACAACGCCGTGATGCAGCTTCGCTCCATGTTAGCAAACTCGAGCTTGGATGAGCTTTGCACGTTAGAGTTTAAGGGAATTAACGTTGGCCATGCGGCGATGAACGTCGTGCGCAACATGAATTTAGTTAGCGACGTGAAGCTTGTGCCAAATCATGAGGCGGAGATGCGCTTGGCGGTGGCTGATTGCTTAACTTACATGAATTACTTTAATCGCATAATTGATACGCTCAAGCCTGAGCGCATCTTTTCACACGACAGTTTCTACTATCCCTGGCACTTAGCGCAAAAGATTGCGCAGCAGAAGGGCATTCCATTTTACAGTTATTACCAAGGACTACGACCGGGCTGTTTTATTTACGTGCGTGATGAAGCTGCCATGTCTCTCAACATGAATCCGTTATGGAAAGCAAACAAAACTCGTCCACTAACACCGCAACAAAATGAGCAGATTTCTGCTGTAATTGAAGAACGTAGACGTGGCTATGTAAACTTTCATGACATGCCACGCCTTGATGATAACGCAGCTAGAGATCGAATTCGAGAGTTCGCCACTAGTAAGCCCACAGCGTATTTCCCAACCAACGTGGTCTGGGATCTCGCAGCACTCGATAAGGACGTTGTCTTTAACGGATTCGCGGATACTGTAAACTCATTAATCAAATATTTTAACGAGCACCCAGAATTCAATTTAATTCTTAAGGCTCACCCGGATGAAGAACGCGAGGGGATACCTACAACGGTAGAGCGTCTTCGATCGGTCGTTGAAGCGTGGGGCGAATTGCCACCAAACGTACTTTTTATCGATTCGAAATCACCGCTCAATTCCTATGAATTGTATCGCCTCTGTCGCGCAGTAATTTCGCATACCACCAGCGCTGGCATGGAAGCTCCTCTCGAAGAGGTTCCAGTAATCTTAGTTGGTGCACCACATTACAGCGGCAAGGGATTTACCGACGAGCCAAAGTCCCCACAAGAATTTTTCGCAATCCTAGAGAATCGATTAACTAGGGATGATCCGAAGTCTGGTGAAAAAGCTGAATATGCTCTCAGGTATTTTTATCACTACCTATTTTCTCTCTCTCGTGATGTGGGATTCACGGCCTGGCCGATGGCATCTGATTTTTCGAAGACTTCGATATCGGAATTTTTGGCGAACCCAAATTTTGCCTCGATGATCGCCTCGGTCATGGAAGGAACGATACCATTCGATCCAGCCACACCGTCGAATATTGAACCGTCGGCCCTTACGTCACCACCGGGAGCCTCGTTGGAACATAACCAAACATAAATCTAGGAATGCATATGGATACAAATGATCTTCAACAAACGAATGCGCCGTATCAGTTTGCACCAAACGAACTTGATTGCGAAGTCACCAAACGGTGGGTGCCGCCAATACTAGAAGTGACCTATAAGAATGAGCATTTTTCCGTCCTCCGCATTGGCCGTCATCACATCGCTTGGCCAGCGTCATACTCAGTTACTGATTTGCCATGGCTCTACAATGAGGTTTTTCTTCCCGCTTCCGGGAACCCTCACGCATACGAGGTCGGCGATGTGCAACTTACTCCAGGATGCTGGGCGATAGACGCTGGGGCATGCGAGGGATTTTTTACTTGGTATGCGCTCGAGCGAGGCGCAAATGTATGCATCGTGGAGCCTGTAAGGCTGCTCTGTGAATCCCTCTCTGTTACGTTTGCTGAACATATTCGGGAAGGCAAGGTGCGAATCGTTCACGGTTGCATAGGAGCGACTCAAGGGCTCATTAATATTTCCACGAATCCAAATCACATCTGCGAAAGCAAAGCGACGGATACTGGGTTATCCGAAACCGTACCGATGTATACGATCGATTCATTGGTGCAGTACGGTTTAGTCCCGCGCATAGATTTTTTAAAAATGGACATAGAAGGTGCCGAAATGGAGGCACTGAAAGGCGCTTGCATCACGCTCAAAGACCAAAAACCGAAGCTAGCGATCGCCGTTTATCATGAGGTGCCAAATGCCAACCTGACAGGCGCAATAGCACTTCAGCATAACGCAAACTACCGCATTACATTCCGAGGAAGATACGATTGGGATGGCTGCGTGGCACGGCCTTTCATGTTGTACGGAGCGTAGAGGAGCTTATCGAGGAACAGCCCATTTCTCGAACGATTCACAAACCAAGAAACTAGGCACAATTATGACTACTTCAGAGACACCAGAGCAGGCCTTTATTAAGTCCCGAATCGAGGCCGCAGCGTTTCTAGAAAAAGCTCTCAATGCGGCCAAGCTTTCCTCTGCTTTCACACCGATGGTCGAGACACCAATACCCTCTACCCGTGAGGGAGTCACAAATTTAGCATCGAAAGTGGAAAGCCTGATCGCTTGCGCTGATAGGTGTGAAAAAGCGTGTGATTATGCTTCCGCGCTGAATCAACTTGATCAGGCTGTGGGGATTGACCCTGGATTGCCGTCGATTCAAGGTCGCAGAGCCCGCCTTTTGTCACATCTCGGTCAAAAACGTGAGGCGGTCAAAGCGGCTCTTTCCGAACTTGCTGTTCGTCCAGACAATGAAGCAGCTTTTGGAATTCTTATTAGTGATAAAACATCGTTAATTGCGGAGTTGGGGGAATCTTCCCCTCTAATTGTAGATATGGTTGGGCGCCTAATTGAGCTCTATACGAATAAATATCAACAGCTATAAAGTACAGTGCCTAGGGAGGGTGAAAATAAAACTATATGACTAGTAACTCCATCAAGCTTACTTCCCCTGATCACATTGCGATTACTGGTGGTCTTGGATTTATCGGCAGCAATTACGCAAGACGCCTACTTGCAAGAGGGCAACGGGTCTCCCTAATTGACAACCTTAGTCGACCTGGCTCCGATATTAATCTTGAACTTCTGCGCAAAGATTTTCCTGCAACATCATTCGAATTTCATAAAATAGATATTCGTGATGGGGATACACTCAAGGGTGTTCTTAAAGAAGCTGATGCGATCATTCATCTTGCGGGTCAAGTCGCTGTGACCACTTCAGTGACAAATCCAGTGGAAGATTTTGAAATCAATGCTCGTGGAACGCTAAACGTGCTTGAAGCTGCGCGTGCATCCAACCGTTTTCCGTTCGTACTGTATTCCTCCACAAATAAGGTTTACGGCGAACTGCATCAGATAAAAATTGCGGAAGCTGCTACACGTTATTATTATCCGGAGTTGCCCGAGGGGGTGTCTGAAGATTTTCCTCTTGATTTTCACTCGCCGTATGGGTGTTCAAAGGGAACGGGAGATCAGTACGTACGAGATTATGCTCGAATTTATGATATTCCTACCGCAGTTATTCGGCAGAGTTGTATCTACGGACGGTATCAATTCGGAATAGGGGACCAAGGATGGGTCGCATGGTTTCTATTGCAAGCCTTCTTAGGCAGAACTCTTAAAGTCTTTGGTGATGGCAAGCAGGTACGGGATCTTCTGTACGTAGAGGATCTTCTTGATGGGTACGATCTCGCGCTTTCCCGTTCAAAAGATATTGCCGGAGAAATTTTCAATTTTGGTGGCGGTAAGAATTTTACCCTTTCAATATGGCATGAGTTTCGCAGCTTGATCGCTGAAAATTTCGGAAAAGATCCAGCGGTTCAAATGTTTGATTGGCGTCCGGGCGATCAAAAGTGCTTTATCTCTGATATATCACGCGCCAAACGTCTTCTTGGCTGGGAGCCTAAGACTTCCATCCAGGTAGGAGTAAGTGCCGTAGCTGATTGGATCAAGAATAACGAACACCTGTTTCGAGATCCACGCTTGGCGAAATTATTGTAGCTCGGGTTATCGTATCGGCAACTAGAGGCGCTCAATGATATCTCAACCGGAACTCTCAATTATTATCCCTACCCATAATCGAGCCGATCAGCTCGCTGTTTCGCTTAACAGCGTACTGCGCTGCGCTGGCGAGACCTCGCTTGAAGTTGTCGTGGTGGACAATAATTCTAAGGACGGCACGCGTGCCTTGGTTGAGAGCATGGGCGGTAACGTTCGATATACCTTTGAGCCGCGCACAGCATTCACCAGAGCCCGCCACACCGGCGCCGCCGCTGCTCAAGGGAAATACCTTCTATTTATTGACGATGATGTCCTAATCACCGAAGGCTCGTTTGCAGAAATCGTAAGATTATTTCAGCAGCGTCCAAACTGTGGAGTAATCGCTGGGCACATCGATGCTGGATTTCAAACTCCTCCTCCGCAGTGGTGCCTGGACTGCCAAAAGGCGTTTAATGGTTGGTCTCTTTATAACAAGGACGTAATTCCGAATCTCACGCCAACCGTTCAAGAAGTGGAGTGGGCTTTTGGGCCAATGATGGCCGTAAGGCGCGATGCTCTCGAGTCAGTTGGCGGGTTCCCTCCGGATACCTTGGGTGTTGAGTCGAACGCCGGTGCTGGAGTGTTTCACAAAATCTATGTTGGCCCCGGCGACGTTGGCCTTTGCTCCAAAGTTAGGGCTGCCGGATTTACGATTATCTATTCTCCTACGATCGCATGCCAACACATTATTCCAAGC
Organism: Bdellovibrionota bacterium; assembly: GCA_041739515.1. Lineage (GTDB taxonomy): Bacteria > Bdellovibrionota_C > UBA2361 > UBA2361 > UBA2361 > JBGSNS01. Next base: position 28,257 of record JBGSNS010000148.1, read on the forward strand.
CTTCGTTATTCAACTGGATTCTGGCGTTCCCGCATGGTCGGCGAAGGACAGTGTTCTGCGATCGCCAATCGTCACTTCGAAGGATTCAAGCTCTCAGCGCGGATTTTAGAAAGAAACAAGCGCTGTGTATCAATGATGGAGGCGCTCTCCGGGTTGTCGCATAGAATTAAGGCTTTTCCTCCAGATTCGCTCGCTGAGTTGGAAGCTCGCGTTTGGCCTGAAGAGCTCTTCGTGCTTCTAAACAAATCTTTTATCTCCCTCGACTGGGTCTTGGAATTTCACCCCGAGCTCTCAGAACTGCTTTGGCGAATCGGATCGGAAGGAGTTGAAGACAACCAATTTGAACCGATCGTGGCACAGTTTCCTAGCCAGTTTAAGGACTTACTTTATAGAAAAGATCGCGATGATTCCTTATTTATTAGATCCGAGCACGACATCGTAGCGCTACTTGCTCCTTTGGCGCCTGAAATTCAGCATCATTTTGGCCAGGTGCTTGAGATTATCAAAGCGGTTCATCTTAAAGGTAGGGCTGCAGGGCCAGAGCTATTTAATAGTAAATCAGAAAACTCAATGTCTGAGTTGATCGAACTTCTAAGTAGTACCTCAACTCCCTCACCAGAACTTATACAGTCAGTTGCAGCCGCTGCTATTCAGCGCGCCGATATTAACGACGCCTTGCAGCTACTCCATAAAGTAAAGGGAACTAAACTAGACCTTCCATTTAACGACGCGTTACGAAAAGAGGCTGAGACGATCGCGAAGTGAAGCGACACTCGACCGGGCTCTTCTGCAACGAATTGGCATGCGCGAATACAGGCTATAGCTTGTAAAACTAGGTATTACTTACGGTCGACTCAAATCTGGGTCTATTCCCTGCGGGGCCGCTTAGATAGACTCCATTATATCGGTTTTCCCCTAGCTTTTAGAGCCGTTTAGGCCATAGTTTGCGTCAAAATATAGCGGGCAATTTCAATCGAACGGAGAGCAACTTCCATGTCAAATGACCACACCTCTGAGGCAGCAGACGCTGCTGGGACCAATCAAGATCCGATATCCACTGGCATCGAGACGATCGAGTGGCATGGTCAGCACGTTGCCACCGTAATTCGTCACCAATTCCTGCCGTCGAAAACCACGTTCGTTACTCCGGATGGTTATTATCAACAAGCGGGGTTCGTGGTTTATAAAGAAGGTGGCGAGGTCCCTCGTCACATTCATTTGCCGTTGCAGCGACATCTTATTGGAACTCCGGAAACTCTATTAATTAGACGCGGCAAAGTCGAAGCGGATCTTTATGCTCTAGATAAGTCCTTTATTAAAACCGTTACACTCACCGCAGGAGATGTGATCATGTTAGTAGCAGGTGGGCACAGTTTTCGTTTTATCGAAGACACAATTTTGTTTGAAATTAAACAGGGCCCATACACCGGATTAAAAGAGAAGGAGATGTTCTGATTACCGAACTATTTTTTGAGCACTGTTTTGTGAATTGAGATTTATGATTCCCGTAGCTGAACCTTCCCTAACTGCTGAAGATATCGCTCGCGCAAACGATTGCCTTAGCACAGGTTGGATTTCGTCGGCTGGGAAATACATAGAAGAGTTTGAAAAGAAATGGGCAGCATATTGCCAAATGAAGCATGGGATCGCTGTTAGCAACGGCTCCACAGCCATCGATGTAGCGTGTGAAGTTCTAGATCTGAAGCGTGGCGATGAAGTCATTATGCCTTCCTTCACTATTATTTCATGCGCCGAACCGGTTGTAAGTCGCGGCGCGGTTCCCGTTTTGATTGATAGCGAATCTGTTACTTGGCAGATGGATGTTTCGAAGATCGAAGCAAAAATCACTCCCCAAACCAAAGCGATAATGGTGGTTCATATGTACGGGCATCCAACCGACATGGACCCAATTCTTGCCATCTGCAAGAAATATAATCTGAGGCTAATTGAAGACGCTGCCGAGGTTCATGGGGCCCTTTACAAAGGACGTCCGTGCGGAAGTTTCGGAGATATAGTGACCTTTAGTTTTTACGCCAACAAGTTAATCACGACCGGCGAAGGTGGAATGGTTTTAACAAATCACGATGACCTGGCTCAGCGCGCACGTTCCTTTAAGAATCTCTGCTTTCAACCGACTCGAAGATTTCTGCATTCTGAGCTTGGTAAAAATTATCGAATGACAAACCTTCAAGCTGCTCTGGGGGTTGGGCAGGTGGGTCGAATCGATCAGATCGTAGATCGAAAACGTGAAATTGCTCACCGTTACCAAAGCCTCCTTAAGACGATCCCTGGCATCACTCTTCAGGGCGAAGCAGATTGGGCACGGCATGTTTATTGGATCTTTGGTCTAGTACTCGACGAGTCACGTTATGGTAATGATTGCACGGTATTTACTAAGCAAATGCTGGAAATGGGAGTTGAAACCAGACCCTTCTTCCTAGGAATGCATCAACAGCCAGTATTCCATAACTTGGGGCTTTTTAACGGCGAGTCGTATCCGGTTAGCGAAATGCTTGCACGCTCCGGGTTTTACATTCCTTCAGGGTTAACTATTTCCGATGAACAAATAAATGAAGTGGTTCGAGTCATGCACACTGTCCTAAAATAGAGATCGCTTCAGGGATTAGCTAATTTGGAAACCTAGCGTTATGTCAGACAATTCTTCCTCACCTTTTCAAGAATACGCCTCAACGTACGACAGCCTGTATCGATCAAAGGACTACCAAGCAGAGTGTGATTTCATAGAAGCTGTTCTGGCTAAATATGGTGGCCCTAGTTCCAAGGAGTGTTCAATCCTGGACTTAGGATGCGGAACGGGTGGTCACGCTATTCCATTAGCAGCCAGGGGGCATCAAGTTCATGGAGTAGACCTATCAGAGGAGATGTTGGGTATAGCCAGAGCCAAGGTTTCTGGACGCCCCGAAGAGTCGCGACTTAGTTTTCAAAGAGGAGATATTCAAAATTTCGCCTTGAATAAGGAATACGACAGCATCGTCTCTATGTTTGCAGTGGTTAGTTATTTAACCGAAAACAAACAACTGCGGGGCCTCTTTGAATGCGTTTCGAAGCATCTCAAAAATGGCGGAGTATTTTTGTGCGATTTTTGGTACGGACCCGCTGTACTTAGAGACCCGCCAGTAGCACGCCAAAAGGAATTTAAAGACGGAGAAAATAAAAACATAATTCGCACTGCTACTCCAACGATAGATTGGAATACCAATATTACCTCTATTAAATACGAGCTGATTATTACAGATTTAAAAAGCGGAGATGTTCAGAAAGTATCGGAGACTCATCAGATGCGATACCTCTTTCTGCAGGAGCTCGCGCTGTTCGGTGATTTGGTCGGCTTAGATTTGATTCATTCATGTAATTGCTGTGATCTAACTAGCCCTCCATCCGAGAAAACCTGGACGGCGTCAGCGATATTTAAAAAGCGGTAAAGATTCGATTTCGGATTTATGAACATGAACGCCACTGAAAAAAAACAGCGCATCATGATCATTCATCCGGAGGGAAATTTCACCAACAATCCCAATCTTAGCGGTATTCTCAAGTACATGCTCGAAGCAGACTTCGAAGTTGAGATGTGGTGTAATAGCGAAGATTTCTTTGACCAGGCATCCTTTCATCCATCACTCGTCGTGCATCGATGCAAGCAGGAGCATAAATTCGGTAACGACAGTCCGGTAGTATTGCCCTCACCGGCTTCGAGTAATCCAACCGATGCAGCGATGTCTTTTGTCGCACGCCATACAGAAAGTGGTCTCCCACGTCCTGATTTAATTATCGGGGTTGATCGAGGAATTATCGAAGCTGGCGCGTTAGCTCGCGCCTGGCAGATTCCATTCGGGTTAATTTCGTATGAAATTTGGTATTTGTCTGAAACATATCCTGCCTTTAAAGATCTTGAGATCTTTTTCTGTGACGGCGTTGATTTTGCGATTTGCCAGGATACTCAGCGCGCCGCTAGGTTGTGTGCAGAGAATAAAATCCCACCAGAGCGCATGGTATTAGTGCCGGTGGCTGGCAAGGGCTCCTATCCCGCTACGCCTGGAACACGCTCTTCTTCCGCCTCGATTCGAGCTGCACTTGGTCTTGCCCCAGAAAAAAAGATCGCTCTGTATATGGGTTCAATTACGAGTGCATGGGGCGGGATTGGTGAGATCTTAGCTAGCACCGAGACTTGGCCGGATGACTGGGTGTTGGTCCTGCACCATCGCTACGGGAACGCTCATGCTGCAAGTCTCTTCCCGCACATATTCGGACGGAAGAAACCGAATGTGTTCTTCTCGCCGTTTCCGTCACTTCCGCTATCTGAACTCGGTAGCATATTACATGGGGTCGATCTCGGGATCGCGTTCTATACCCCGGATTATACCCACCCACTAAGCGGTGAGAATTTGGCTTGCATTGGATTGGCCTCTGGAAAAATCGCCACATATCTACAGTACGGAGTGCCGCTTATCACCAACGAGATCGGCGAAATGGCTACGGACATTCGTTCCAACGGCTTGGGTGGGGTTGTACAGAGCGGCTCGGAGATCCCCAATTTACTCGAGACATTCTCAAAGAATCCAGCCATGCTCGACCAAGGACGTTGCATTAAATATTTCGAACGTAAACTGGACTTGGCGCTTTACGGGCCCGGTCTTGTAGAATTGTTTCGTGCGGCTATCAGACAATAATTCTCGACGTAGAGAGGAGTCTGAGGAATGCCGGTTTGCGTATCAGGGAAGATAGAGAGTTTGAAGGGGTGATTATGGAATCTGAGTCTTTTAAAAAGGTGACAAGGAATAAGATTCTTAGAGAAGAGATCTTAAAGACATACAAGGAAGTCTACAGAAGTCACAGAAAAGTTGATGTCGTTCCTGAACTAAAGGACGACTCGGTACTACTTGAAACCGGACTCGATTCTCTTGGCTTCGCAATATTGGTGTTTAGTTTAGAAGAAGTCTTGGGCTTTGATCCTTTTGTCATATCAAAGGAGGCGTATTATCCGCGCACCTTTGGAGAGTTTGTTGCGTTTTACTTCAAGAACGATCCGAGATGAAGCTCAGCACACTTTTATCGAAGGTTAATAAGGACGCGGTACTTATTAGTTCTGCCTCCGGTGAGTGGAATCTAGAAAAGCTTTGCCTCGATTTGGAAACGTGTAGCGCTAGGTTAAGCGGACTCCGTGTAGCATTGCATATTCGCGATCCTGGGGTGGCGTTACGCACGTTGGTAGCGCTTGATGGCAGGGCTGAAGTAATCTTATTACTGCCAAGCTCGTTTGAAGCTAAGCTGGCCATCGCCCTAGCCCGCAGCAGCGATTGCACAGCGCTAATTTCCGACAACTCAAGTGTTTTTTCCGACCAAACTTTTTCAGTCTATCCCGATTTAGAATCACTCCCTTCAATACAGAATTCTTATACCGTAGAGACAGAAACTCGATGGATTTTGGCAACTTCTGGTTCTACTGGTGAACCAAAATTAGTCAGTCACACCCTTGCTAGTCTCTTACGAACAACCAAAGTTAATAGTCAACAATATATGGGCGTTCACTGGGGGCTCCTGTACGACTACGCCAGATTCGCAGGATTACAGGTGCTACTTCAATCTGTCACCACTGCTTCAAAATTAATTGCACCGCCGCTCGAGATGTCTTTAGAAGACAAATTATTAATGTTGGTAAAAAATGGCTGCACCCACCTAAGCGCTACACCCAGTATGTGGCGTATGACCGCAATGATGCCACGAACTGAGCAACTGAGGTTGCGACAGATAACGTTAGGTGGAGAAATAGCCGATGATCAGGTCCTTGCAACCCTACACAAGCTGTTCCCTCAAGCAAAAATTTCCCACAT
>JBGSNS010000299.1:0-2237 GCA_041739515.1 Bdellovibrionota bacterium
ATCGTTTAGCACTCGGTGCAGTCTTGTGTGGATTTATCTTCTTCTAGCCACGCGAGTTTGGTCATCATAGTGAGATAATAAATAATAGAATCGGGTCATGTACCCGATTTTTGTTTTTGGAGCTTCCTCATTTTCTGAAGCTTAACTTATTTTTGGAGCTTTATATGGGTCTCGAATATCAGTGTCCAACCTGCGGACTTGCGTTAAAACAACACAAAGCCTCCCAAGGTTTTTATTGTGTCAATAAGCATCACTTCGATCGGAATGAGCAAGGCTATTGGGTTTTTACTAAACCACAACGCCAAAAGCCGACTGGTGATTCGCGCGAGCAAGTTAGAGCTAAGCGTTTTCTGCTCGAATCAGGCATCTTTTCGCCTTTGATCGATAAACTGGCTGAGATAATCACTGGATCTATTACGCCTGATGCTTGTTTATTGGATTATGAATGCGCTGAGGGCTTCTTCTTGCGTGCTTTAGCTTCCAAGCTGGCTGAGGTAGAAAATCCGCTAAACGTCCAGTACGTGGGTGTAGCGGACGCAGAAAATGCTATTTTTGCTGCAGCGAAGGCGCAGACTCCTGGGATCTTGTGTTTAAGCTCTTCTAAAAAATTACCCTTTATCGATAATTGTGTGGATTTTATTACTGTTATTGATCGGCCGTTAAAGGGAAAAGAGTCTGTTAGGATATTGAAAGACGATGGGACCATGTTACTGGTTATGCCTGGGCCACGACACCTATGGCAACTCAGGGAATATATTTATCCTGACTTGGCTGAAAAACCTTTCAAAGTGAATTTGCCCTCTGCATTATCGGTAAAAGACACTCAGGCACTGAGCTTCACTTTATCTGTTACCGGTGAGCAAGCATTAACGCTATTGGATATGGCGCCTTATGCGTGGCGTGCAACTGACAAGATGAAGCACGATATTCAAGCTAATCATTTTGAGTCGTTGGAAATTGACTATGTATTAGTCTCAGCACATAAACGCGTGGTTGAATCGCTATAGGTTAAAATCTGCAGTTGATGCGGTTAATTTTAAGCCAATTCATAGACTTAGTTCGGTGGTTTTTAGATGCTTTAAAAGGCTATATTACTCAAGTCTATGATTCTGTTTGACGTTTTTATGTTGTTTTTATGTTAGATGGGCCGAAGCTGTTATTATTTTTAACTTTAGGCCTATTTGTTCTGTGACAAATACAACCTTCTTATCGCCTTTGTTTCCCATGTAGCCTCGATTTTTGTCAATAGCTTTTCTTTAAAAGAGAAATATTATTATTTTATAAAAAACCATTTTTAAGATAAACGAGACTGACTTTTAAGAATACTTAAAAGTTTAAATGAGAAGCTTAGATTAATAACGAAGGTTTTAATTAAAAGACGAATGTGATCCGTTTATACAGGCGCATACAAAAGTTGACGTTCTAAGGAGATTGGGGGATAACCTTTAAAGATGCGTTTGGAGATTTAAAGTCAATTTAGCGTTTTTGTATTAGTGGATTGACAATTTTGAGTATCAATACCTTGAATGACAGGCATAAAAAAAGGCTTAGATTGATGTGCTTAACGCTTTCATCTTTCTTAAGCCTTTTGTCTTAACTTACTAAATAGTAAGCTAAATTACCTTTCATTACTTCTTGTAACGAGAAGCAACGTTGTCTAAACGGTCGTTTGCGCGTTTAGCTTCTGCTTGTGCGTCCATAGATGCTGCTTTTGCATCTTTAACGTCTGCAGACAGTTTGCTTTGCTCTGATTTCAGAGAACCAACATCAGCTGACAATTGATCAACTTTGTTGCCCAGAGTTGCAACGCTTTCTTCCAGAGCAGTAGTGTTCGCGCAACCACCTAGTAGGGCAGTCATTGCTAAACCAGCAATCATCAGTACTTTTTTGTTCATTGTAAAAAATCCCTTAAAATAGGTTGGATTTGAATGTTTCGTTACTTTGTAAGCGAAACTGCCTAATTATGACATAGCTATTTTAATTTGCTACGAATATTAATGTGTTTAACCACTATAGGCATATAAATTTTTTTTAAAAGCTTTTTTTCTATGTGATATCGACATTTCTAATCGTAAAAAGGGGCATTATTCACCATGCAGTGATGCACGACTTACAAATCCTTTACAAATTACTGGTTATCCATCGGCAGTTTTGTTTGCATTTTTTGTTTAAACTGACTGACGGCTTCAACTCGATGTAAATTTAAGGCTTGTTTTATCTCTGCGCCTTGGAAACCA
>JBGSNS010000319.1:0-1800 GCA_041739515.1 Bdellovibrionota bacterium
GGCAGGCCTCCGCCCCACGCTCGATTGATTCCTCGGAACCCGCATGCGCCTCTGCGATGTTGTAGTTGGGGAGTTCAAGGTGATCATCGAGCACACACACAAGTCGCTTGAGCATCTCGCCACGGGCGCGCGCGTACTGCCGGAGCACGGCCTTGGTGGTCAACTGCTTGCGAAAGTGACACTGCTCCTCGGTCAAGGGCATGGGATCGACTTCTCGAAGGAACTCGGGAAGGATGCCAAGTTGGTCCAGTAGCAACTGCTCCAAAGACGAAGAAACCGGCTCGGCACCGGTTTCAACGCGACTCAGATACTGCTTTGACTTGTCCAGCCGCTCACCGAGTTCGGCGAGCGAGAGGCCGTGGAACAGCCGCGCCAAGCGGATGTTCGCGCCGATGATCTCGGTGTTCATGGCCCCGCCGATGCCACTGCATCGTCGCCCTCGCCATCGACGTCGCGCTTGCGCTTCGGAACAACGCTGGGTTTGGGCAACTCAACAGCAGGGGGTACGGACGGGTTGGCTTCACCCAGACGGCGGACAACGCCGCCGGAAGTCCAACGACAGACCTCGTCGCCTCCGGCAGAGAAGCCCAGCAAAACGACACGGGGCTCGCTTGCCTCGTCAAAGCCAGGGTCCAAGACAAACACAAAGCGCGCCGCTTCTCCAGGCTCGGCCTCTTCAAGGAACAAGATCTGGTGCTGATGTACCTCGACCACAGCTCGCTTCTTTGGCGACTCAGCGCTGTCGTTGCTGAAGCGGCATGGAATGCCGTTGATCTCGAAGACGATGTCGAGGCTGTTGTTCAGCACCTTCAGCCAAGGGTGCTTGCCAGAACGATATTCCAACCAGAAGCGCTTCTGCTGTCGCCCAAAGCGCGTTGTGCCGCGCGTGTACGACGTGTCCGTATCGCGCACCAGGTCGTCCTCGGTGGCGGCCCACTCTTCAAGCAGCCATGACGAGACCAGTTCGAGGCACTCTTCTTTGAGGGCAGGCGGAAGGTTGCTACTGCGTGAGGTCATGGCAGGCATGTTTGTGCAAAAGAAGTGAAGCGTCAACGCATTATGTGCGAATTGTTCAATGCGTCAACCCCGTTCGTGCAGGTGAGAACCTGGCTGCATTGAATCAACGGCTTGGCAACCTGCTGCGCGCTCGCTGCGTCTTTCCCACAGTGCGTGGTTCCGTAGCGCGGTCGACCTCAACCTTCTTGGCTTGAAGGGCCGCCAGACGCGCCGCTTCCTGCCCACCTGGCGCGACCTCCGCCAGATACCGGACCGCCTCCACTGCGAGACGTACATCGGCCGGGTCCTTTGAACTGGCAAGCGCACGCGCGATCTGCTCCCAAGCCTTAATTGCATCAGCCCGAACCGCCAGCGCACGCGCGCTCGTTCGCTGCACCGGCCGTTGCCGACGCAGTTGGCCACGGCCCGCTGCCCGTTCCTCCCACAGCTTTCGGTAGTTCCGATTCACTGCCCTGACCGGTTGACGGCTGGCCACCGCATTGACACCGCGGTCCTGTAGGTTCCGGGCGAACACTGCTCGCCAGCGATCCAGGTCCGCCTTGCGCGGCGACAGGCGCACGCCGTCGTACCGATCGGCACGCACTGAAAGGTGCACGTGTGGCGCCCCCTGGTCCTCGTGCATCACGAACACGTACTTGTGCCCCTCGAACAACTCGCGCGCGGCCTCTGCCGTGGCCGCGCGCACCGCCTCCGGCGGCGTGCCCACTGGCATCGAGAAGACGATGTTGAAAGCCTCCCGCCTCGGGCTGTCGTCGTCGATGTAGGCACCGGCCACGCGCCACT
>JBGSNS010000229.1:0-5750 GCA_041739515.1 Bdellovibrionota bacterium
AGCGATCTCTCACGACCCACTTGAACCCAACATGCGACGAACCCACAGCCGCTCCGATATTCGGAGCGAAGTGATCATGTGAGCGCAACAAAGCAATCTGCTCGAAAGGATCTCCGTGAAGCGCCTTGTGGTTGAGCGCTATTCTCGGTGATGCCCAATGCGAGTGTAATAAATTAGATCTACCAAGATACAATCTTAGGTCGATGACCTTAGGCTTAATAGGGAGTTTTAAAAGTAGAATTCCTCAGCGGCGCTGACTACTTCGGGGACGAGAAATTAAATAGATAAAGAGTACTCAAAAAAATCAGAACTACAGCGGCGTTCATGCGTTTGGTTGACCGTCTGGGCCTGGAGCTTTATCGTTAACTCGCTTAACGATTCGCCCGCGTGTTAGGTCGTATGGAGAAATTTCAACGATAACTCTATCGCCAGGGAGAACGCGAATATAAAAGCGGCGCATCTTACCAGCTAGGTATGCGAGACATTCATGCCCGTTATCACACTTCACCTGAAAAGTGGTGTTGGGGAAACACTCCTTGATAACCCCTTGCATCTCTATCGCATCACCCTTCGCCATTAACTCGCCTTACAAATCCAAAGTAAACAAAGCTCTATCTGAACAGTTCGCCGTCTCCGGCGCCGCTCAATCTGCCCTAAAATAGAGTCATAGTCCAAATAAATAGGACCGGGGTCTTTCCCTCAAAAATCCTGTCCTAAGCCAGCTCAGCAAACGGCCCCATCGCTCTAAACTTCTTATACCGCTCATCCACTAGATCCTTCACAATCTTCACGGATAACCCCTCTAAATTGCGGGTTAATGAGGTTCTAAGCAGCTCGGCTGCCTCTTTGTGATTGCTATGTGCCCCGCCCGCTGGCTCTGGAACGATTTCATCGATCACGCCGAGTTTTTTAAGATCTTGGGCGGTGATTTTTAAAAGTTCAGATGCCAAAGCGGCCTGCTCTTGCGGAGCATCGCTCTTTCCAAACAAAATCGACGCACACCCTTCCGGAGTGATCACGGAATAAATCGCATTTTCAAGCATTAAGATCTTATCGGAAACGCCGAGCGCAAGCGCGCCGCCACTCCCTCCCTCGCCGATCACCACAGAAACCACCGGCACGGTTAGTTCCGAAAGAACCAAGAGATTCCTTGCGATCGCCTCCGCCTGTCCGCGTTCCTCGGCTTCCAGGCCAGGAAAGGCACCTTGGGTGTCGATAAAAGTAATGATCGGTAGACCAAATTTCTCAGCTAACAAAAACAAGCGCAGCGCCTTGCGATACCCTTCTGGTTGCGCCATCCCGAAATTGCGCTTCAATCGCTCCTGCGTTGAACGCCCCCGTTGGTGCCCTACGATCATCACCGGCATTTCGCCCAGCATCGCAGTGCCGCCGACGATCGCTGGATCGTCACGAAACGAACGATCTCCGTGAAGCTCAATAAAATCAGTAAATATATGCTTCACGTAATCTAAGGTGAAGGGTCGATCGAAATGTCTCGACAATTGCACTCGTTGGTACGGCTTGAGATTCGCGTAAAGATTTTCGCGGGTCTTGCTGTATTTTTTTTCGAGCTTCTCGTACTCGCCACGCGCCGCGTCTTCGCCGAGCGCAACCCGCTCACGCAAAGCTTCTAATTGCTTCTCTAAGTCTACGATCTCTCTCTCAAAATCAAGCGGATGGTTTATCGCCATAGGGGTGAGACCGTAGCACACAACCCGCTAAACTTTCCACCAGGGGCCAGGAGAACGTCTGTATCCCTTGAAGAACGGCCCTCCAAAGTAGCTCCGATTTGGCAGACTCTACCACGGCCCAACTTCCCCCTAACGTTACGCCTAAATGGGACCGCGGACCGGCTTGTCCTTCGTAGCCTTGGCGTAGGAGGATGGTCCGCACGATCGCTCAATGGAATTCGATCAAGCGGACCGGCGGTCCGCGGTCCGCTTAAATCTAGGGAAGTTGCCCGGAAGCGGAAGACTCTAAGATAACAAGCTGCTGTCCATCTTCACGATGATTTGTCCAATCAGCAAATAAGCTCGAGGCGCGACTCAACATATCGTTTTCTCCGATCGTCACCTTGCTAGATCTCCATCCACGCTTGGAAGGTTCGTTACGCCAAAAAGTAGTTTGACGTTTGGCGTATTGGCGAGTCGCGGTCGCTATCGATGACACTAGTAGCTCCTTAGAGTCTCCATCCCACTCCAAAACTTGCCTATATCCCAACGACGATAGCGGACGCACATGTCCGAACTCAGCGAACAACTTGCGTGTCTCCTCTATAATGCCCCCATCAACCATATGCGCTGCACGCAAGTCGATTCGACTGTTTATCTCTTCCCGTGAAGCAGTTTTGACAAGCATCAAAGCCGCGAAATCAGAGGAGGCAAATCCATGCGCTTGAGCTACTTGGGACGGAATAACCCCGCTATTCAACAAATCGATGGCTCGACCAATTCGTTGACGATCGTTTGGATGCAACTGACTCGCCCTCACCGGATCTTTTCTCTGCAACTCCTCGTACAGCTCTCCCGTGGTTCGTTCAGAACTGCGCGGAAATGTCGGGCGTTCACTCGATAAAGCTGTGCTCATTAACCCGTGTAATAGAACGGTAAGATACATCGTCGAGCCACCGCAAAGAATCGGAACTTTCCCCCGCGCCCTAACACCCTCCACCGCGGAAACGGCTAGTGTTCGATAGCTTCCTACGTCAAAATGGTCAGAGATCGAGACGCAATCAAATAGATGGTGGGGCACCCGCGCGCGCAACTCCGGAGCGGGTTTGGCCGCTCCGATTTCTAGCTCACGATAAACTTGGACGGAATCCAGATTAATGATCTCGCCAGATATCGCCTCAGCGAGCTCGACAGCTAGCACACTTTTACCAACTCCCGTGGGGCCGCTAATGACTACAATTTTGCTCTTATCGGTCACGGCCAAACCAGCTCTCTACTGCAGCACGGCTAAAACGGCGCAACACCGGCCTACCATGCGGACACGCGCCGCCGCTTTCCGCCTCCTGAAGCTCTTCAAGTAAAGCGTAGGATTCGCGTTCCGATAAAATATCTCCGCCGCGTACGCTTGCATGGCAGGCGAGTCGCGCAGCGATCGCGTCGTAAATGGCCTCTAGTGGTTGAGCATGGTCGTGTTTCGCGCACACCACACACGCATCTTTCATAACTCGCTCAATCGCTTCTGTTCCAAAAAATGCCGGAGCACTCAGGATATTAACGATCGATCCGGTTGAATTCTCCCATCGAAATCCAAAGTCTATGAAATACTGCTGTCGTTCCTCAAGAATCGCCCTTTCGTCATCAGACAGTCTAACCGGCACTGGAAAGAGCAATTCCTGAATTGGTACTGCGCGCTCACGAATCCGCTCTCGAATCAGATTATAATTTATCCGCTCGTGAGCTGCGTGCATGTCGATCGCTACGAGCCCCAACTCGTCCTCTCCTATCAAATAGCCACCAAGCACCTGTCCCACTAACCGCACAGAGGTTAGCGATGGAGTGGGCAGAGACTGCGGGTCACGCGCCAAATTCCCGGCATCAATGTTAGCTGAAGCGTTGAAGCGGGTGTGATTCGCTGCACGAGCAACGAATCCGGAAAAATCGTTCTGCGATGCAGTCTGGCTCCTTTGCATCGGGAGTTTGGTTTGATTGTCGAATACAGCGGGTCGTCGATCAGCTGACCCAAAGTTTTCAATCGGCTGTTCAACCGACTGCTCAGCGATGCTCAATGCGGATAGCGAATTGGCTAATGCCGATTTTACCGCGTTTCGAACCGCGACAAAGACCGCAGAGGAATCACGGAACCGAACCTCAGACTTCTGAGGATGCACGTTTACGTCGACCAGATCCGGTCGAATTGAGATGGCGATGAATCCGCCGGGAAGTTCGTACGACTTCAGCATCGAGTCGTAGCCTTCGCGAATCGCCCGCAAAACCATCCGATCTTGCACTACCCTACCATTAACAATAATAGTCGCTGCGGTTTTCTGTGGAGTCCCTGGATGCGTAACTCCGCCCTCTACACGCAAGACTTCGCCCAGACTTTCAACGACCAACAGTTCAGCACCGTACATCGTCCGTGCCCTTGAATGCGAAGACTTAGAAGGCGTGAAGTTGTCGATCTCCTTTCCGTCCGCTTTCAACGTAATGTGCACATTCGGCGTTACTAGAGCGATTGCATTGAGGTGCGTTCTGATTTTTGCCAATTCGGTGCGCGGAAGCTTCATAAACTTCTTGCGCGCTGGTTGATTATAAAAAAGCCCTCGCACTTCCAAAGTAGTTCCCACTGACGCAGCCACCGCAGCTACCACGGGCGCACTACCCGCTGACAACGCAACCTCTGTTCCAAGTGAATCTGCAACGCGACGAGTTAACAACCTGACCTTCGAAACTGATGAAATCGAAGCGAGTGCTTCGCCACGAAATCCAAGAGTTGCGATTGATTCAAGATCACTAGCACTCGATAATTTAGAGGTAGCGTGCCGTTCAAAGGCTAATTCGGCATCCGCAAGACTCATCCCACAACCGTTATCGGTTACCCGAATTAACTCGAGTCCTCCGTCAATTACTTCGACGCCTATTTTTGTTGCGCCCGCATCAAGGCTATTATCGATGAGCTCTCTAATTACGGCGACCGGGCGTTCAACGACCTCGCCTGCGGCGATTAAATTAATAACATAATCGGAAAGTCTAACTATCGGCATTTGCAGCGTGCAGAGTATCGCTATAGAAGCCTAATGCAACAATTTCAGCCTAACACCGGCGTGAGACATGTCCGCACGGGAATAATCAAGCACAAAGGCCGTTAAAAACGCTTGTTCCACTTTACGCAGAACAGGTTGTAGCCCCGCATTAAATTCTGAATAACCGTAGATAGCTTCAACATCCTTCAATACCTCAACGAACTGGTACACCGAACTGGTACACCCCCACGGCCATTAAAAATAGGCTTTGCCGACTTGGACCGCGGACCGCTGGACCGCAAGTTCGCATTTTACCGGTCGATCGGGCGGACCATCCTCCTACGCCGAGGCTACGAAGGACAAGCCGGTCCGCGCTCCAAATATATTGAGCCATGTTTCGGGACACTTCCAGCTTAACTTGATGGCCGTGGGGGTGCACCAGTTCGTGGCCGACTTCAATCAAAATGGAACCGCAGTCGTACTAGATGTTTTTGCGTTCCTCACCGCCTGGTTTGCACAGAATATAATAGCGGATTTCGAGGGCTCAGGAACCGTGGCCGTGGCGGACATCTTCGCATATCTAGCGGTTTGGTTTAGTGGTTGCTAAGTATTTCTACTAGTCTGGATTTTCTCAACCATACCACCACCTTATAGGTTTTCGGCGATGACATTTCGTGCCTTCCGTAATTTTTTTTCATCAGGTGTTTTGATTTCGCTACCTTCTTACAAATTCCCCCAATAACAGGGAATAGTTCAGCGACTGTTCTCAAATCAGCAAGGATGCGACTCACCAAACTCGGTTGACAAGAAATCGGTCGGTGGATTTGAACAAATCAAACGGGGACACGCCGTTAAGTTTTTAGGTTTTTCGCGTTTTTTAGTTTTTTCAAGGTTGTTTCACATGTCACCCCCTACTCAGCCGACTTTGTCGAATTGCGTGATGTCAATTCCCCCCTTTTCTAGACAGGTATAGTTCAACTTGAATCAGCGCTGGCTGTGCGGAGCGGAGCCCCGAAGGGGAGGAGCTCAAGCGCAGCACAGCCAGCGCGGTGAGCATGTT
>JBGSNS010000250.1:0-25786 GCA_041739515.1 Bdellovibrionota bacterium
TTGTCTTTACTCTCCGCCACAAGCTCGCGCCGAATATCACGAGTATCAAGAAATATTCCGCCGCTTGCTGTCTTAAAAGGCTTTAATAATAAACTAACCCCATCGACGGCTACGGAGAGAGCTTGCGGTGGTGTACCAAACAAAACCTCCCCTCCCCGCTTCGTAGTTTCCTTCGGATCTATATCTCGATCCCACAGGACCGCTGAATCGATTCCGATGGCACGTAGGCAATCTGCTATCTCACTCTTACGGCCGCTCCAAGCACTTGAATATGTGTGAACCAGTGCACAACCTTCGAAACGATCAACGATCAGGTCATCGAAATCTGCGTTGGAACCAACGCCATTTATCAAACGTGCGGTTGGCTTCGATCGACTCTGTAATGCGGCGGTAAGAATTTCGATAAATTTCATGACGAATTAAGAATGAGGTTACGTGAATGCCAGCTGACGTGCTAGGCCACCAAGCTATCAAATTCACGCAAGTAATTTGTAGAATGGGTTAAATTACAACTGTCACTCGAAAGCCCATCCCCTGCGATACCAAGGCGATGCTTACCCATGTGCGATGACTTAGCACCAATTCGCCCTATGCTCACAAACCGCCCGAGATGATCAAAAACATAGCGGCAGCGAAATCTCCCATTTCCCTCTGGACAATTACGCTATCGGCGAAAGTCAGTCGGTACTACTCGTGTTTCTTCATCCTCGACTTTATCACCATAAAGACCTGAGCTGTAATCAAAGCCCACTCTCACCATTAATTACTCCCTCTGTCCTAGTATCCAGATCAAGAAACTCTGTGACCTGCTCGGCAACGTAGCGGTTTTCGTTTACACTCGGATGACCGTCCAATGGATGAATCGTCCCTGTGAGCGGCGGGGGTTGATACGGTATATCCAGATATTCAATTCCTGCGCCTTTTAAAAGTTCCAGAAAACTCTCATGCTCCGCTGTCTCTAACTTACCGCGCGGCCAAATGATGACTGTAAATTGTCCACTTGGATAACGCTTCAAGTACTGAGATTTAATTTGCCGCAAGACATCTACAGTTATTTTTATTGCCTCGTCGCGCGATGGCGATACCCATGGGGAAATAGCTTTCACTAAGCGATCGACGAGCAGTGACCAGATGCGCACCTTGGTGAGCGTCATATAGTATTGTGGAACTACAACGGGTACGGCCACATGATTGCTATCAAAAGCCCACAGAATTGAGCGATTGTTAGCCGGGCCCGTCATCCGCTCCAGGCTTCCAACGGTTCTTTGAACGTGATCCCCGATAAAGAAATAAAATGCGCGACCATCTGTTGTCAGAGACTTCTCAAACAGCGAATCACGGCGCGCAACGAATAATGCCTCTCCTGGGCCAAATCCCTGCTTGGCATAGTTTTTAACATCAAAGTGTTCCTGGTTTTTCGCAACAAGACAAGCAACTGTATCCTCTGAAACCAAACCCTCCCCAAATAAATATGAACATCCAAAGAGGAGTAAGTGCTTCAACTTGCCCCCATCACTCTTCAGTTCACAGCTGCGTCGCCCCAGATGATCAAACCGATACAGAAGCGTTTGATAGGTCTTTTTACCATTGATGGACTTAGACGCTAAGGTTTCGGCATCTGGCTTAGCCCAATAGATAAGTTCCGAATCATCGTAATATGGCAACGGATTGAAATAATATTTAATCTGAGGTGATGCCTGAAATCGGTCCGCTAGCGAAAGAACGACTTCGCTTATCGCCAAGAAGAAGAACGCCGAAGAAAGAGTTATCAGGATATTAAGCGAAAACCCAATCCACAAGCGAAAGCAGAAAATCGACATTGCGAATAATGACAGCGGAAGCGGTGCTACGGCCTCATCTGCGACGACAAAAATTATGAGAACTAGTGCTAGTAATAACGCTGTGATCGTGCTTGTTCGCGACATTCTGATCATACTCTAATCGTCATTGCTGACCAGCCTTGCGCATCACCAAAACCAACCCCGGCGATACCAACTCTCGCCTCTCGTACCGCGATAACTCCTTCTCAATCTCCGGCGTCAAAAACCGCTCCCCTTCCGATCCCTCATACGACACACTTTTGATCTCAAAATGCTTCGCGAACTCGTCCACATACTGTTGATGTCGCCACTCATTTAACGGAACTGTGAAGGGGTGCTGCCTCTTTCGCAGATGATCCCAAGGTTCGAATCCTAGCGGCATATTCGTGATTGTTCCTAGACGACAGCTAACATTGTGTCCGCCTGATAATGACGGGAAAGGGTGGATCGCAATCCAGAGCGCCGCCCCTGGTTTGGTCACACGATGCAACTCCTGGACAACACGCGGCACATCCAAGAAATGCTCAAATGCAGCCACTGACGTCACTAGGTCGATGCTACTGTCGGGAAGTGGAAGGTTCCCAACATCCGCGGCGATTAACTCATCGGGAAACGCGGGTCGTCCCTTAGCTGGACACCGCAGGTTGTAGAGAGCTCGCGCCAACACATACAACGCCGATTCAATGGAGAAACTCGGGTGGTTCGCCAGATCCACACCGATAACCCGATGCCCCTGACGCCGCAGAATCGTGTACTGGGGCCTAAGTTTTCCATTACCGACATCCAGCACGGTCAAGGGAACACCGCCCGTGGGTAACAGTTGAGCACAATCCCGCACACGCCGCTGCGAACCGGAGTACTCGGAACGCTGCCTAAGCCCGGATAAAAGATCCCACAGGAAGCGCGCATAGTCAGCGAGGCGAGTTGTAATGGAAGCAGACGACACTATGGTGCCAGGGTACATGCAAATTTAGGCTGCCGTCGAGTCCCGCTTCCAAATGCACATGATAAAAGAGGACGCTCCTTGGTAAACGCCGCACTCGGCCGTATCACCAGGAACAGCATAGGTTTGACGCAGCAACTGATAAACCATCCACTTTCTCTGCGTATTCATTCCGCCAATTTCTCGGAAGTTCTTTAAGACTCTATTGAAGTCTTGATTCTGCCACCAGGACATCTCCGGCCAAACGAATCGTTATCGCGGTATTACTAGGGCACCAAAAGCTCTGGGCAGCGGAAAGGATTTATCATTTCTAGCCATCAATGCGCAGAATCTAACAATCGAACCCAACATGCTCTTCTCTTAAACACTTTCGCAGCAATCGTCACCGCTAAAAATTGACAACGCTACAACCGCAAAATAGCATCAATCTTCTATTGGCAATGTTCGCCATCCTCAGACGCCGCGGTCAATGATAGACTGTTGCTGGTTTGTTCTTACAAAACATCTACGCACTCATACCCGCCACTCAAACACCATCGGCGTTGCAAAGCGCGGCGGGAGAAGCTTCACCGCTCCGACGATTCCTATTGCCTGAGCAAACTTGGCGACTCGAGCCAACTCGGGATGCCGGGCGGTATAAGGAGAATCGCGTAACAATCTTTCAAAGCTCTCAAACATAAGGTTTTTTCTAAGCAATACATTCGCCCCCAATTCTCGCGCTATCATCTCAAGTTGCCAAACAGTCGCGAAATTCAAAGAACGCCAAAGCCCTGAATCTCTCATCGCTCTCGGGATGAGAAACTGCGTCAACTTTGGGTAGAATGGCACAAGGGGAATGCCGAAATGAGGCTCGTAGGGAATAAAGTAGTTGGGCAGGTTATGAATCATTGTGCCGCCCTGCTTCAGACAAGCGGAGAGAATAGAGACGCACTTCTGAAAATCATCTACGTGCTCGAGGACGTTATTGGAGAAGATTAGATCAAAACTTCGAGCGTGTTCCGGTAGCAACCGCTCGATACCGACCTCTAGTCTCCGGACAGGTGAAAGCGCGAAGTACTCCGTAACCGCCGCAAACCACCGATCCTCCGGCTCAATAGAAACGATGTCGAATCCCAAACGCTCAAAAAACGCTGAAACTAAACCCGGACCACATCCGACTTCCATTAGGCGTCTCCCCGCGAGGTCTTCCGTGTTCAAGAGCGCGATGGTGTGATTTGCCTCCTCAACGTAGTGCTCTGTCTGCACCCGCGTGCTTTCGATTACGCCCCCGAACCGGACTGCCATGAATTCCACGAACGCGGGACTGCGGACCTGATCAATAAAAGATGACCAATCTTTCGACAAATCAGCCATACCTACCTAACCTTATACAGGGTAAAAGCTCCAGCCCGTTTCTCCTCGCTCAACTTTCCGCTTTTCTCAAGTTCATCATAGATCTTAAATGCACCGCGCCCCCATGGACCTTGCAGGAGGTAGTCCGGGTTTGCGATAAGCGGATCGTAAGCAACCGCCCTGTCGCGATTGGAGTAGCTTTGCTCGATAGCATCAAACGCTACTTGATCAGGCGGAAAGTGGTAGGGTCGCTTCAGCATATAAAATGCCATAGATTCGTAGGTTTCGACGATGCTAGATGGCGGGGTGCGATCGTTTATGTAGGCAACGATCTCTTTAAGGTCCGCATTTGAGCGATCATGATAGATCGAAACACCGAACCGAAGCAGGTTACCTGTTGTAAGGATCAGATGCAGTGCTGCAACAGCCAAGCCCCCTGCTAGCACCCCTTTCTTAAGCAGCGCCGGCGGTCCGCGCAAGCACGCCATCCAGTCGCGGATACTCGCTCTCAAGTCGAAATTGTTTGTGACCTCTCCTAGCGCGAGAACAACTAACGGAACACCCAGAATCAGCGGAGGGGCTAGATATCTTGCGAAATCTATCGCAAAGAAAAGAAACCAGCCAAACCAACTCGCCACTAAGACATACAACGCTAATACCACAGGTTCTAAAGCGGAGCTTGAAACACAGCGAAAACGGAAACCCTCCCGCACAAACCTAAACCCGAGATATCCAAGAGCTAAAAACAGATACCACCCTTGAGTGAGTGCGAATTCGAGGTTCGTTAAACGGGTTCGCAAGTCTAGGACGAAGCCGACGACGCGCGCGCCGCCGTCGCTCACATACCCTGCATCGAAAGCGACGGGCTGCGACGGCAGCGAGGGCGTAAGGTAAAGAAAACATAACCAAGCACAGCCTAGTACGGTCAAAAAGACTGATGCTTGCCGGTACTCGCGGCGCGTCACCAGGAGTAGGCCTGGAACCGTGAGGGCTAACAGCAAGAAAGGTTGTAGCTGCGGTTTGGTTTGGAGAGCCAGCCCGAAGCAAAGGGCGCTAGCCGATAATCCACAAAACGCCCGCGGCCCATGACCGGTAAGACCAATCCCTAACAGCCCGAGTCCAAGCGTAATAGCAAAAATCATTGGCATCTCGCCCCATACTTGGGCGCCAATAATGAGCGGATGCACGCGCGGGTCCGAACTTACGAAGAAAATGCAAACCATCGCTACTCCGCGAGCAGCGGGTTTACTAATGAAAGCAGCGAAGCTCGCGATGCAGAAGACCCCCAACAGTGTGGAGGATGCGAGAAAAACCCGCCCTGCCCATAACTCGAATCCAAAAAGCTGAAAACCGACCGCCGACATCAGAATCGGTAGCCAGCTATTTGCGAGCCTAGCCGTCGTAAGCTGCCCGAGAATCGAGCACCCAAAGTGCTGCCGCTCAATTAAGTTGCGTGCGACACAGAAGTTCCAACCCTCATCCCAGGATGTCGCTAGCAGCAACAGAATAGTTGTCAGCATCGCTCCGGCACAGATCGCGAACGCCAAGTAATACCGATGCTTCATTATCGCCCGCATAGCCTCATCCAGTTCTTACCCACGCTGTGGATGTCTGCAACAGGTTAAACCCCTGAGCGATTACCCTCGGAAAGAACTCTCTAGACAGCTCAATATCCCTACCCTCAGAACGACGGATAATGTGGGAGGACACCCATCGCTCACGTGTCACCAATCGCGCAAGCGTCGGTCCGCGAAGGGTTAGGATTTAGACCCTTCGATTAACGCATGTCATTAATCGGCTATGCCAGCTATACCAGACTAGACTAATCGTAAACTTCACCTCTATGTGCGGAATCGCAGGAATTTACGCCCCACAAGCATCGGATCTGCGTGCGTCGATCGGTGCGATGACCGATGCCCTAGTCCATCGCGGGCCAGACGATGGACAGGTATTAATCGAGTCCAGCGTCCCATTGGGTCTTGGACATCGCAGGCTTTCCATACTGGACCTGAGCCCCCTTGGTAGGCAGCCCATGACCTCTCATTCGGGGCGTTACGTTATCGTATTCAACGGCGAGGTATTTAATTTTCGAGAACTCCGCAAACGTTTAGAGGGAGACGGTGAAACCTTCAACGGTGGTAGTGACACAGAGGTTATGCTCGCGGCGATCGAGCGCTTTGGAGTTAAACGCGCCGCCGAGATGTTCGTGGGGATGTTTGCGTTTGCAGTCTGGGATCGCGCCAACCGCAGATTACATTTAGTCCGAGATCGCCTAGGGATTAAACCGCTTTACTACGGGTGGAACAACGGACGATTCATGTTTGCCTCGGAACTAAAGGCTTTTAGAGCGGATCCGAATTTTAGTTTCACGGTGAACACCTCCGCCGTGAGGGCATTTCTCAGATACGGTTATGTACCTTCGCCACTGTGCATCTACGAGAGATGCTTCAAGTTAGCTCCAGGCACTATTCTAACTTTACGCGAAAGTGAGTTGACCTGTTTGCCCTCGAATTTCTCGCCCAGCCCCGATTCCGACGCAGCTACCCGTCCGTCTAGATACTGGGACGCAAGCAAGATTGTCAGCGCGGCGGCCGCAGATCGCTGCACCTTATCCGGCGCCAAACTAGTGGACGAACTTGAATCGAGGCTCAACGACGCCGTTGCGCTGCGCATGGTGGCTGATGTTCCCGTCGGGGCATTCTTATCCGGAGGAACGGATTCCTCTTTAGTCGTTGCAACGATGCAACGGCTATCCACTCGGCCGGTCAAGACTTTCTCAATCGGGTTCGAGGATGAGGCTTTTGATGAGTCGCGTTATGCAGCGCGAGTAGCGAAGCACTTAGGCACTGAGCATCACGAGTTGATAGTGTCTATGCGCGAGCCGCTTGAGGTGATTCCCAAAATTCCGGAGATGTATGACGAGCCATTCGGGGACTCATCGCAGATCCCAACCTTTCTTGTTAGTAAGCTTGCCAGTCAGCATGTCAAAGTAGCTTTGTCCGGTGATGGCGGGGATGAGCTGTTTTGCGGGTACGGCCGATACGCTCGCACACAGCAACTGTGGTCGGCGATAAACCTACTGCCCTGCGGCGCGCGCCAAGTGGCCTCGGACTTAGTGACTAGATGCGGGAGTCTCTGGAGCGGACAAGTTGGTAACTTCATCTCGAAGCTTCTTCCGAAGGGTGAGCTCACTCAGCATATCTCCGATAAGTGTCACTCACTCGCTCACTACTTAAACGCGCGCTCGTTCGATGATCTTTACGATCGGGCCGTTAGTACCTGGCAGCAAGAAGATTTCGATGATTGGACGGAAGGCACAATAGACAAAAGAATATCCACTGCATCCCGGCCTTTTAGTAGTGTACTCGAACAGATGATGTTCACAGACCTTCTGACCTATTTACCGGATGACATCTTGGTAAAAGTGGACCGAGCGAGCATGGCCGTTGGTTTAGAGGCGCGGGTACCACTGCTAGATCACCGCTTAGTTGAATTTGTATGGTCGATCCCTATCGAACAGAAGCGCAGAGGGAATGTCGCAAAAGCGATACTAAAGGATGTTCTCGCGCGATACGTTCCACGAGAAATGGTAGATCGGCCGAAAATGGGATTTGGGATTCCAATCAATAAGTGGCTACGCGGACCACTTCGTGATTGGGGCTCTGATCTGATTGCGAGGTCGCATCTCGAAGCTTTCGGGTTTTATGATGCGGATACATTGAAACAGCAATGGATGGAGTTACAGCGCAACGAGCACACCGCTGCCGCTGATCTGTGGGTTGTTCTAATGTTGTTAGCTTGGTTAGAACGGTGGGGATAGCGGACTTAGAATTATAGTTTTTAGCATGCTAGCTTTCTACTCCGCTTTTTGGTTACCAATACCTATGTCAGAGCAAGGAAAGAGATATTTATTGTTGATCTCAATTTTCTGTCTCAGCTTTTTGGCTTCACTTTACTTAGCTGAAGTTTCTGCATCTGTTCAATCTGCGTGAACGAGATCCTTCGCCAAGTTTCCAAACTGTGCTTTGTTTCCGCAATAAATCACCGAACATTCATTGAAAGTTACTAATAACGAAATAGCTTTCGTAACTTCAAAAACTTTTGTTCGTACAAATAAAAGCTCATCCCACCAGCAAAGATTGAGATAGCAATGCCGCCAATGAAAAAGAGCGCCCGCAAACCAAGGTGAGAGGGTGAGATCAAATGGTCACGTACGAAAAATGCTAATATGATTTGATGAATTGGCCAGTGAAGAAGATAGATGCCATAGCTCCAAAGACCCACTCGCCGTAGCCACCTCACTTCAAATACAGATTTCATAGGGCTAGGATTGTCATGCAAACAACCTACCAGAATGCTGGAAAATGCTGCGCCTAGGAGAGTGTGACCCACGACAAATACGAGAGGTTCGGATGGGTAGAACAGTCCCGTAAAAGCGTAAATGATTCCGCATCCTAAGAGATTGAGACAAAATATCCATTTCCAATTCTTGCAAAGCCAAGTCCACAGACTTCCACGTTCGAAATATGTGTGTCCGATGAAAGCACCAAACGCCAAAGAATCGATGCGAGTTAGAGTAAAACGATAGCCTGCCATCGGGTCAAGTCCTTCCGATACCCAAACAGCGCGGCCAGCTGGAATGAGAATTAAAATTCCGATAAGAAGCAGCAACAAGAAACGTCGACCAAGCAAGCGCAGAGTAAGGGGATAGAAGAGATAGAATTGCTCTTCAATCGCCACCGTCCACAGAATATCGAGAACACCAAAAGTTTGAACGAATCCAAACGTCATGGCGATATTGCTCGTGAAGGTTAATAACCAAAACCATCGCGATACAGATGACCCCCACCAATATTCAGCAACGGAAGAATCCACCGCATTAAGAACTAAACCGAAAATAACGAGAGCAAAGTAGAGCGGAAATATTCGTAACGCTCGTCGCGTGTAGAAGGTCGAAAAGTAACGCCGAGAACTCAATGATTTCAGCAATATGAGCGTTATGAGAAACCCTGAAAGCACGAAAAAAAGATCGACACCACACCAGCCCGACCAAACAAGCGCTGAAACCACCCCCGCGAGCCAGCTCGGAAGTACTCGACCAATTTCAGTAGCGGCGCCAAAGTGAAGTATTAAAACAAGAAGTACGGCTACGCCACGCAAACCCTCTAGAACCGGGAAAAATGGAATAGCGTCCTGAGAAGTGTCTCTAATAGAGTTATCAAAGACGGATCTCATTCTAATTAATAGCCGAGTTCATTATATCACCTGAAACTTACGGCTTTTTTCTTCCGAGCATGTGATAAGCACACGGGCGAAACTCACGATCGTTTAGAAGAACCACGGTTTCAAAGTTTTGTTGCGCAAACCAATTGTTAGCCGTTTGGCGAGGAATGACCCAATTATAACTCGGGGAAAGCATGTCAAGAACACCAAGCGGGGAGTAGGCTGGCATGCCAATGTATCGAAAAATAAAATTTCGAATGTTGTCGATTAGACTGTAATCGTTTCCCCAGTCAAACGTTGCCACATCCTTAACGTACTTTAGTTTTTCCTCTGACGACTGCATCGCATGAAATCGCTTTCGTTGAGCCTGCGTTGAGCGCCATCCGTGTAAGCCTCCATCGGCATACACCATAAGATAGAGGGAACCGCCCGGCGCTACCGTCGAAGCTGCAATTTCAAACGCAAGTTTCGGATCATGGGTGCACATTGCCACGCCCCAAAAACAGACAAAATCAAACGCACCGATCATGTCGGGAAACTGTTTCGGCAAAGAGAAAAGATCCACCTGCCGAACGTCAGCATTGAACCTAGAGACACTCTTTATAGCGTGGGCTGATGCATCTACGCTTAAAACAGAGGCGGCGCCAAGCCGTTGCATCGTGCGAGTCCAGCGCCCCATTCCGCAGCAAAGATCCAAGCATTTCTTTCCTAGAATGAGGTTCGGATCGATGATTCTATCAAGTCTCCGACTGCCGGCACTCGCGTCACGCAATCCACCACCCTGCGGATGCTGTCCGGTCCACTCGTAAACGCGGTCATCGATGTAATCATCAGTGACATCCGCGCCAGGATGCTTCTGATAGTTCTCAGCTCCTTCTTGGGCAAGCTTCCATTGCAAATCGAACTGAGTCCCGTACTCTTCAACAGCAGAAAAGCGCCCGGAATATTCGTCGTTCCATCGAACGAGATTGAGATCAAGGTGGGGATGCGATGCGCTGTTCATTAAAGTTCCTATAAAGAATGATTCCAGAGACAAGACTCCATGCCGAATACAGCAAAAATCGAGCTATTGGAAATCCAATGGTACCAAAAAACGATAGAAGAACAGTATAGAATGGGTAGGTCATGACCGTCATTATGGCGCAAACGAAAAGGATACTTCGGCTTAAGCGCTGCCCAATCAGATAAGCTCCCAAAATTTGGTTCACAGTATGGGGAAGAAGTGCAAAACATAGCAGGGAGAATAAGCCAGAAAATTGTGGCCCAACAGCCGGGATAAAGAAACTTGTGAGTACATACGAATATAGATAACCAACCGGCTGAGCGAAAATGATTACGAGGCTCGCAAACGAGACTCCCGCTACCAAAATCGGCTTCAAGAGGCTTTGAGGCTTATCGGGCGAAGTTTGGTCTCTTGCCAAAATTCGAGGGATCAAAAAATGACTCAGCGCTATGCCGGTTAAGCCGACCAATAACTCTATTGGCTTCTGACAGAGAATGATGAGAGAAGCCACTCCTGTCCCAAGTTTTGAAGCACAAATAATTTCCAGCGAGGTGTGAAATCCAACAACGTACTGGGCTAGCGCAAGCTGAAAACCTGGACTCGATGAACTTTCCCCTTTTGCGGTGGCGAATGCCATCGAAGTTTCTAAGCTTAATATCTTGCTTGCAGATGCCTGGATGGCGGTTGCCAATAAAATAATTGTCAAAAGCCCTATTAGAGTTTTGGGAGCAAATAAAACGAGAATAGCGCAAGTTATTGACGGTAGTGCGCCCTGAAGTATCAACGCTTTAAACGGCGAATGTTTGGCAACAAGTGATCCGACAACGCGCGCGGGGAAAATCTCGACGACATTTGCTATCATCGCTATGCTAACTGCCGCAAGTACCGAGCCGGTTTCCTCCGCACCGAGAGTCCACAATCGAAAAAAAACTGGCATATAGGCAAAAACTATTGGAGCAACGACAAGCCACATGTTCAAAGGCGTGGTGCTACCAACCTTTGCGGCTTGATGTTGTTCCCCGTCGTTCTGATCGATATGGATGTGGATTTGATGATAAAAAATCCCGGTCGAAATAAATGCGCCTGCTGTCTGTTGAGAGGCAAGAATTAAGAAGATCCAATCAGAGAGATCTCCGATTCCGGCGGTTTGAACTACGAAAATGTCTCGCAGGGCTCCAAAAATACGAAATACGCAAAATAAGGAGACGAGACACAATGTTTGAATAACACGATGGACAGTGAAAATTGAACCCCATCGAAACGAACTGTTAGGCAATGCCACGCTCCGTCTTTGAACGAATATCGCGAATGATCAAACCCTGGCCGGTCGGAAGAAGCAAGATCGGTTCATGATAAGAAGACATGAAGTCATCCGCGGCCGTCTTGGCTCCAGAGCACGTTTGAAAACCGTAATCATCGAGTAAAATTACTCCGCGATCAATCATACGCGGATACAAAAATTCTAAAGCTGCTTTGGTAGGCACATACAGATCCACGTCGATATGACCAAAGCAAAACTGATTTGAAGGTATGCGGGAAAGGCATTCCGGGATCCAGCCTTTCACAAAAACACACGCTGAATCATTTCGAACTTCTGAGTGAATCATCGAAAAATCCGCACAGAGATCTCCAGCGCGCCAATAACTGGAATCACGCTCATCCGGTTTTGATAGGCCCTCGAAAGAATCTACTCCTATTACTTTCTTATTGCACCCTTTAGCGGCTTCGCACATAAGCGATAGCGAGGCGCCTTGAAAAACTCCGAACTCAATTAAATCACCGTGAAGCGAACGGCAAAGTTTCAGAAGTTCGCGCATTAAATATTTTCGATTAAACGAATGGACATTCCTCATTCCACAAAATTTAGAGTAGTAGTCCTGAAAATTGCGATCTTCTAGATGAATCCTACCGTAGTCGCTGAATTTATATTTGGGATAGAACAGCCAAGCAGCCCATTCAGCCAAATGAAAACGAAGATGGTCAAAAGAAGAAATATCTCGAAGCGCTCCGCTAACTCTTACACTTACACTTACACTTTTATCGTTAATCATACTTGGTGGTGCCCGCCATCTCTATCTTAGAATGATTGGGACTACGGTTCCAGTCAACGTGAAATCGGATACGACGTCACGATAGATAACATTTAAACCGCTAAGAAAATTCGAGAGCTCGCCGCGAGCGATATCTCTTAAGCTCTCAAACGAAAACGTTGAGTATCAATACTTTCCGAAATAATTGACTTTACCTTTGCGGCAAAATCTTCGGAATTCTCCGAAAGACAAAAGAATCCTTGCGGCCCCCTCATCTAAGCTGCTTCTGTTACTTCCGACGGGACGCACTAGGACAAGGCATCCGGCACACTTCGCTTCATAAATTGTTCTCGATAACGCCTCATTCTTCCTCGCAACTTGAAAAGCGCTGGCACGTAGACATTCTAAGATGAGCCAAAGGTGACGTTCACTGGCAAACTAAGGACACTGCAACAGCACTAGAGTATCCCGAGACTCGGTGCAGTGCCGAAAAATGCGGCGATTACCATTTCCTTCAAAAGGCCGGCGACTCCGCCCAATCCCCAACACTATGACCAAAAAATTTCTAAGAATAAGAAGAGTTACGATTTAGTGCATACCCTGCAATGGCTAAACTGGTCCAGAACAGATCCGCTTGTTACCCCGTGCCGGATAGCCCGCGCATCTCCAGTAGGTTTCGCTCGGCCTGTTTGACGCGATCTTGGCCTGCACCTGCGTGAGCGTACGCTGCCCAATTGGCTCCAAAAGAAAATTTAGGCATATACCGTGAGTGGCAAGTTTCAAACTGACCTATGGGGATATAGACGGCGCTTCATTCAGGTGCAACGGTGCACCTATCGTTAACCTCCAGTCTCTCTTTAATGGGTCGCTAAATTGAATATCACGCTTGTCATCCCTGCCCTCAAGCTTGGCGGTGCTGAGTTAGCAGCGCTATGCATGGCGGAGCACTGGGTTAATCAGGGGCATAACGTAACCCTAATCGTGATTTACGGTGAGTCGTCGGGCAAGCAAGTTCAAGCACCGCTCGGCGTGAAGTTAAGTCCGATAGTTTCTGGGTCACGGCGAAGTGGGTCACCGACTATGTGGTTCTCCGCGCTGTTAAAACTTCGCACGACACTATTGAATTCCAACCCTGACGTGGTGGTCTCCCTGTTGGACCGTACCAACATAGTCACCCTCGGGGTGAGCCTTGGAACGAAACTTCGGGTAATTGTCTCAGAACGAACTGTGCCGTCACGTTCGCCGATGGGCCCGCTGTGGTTTTTCGCTCGCAGAGTCCTCTTTCCACGAGCTAACGGCGTCGTTCTGGTTTGCCACGCTGCGCTAAATGAACTACCTGGTTTTCTGCGGTGCCCAGTCCGGGTGCTTCCGGGACCAGTGCGCGCCCCGACCAACTCTATTCGCTCTCCCACTTCCAAGTTTCGATTTATAAGTCTCGGAAGACTAGCCCCAGAAAAGCGATTTGATCTTCTAATTGCTGCCTTCGCTGACGTTATAAGGCGTCATCCAGTCTGCGAACTTCATATCTTTGGAGAAGGCGGGGAGCGGGCGCGCCTTGAAATGCAGATTGCGTCGCTGGGGTTAGCGGATAGCGTTACTCTACGCGGTGTTACTGCCGACTCCTACGCGGAACTTAACCAAGCGAACTGTTACGTTATTACCTCTGAATTTGAGGGGTATCCTCGCGCTTTAGCCGAGGCGATGTTGACAGGTTTACCTGTAGTTGCGTTTGACTCCCCGGGAGGAATCAAAGACATGATCACGCACGATTCGAACGGACTGCTCGTTCCCTTTGGTGACATAGATCGTCTTGCTGCGATGATGCTGCGTGTAGCCTCGGATACTCAATTGGCGGATCGGTTGGGCATGGCGGCTCGTCGTCTCTCAGAACAATGCACCGTTGAAAATATAATGCCAAAATGGGATCTTCTGCTGCGTTCTGTCGTATCAGGGATCAGTTCTTCTAGAGCAGATTACCAATAAAATTGTATCACCATGAGTCAACAAACAGATTCCTCATAACTTGTCGCCGGATGCTATCAACCTCCCGTTATGGGCCGCGTACCAGAATGTAAGCTGCGCGAATTTCTCACCAAGCAGTTCTGTAATGTCACGATTCGACGGCGCTTTTTCCCCAACTGAAGTCAGCTCGGGGTGCTGGGGGAAATTCAGGTGCTGCTTCGAATGATCGCCACGCGTTTCGGTGTTCCGATGGCTTACCCTCTCTTCTTCTCTACCACGGCAAAGCCACGCTGATACGAAAAAATCCGATCAGTCGAAGTATAAATATTTAGGCTTTAATCCCTGGTCATCGTTTGCTCAAATGGCATCTTCAGTGTTGGGTGGACGCCAAACCTTGAGTAGAGATGCACCGTGATCAACTCCGCATCATGCTCGCCAATCACTAGGTTGCCCAATCTTAAGGAGTACGACGGTGATGGATGAAGGTGCAAGAGCGTTGGGGTGAGATCTATATACAGATGATCCCCATATTTAAAATTTTCCAAACCGGAAATCTCCATCGCCTTATCAATCGGTGAGCCAATTAGAGTGATAGAGCCTTCAGGCAGTTGCCTCGCCTTAGTGCGAATAAACGCTGCTACGATCGGAAAATAGTCATCCACGTAAACAACACTGGGCTTTATCGCGGCCTTAAGTGGAATGACTCTAGCAAAATTATACGTCGACTCCCCGTAGTGCTGGAGAACCTCTGCACGAGAGTGCCATGCTCTTTGCTCCGGAAACCGGCCATCGGAAGTTATGAAAAATGGACTATTAAAGTAAAATCTCTTCTCCCTCGGCAGTAATACACCCCACGGATCCCCTCTTTCACCGCTGCGTGAAGCATCAAAATCCTCGGCGGCTTGGACGTGCATTCGAACGATACTACTGTCGGCCCACTTAAGCTTTTTCTGCTCAGCTAAAGCCGCCAGCTCCTCAAAGGTAAGTGGTCGACCGTCAGGATGACGAATCACCTCTGATAAGTCCGGATCATAGATTCCCCATTCCCCATCGCAGTAGATCTCAGAAATGACATGAATACCCTTACCCGACGGCAGTTCACCGACCCAAACTGAACGAGCCGGGAGACCGAACCAGCGACTAATTTCGACCATCATCGTCGCCGCATCATCACAGAACCCTGCGCCGTATGTGGTAAAAAATGATGCCGGGGAGTGGAGCATGTTTCCCCAAAGCAAGGGATAGCTGTGCCGTCTATTACGAGACACAAATTCAAAAACTGCTGTCGCGATCGAGCGACAATTTCCCGGTTGGCCACTCGTCGCAGCCGTTTTTTCGATTTCTGAGATGATGGTATCTCGGGTGCGAAAACGTTCCCGTAGGTCGAGTTGGACTGGGCGGTCCGTATCGTTGTTGTAAGTAGGCTCGTGGGCATTCAACGCATCTATGAAACCATTTCTGTCGCCGGTCAACTCAACGAAATCCGCTCGTCTGGCGAGCAACTCTGTAGTCGATTCAACCCTAGGTGGAGCCAACTCTAAGTAGGTAAGCCATAATGAAAAGCCCACAACTAATATGGTTAGTATCTCTATACGCGCATGCCGGTCGAAGTTAGCAAAGTTAAGCAATTTAGACTCCGTTAATTTCATAAAATTCGCACTATATGTATGGGATTCGAATTAACTTGTTTTCTCGCACGCAGGCCGAACATCATTATTCGCAGCATCCGCACGATTCAATCCACATCTACGTGTATTTGGTCAAGGCCTGGTCTGTCCATGTGTATGGCTGCCTGGGTACTCGACGAGGCAATCCTGCCTTCTTTCAATTCCCACATAGCAACCCAAATTTATCGATGGTATCACTACTTGGCCATGGTGGCTGCGGATATACCAACATATGTATCGTTCATCGTCCCGATCTACAACGAGTCGTCTGGTCTGCCTGAGCTTTTTGCTCGCCTAATCGAGATTACAAGCCGGCTTCAGTTGGCTTATGAGATCGTATTGGTCAACGACGGCAGCATCGATGGAAGCGCTGAGCTACTAGATGGATTTGCCAAATCAACACCTCACGTGCGAATCGTTCATCTCTCTCGAAACTTCGGTCAGCAGGCGGCGTTCTCGGCCGGGCTAGATTATGCTCAGGGTGATGCAGTGATTTTGATGGATGCGGATCTGCAAGACGATCCGGAGGCGGTGTTTACGTTTATCGAGAAGTGGAAGAGTGGCTACGAAGTGGTTTTTGCGATTAGAAAAGACCGCAAGGAGCGTACGTCTAAGCGCATGGCGTATACTGTCTTCTACAAAATTTTAAGCTGGCTTGCAGACAGTCCGATTCAACGCGATGCGGGGGATTTTTGTTTGCTGGATCGCAAAGTGGTCGATCGGATTAAGAGCATGCCAGAATATCATAGGTTCTTGCGTGGTATGCGAAGCTGGGTCGGATTTAAGCAACTGGGAATTCCTGTCGAACGACATGCACGGTTTGCTGGGTCTCCTAAATACACGATGCGAAAATTGTTTAAACTTGCGTTTGATGGATTCACTTCAAGCAGCATATTGCCGCTGCGTGCTATTACTTTCGTGGGATTGTTTCTCGCGTTTGCATCCGTCGTAATGGGTGCTGTGTATATGTGGTTAAAATTTCAAACCGGTCTAGGTCCTCCAGGATTTGCTACATTGGTTGTGATTGTTTGTTTCTTCTCCGGGGTTCAAATGATGTTGCTTGGTGTGGTGGCGGAGTATCTGGGGCGAGTATTTGAACAGGTGCGGGGTAGGCCGACGTACATCGTTCGGGAAGTGATAGAGCATCGAAGTGGTGGCTAAACCATTTAGGCAGAATGGATCATTCCTGATTAGAGACCCACTATGCGTGTTCTAATGCTTAACAATGAGTTTCCCCCGCTAGGTGGCGGCCAAGGAGTCTTTAACGAGCTTCTCCTTTGTGTTCTTGCGGCAAACCACCCAGAGATCAGCATTGATTTAGTTACGTCGTCACGAGCAGCGGAAGGGTATAGCCGAGAATTGTTTGCATCGAATATTCAGATCTACCGCGTGCCGGTCAATAACTTGGATCTTCATCACGCCAGGGGTATCGAATTGTTAAGATATGCGGCGCGCGCACTGCGAACCTCTGTGCGTCTCGCCAAAGAGCAGCGATACGATCTTTGCATGGCGTATTCAGCGGTTCCTGCGGGACCTGTGGCGCTTTATCTTAAAAAGCTCTTCGGTATTCCGTACATCACCAGAAGCCCAGGCGTTGATATTCCTGGTTTTGAGGCGCGATATAAATTTCTGTATCCTATACTCTCTCCGATTATTCGGCGGGTTTGGCGGGGGGCAGAAAAAAATATTGTATCGAGTGAGATGCACGCGAAGTTGATGATCGCGGCTGATCCGTCATCAAATCCAGTTGTAATTCCCAATGGTGTCGATACAGAATTGTTTCATCCCCCACCTGAACGGAACAATGCTATTTCGGTTATTCTTTGCGTAGCTAGACTAGTTAAGCGCAAAGGGGTGCACGTTTTGCTTCAAGCCTTTGCAAAACTACACACCGACGGCGTCGACGCTCGGTTGGTGATCGTCGGTACAGGAGATGAGGAAGAGAACCTTAAAGCGTTGGCCGATAAGTTAAAGATCTCCGCGCAAGTTGATTTTCGTGGCGTGGTCGCGCGCGATGAGATGCCAGAGCTGTATCGCAACGCTGATATCTTTGTGCTGCCATCTGAAAATGAGGGCATGTCCAATGCGGCGCTTGAGGCCTTAGCAAGTGGGCTACCGCTGGTACTCACTGATGTAGGTGGGGCGGCAGAGCTGATCGCCCAAGGAGAGAATGGACTCGTCGTACCGCGTGGGGAGGTCGAAAAATTGACGGTCGCTTTACGGAAATTATTGAGTGATTTAACTCTTCGATGCTCAATGGGCATCCGTAGTCGGAAGCTAAGTGAGCAATTTAGCGCTCAGCGAATGGTAGATCGGTATATTCAGTTAATTAATATTTCAGTTCTGGATCAGTCACTGCGTGAAGGATTCGACGCCTAGGAGACGCTCGTCAGTTAGCATGGCTAATGCTCGCGAAAAATTGGCTCAATTTTGCGTTTTTGCTGTTCTATCGCAGTATAATTCGGTGCATACATAGATCTGAGCGGATCGGGCAACTGTTCCCTCACATCAACCTAAGTCTTGGCCAACACCGGAAGTTGGCGGACCAGCGGTCCGCGGTCCCAGGTCTACTGAATAATAAACTCAGCAAAATAAATATTCTGCACCGGCGACTCATCAAGCGCGATGGCTTCGTTGATCGTTTCGAGTAGCTCTTCCTTAAGACGTTCCTTTCCGTCAACGGTGAGAACCTCTTCAGGTCGCTTCGAAGACAGAACGCGAATGATCGCATCACGCAGCATCGGTTCGCGATGTTTTAAATATCCGGATAGGCCCTCAGCTCCGCCACCATGTCCACCACCGCCTTCCGCTGGTAGACCGTGTCCCGCTTTCGCTAAAGCCTCCTCGTGCTTGTGTACGATGTCGTGGTCGTATTCAAGTAAGAGCTTGGTCTTAATAAACGCCGTATGTTGTGAGAGGTTGACCACAAATACTTCCATCGGCACTACCTCGAGATGAGTGACCTCGTGTTGTTCGTGGGCGTGCTCTTCCCCTTCAGGTGTCTCACCACCCATTAGAAAAAGTGGTACTCCAGCGCCAGCACCCAGAACGACCAATGCGCCTACGATAATGAAGAGCTTCTTTTTGCTCTTCTTAGGTGCAGCGGCAGCGTCGCCGTGCCCGTCGTCTTTTTTCTTGTCGTCTTTTTTATCTGCTTTCTTATCAGCCATTGATACACTCCCACTCAACCCGATTGATGCAATAGAATGGTCGGCTCGATAGGTGAATTCCTTAACGACATTTGAGGCTAATTAGCGGCCTTAAAGGCAACGCCCTACCAAGGCAGCCAGAGCGAATTCAACCCGTAATTGGCGTGCGCCAAGGGTAATTCTTTTAAATCCGCCGCAATCGACCAGGGTGGCTAACTCTTGGCCTGAGAACCCCTTTTCAGGGCCGACGGCGATGGCAAATGGGGGCGGGACGTGAGGAAAGGGTGAGGGCTCGGTCGAATCTGCTTCGCCTAGGCTACGCAGAATGGGGGACACATCGCCCGCGGCGGGAGATGTGTCCCCCACCCACTTAACTGCTGCTGTTGCGAGGGATCCAGAAAGAAACCCCTGCACGCATCCAGCAAACGTTTGGTGAATAATGACATTCGGTCGTACGGTTTCGACTCCCTGGCAGAGTCCGAGATCGAGCTCAGCTGCCATATCGTCGTCTCGCAAGAGATGTGAATCGAGGTAACTTTTCTCACTCCCCTCACAGCGTACCAACCGCACAGTCTCGATTCCAACCGATGCAGCAAAGTGCAACACCTTTTTCATCGTTTGCGGACGGGAGAGTCCTACAATTATTTCCGCTGGTAGGCGTGGATGCGGATCACGGGTCAGGCTTACATGCGCTACGATCTCTTCCGCTGCGGTGTACGAGATCAGCGCTTCGCCGATTTGCCCGTTTAGCACTCCGCAGACAAGTTTATCGCCAATCTTGGGTCTAAAGGTTTCCAAAACCCAGCGCGCACGATCTCCATTAATTCGCGCGCAACCATTCTCAATTTCGTGCGGGTATATGAGCAATAAATTCATCGGTTTGAAACTAGAACGCGCTAGCCGCACAATCCGCGGCACAATTTACAGGGGTCTCAGCACATGGACAACCGACTGCCTGGCAAACGATCTGCTGGCACACCCCATCGCCACACCGATTATCGCATGCTACAGCGCCAGGCGGTTGCACGCGCGGCTTTATAAACTGTATCCCGTTCGGTGCCACACAACGGGGCGGGAAAGATTTAGTTACAGCGAAACCGGCCGCGACACATTCCTCGTAATTCGTAACGCGGGTATTCGCTTGCTTTCGTGGATCAATCACCTGGGATTCTGTTGTGGTCGGCCCCGCACGCACGCAACCAGCAAACAAAACTACGCAAAAAACCGAAGCTACAAGACGAAGAATATTAGAACGCATGCTGGAGATTATACTCTCGATTCAGAAGGACGGAAACTATCACTCTTTAAATAGAGGACTCAGATCGTCGGTGGCTTTGGCCGATTCGCACTAATAATTTCGGTGGCGGTATTTACGGCCCAGCGCGCTTGAGTTTCAAAAGTGGTGTACTTAGTGCTGATCACCTTAACGATTCGACCGTAGGTTTCGATCCTTTCTCGACCGAGTAAACGAATCGGCTGTTTGTTAGGCGGCGACGTACACGGCAGGACCCCTGCTTCGATCCCCACGACCTGCGTACGGGTAAGTCCAATGTCAGGCAACGCCTGATTCACGTCCGCGATCGCGCTCAAGATTTGTTCCTCGCTTACCGTCGGTTTATCCCCACTAAACGGCTCTGCTCCATGAAGATACCATGTACCGATCGCGCCTGATTCACGTCGTGGAACAGCGAATAGCAGTCGCTCTCCCGCCGTCATCGCCACTCCGTACGTAGAATCAAGCGGCTTCTCTAACAAAAGGTTAAACGCTGTGGTCCACGATTTTACTTTTGGAGATGGTACGCCGGAACCACGGCAATCGATCGCTGTCTTTGCGAAGATCTTTTCCCCACTTTCTAATACGATAGCGGCGAATTTCGTAGCGCTCTGAAGCTCTACAACGAGAGCATTAAGCATGAGCTTACCTCCGCCATTTACAATTTCACTCTTTAACGTCTCGATTAATCGATCGTGCGAAACAAGTTGCCAATCCCACCACTTCAAAAGCGACGAAGAATAATTTTTGAGCGCTGTGCTGTCTGGGGCACGGTTAACAACAACCGGCAGCCTATCTTTCGATGGCCAGCCAAGCCCTTTCGCCATCACTCGAAAAACTGCCGCTGCACCAATAACCGGATATTTTGACCGTAGTCCGATTCGCTTTAACGGCATCAAGCACGGAAGCGGAGCGAAAAGCTCCGGATACTTGCGAACCAACTGCCCTTGGGCAGCGATTGAATTTAAGACCCGACCGAATCCGCCGCTTTGAAGATAACGAAATCCTCCGTGAATAATTCTTAGTGAGTTAGCTGATGTTCCGCGACCAAGGGCGTCGGATCGTTCAAGCAGCAAAACTTTAAGCCCTCGTTTCAAGGCTTCTAGAGCTGAACCGATCCCGGAGATACCACCTCCAATAACAACAACATCGTATTGGATT
Source organism: Bdellovibrionota bacterium (assembly GCA_041739515.1). Taxonomy (GTDB): domain Bacteria; phylum Bdellovibrionota_C; class UBA2361; order UBA2361; family UBA2361; genus JBGSNS01. The sequence continues at coordinate 21,564 of JBGSNS010000250.1, forward strand.
TCGTCAGGTAGGTGATTTCCACTGTTCATTGGGGGTTTAATAGCGATACTACAGAGACATGGCAAAACGTCACGCACGAAAACGTTCCGAGAAGGCGGGAATGAGCCCCGGCTCTGCCATAGCGGTCGGTAAAAGGCAGCTGAGCGATAAAACTTGGATCTCAACGACGCGTTATAACGTCGACAAAATTGAAGAGCTCACCGACGTCCCATTAGACCAGATCGGTCCGGATGTGCCGCCCACAGAGAATTTGTGGATCAACGTCGATGGAGTTCACGACCCGGAATTAGTCCAGAGAATCGGGCAGAAATTTAACCTTCATGCGCTTTCAATCGAGGACATCGTCAACACCCAAATTCGTCCCAAGCAAGAGGACTACGGGTCTTATCTGGTCGTAATGCTCAGAATGATTCTGCGCACCGATAAAAAAGCTAAAGGTGCAAAATGTTTCTCAACGGAACATGTTGCGATCATTTTGGGCCAGAATTGGGTCATAACATTTCAGGAGCAACATTCCGCTGATGTTTTCGAGCCGATCCGAACGAGGCTGCGTGGCGCTATGGGCAAGATACGTTCTTGTGGCGCAGATTATCTTGCATACGCAATTATCGACGCAATCGTTGACGGTTACTTCGAAGTCCTAGAGGAGCTAGGAGAAGAGCTCGAAGAGTTAGAATCTCAAGTGACGAATCCGGAGAGCAGTCCGATGCTAACTGAGATTCACTCAACTCGAAATTTTGGTTTGTTTCTGAGGCGATACGTCTGGCCGGTGCGTGATGTGTTAGCTGGAATTGAACGTAACGAGTCTCCGCTGATTCAAAAAAGCACTCGTATCTTTCTGCGCGACGTCTATGATCACGCGATTGAAATCATGGAGATGCTTGAGGCATACCGCGAAATGGCATCGGGACTGATGGACCTGCATCTTTCAGCGATGAGTAATCGAATGAACTCCGTTATGATGGTACTTACCACGGTTACTACGATTTTTATGCCGCTAACGTTTATCGCTGGAGTATACGGGATGAACTTTACCTTCATGCCGGAGTTGAAGTGGCACTACGGCTATCCATCGATACTACTTGTGATGCTTTCGATTTCGCTTGGAATGTTGGTGTTCTTTAGACGGAGGCGGTGGATCTAGAGTGATAAATGTCGCTTTCCCACACACTGTGTACGAGATAAACACAGTTAACCCATCGGAAAATCAGGTATTTAGAGTTCTTGCCGGTTGGGTGTCCGAAAAGGTACAATCCATCCGGTGGGTTATCTCGCTGTCAGTTGTTTGGCAGCACAAATGCAATCAACAGAAGTAAGCCGCAAGGATGCAGCATTAAGGGGCATGGACGCATGAGTAGCGTTTTCCTTAAGGGTCGCTTCGTGACTGAAGCAAACTTAAGGAAGAGGCAGATATGAGTGTACAAGGCTTAAGGGAACAAACGTCATGCAAGATAATAACAATAACAATCCTGGGCAGAATCCGGATCGACATAACATCATTGAAAGGCTGTTTTCGTCGTTTACCGAGTTAGAGAAGGCGATTACTAGCGCGCGTTCAACACTTGAGAAGCGCGAATCGATTCCTGAAGAGTTAGTAGAGCGGCTCCGTTCGTACGATGGGATTTTGTTAAAGCAACGGGCCCTAGCCACTAAGCTGTGTGATCATATTAATAAAAACGAGTGGAACGAAGTTACTAGGCACGTTTCGTTAATTAACGGTCTTTCGGCCTTGATTCGCGACGACGCCCGATCGATTCTCTCAGCATTAAGCGCTAACCCAGAAGTAGAAAGCGCTGATGATGAGATGACGATTTGCTAACTGAAGAAAACAACGCAGTAAATACAAAGTTGACCCGATACGAGTTGTTTAGAGGCGCCTTGATTTCACGATCAAGGCGCCTTTCTCATTCGCGATGTTCTTATGGGCAATCCGGCATCGCTCTAATTCTAGTTATCTTTATCGTAGCACTCACCTCGATCATCGTAGTGAGTGCGACGTATTCTACGCATCTTGCATCACGACGAAGTTCGATCGTAGCTAAAGGAGTCCGCGCTGAATATTTGCTCAAATCTGCCGTAACCGTAGCTAGGCTACTGATCAAAGAGGATAAGATCCCTGAAGACTCAGCTAAGGACGTTTGGGGAGCGTTTATCGATGGGGTTCCCATTCCTGGCGAACTAATCGGGATCGATGAACCGAACGTTCAAGTATCATTAGAAATTCGCCCTGAAGATTCAAAGATTCCGCTTCGGATGTTGACGCTGGGCGGCACGGTGAATAACACCTGGCGTGATGTGCTTGTGCGACTCTTTAAGAATTTAGGATTCAATGATGACAACGAAGTAGACCAAACGGGTTTATTGGGAGCTAACGTCAAAGTTGACGCTGAGAAAATGGTCGCCTTACTTATCGATTATTCAGATTCCGATACTAAGCCGTATTCGGATCCTGGTTTCGCAGAAGGATTTGAGGGCGACAGAGATAACGAGATATTTCCGAATCGAAACTTTAAGAGAATTAGTGAACTGGCGACGATTCCAGGATTTACGGCAGCTAGGCTGCAGCGATTATCGCCATTCGTTTCAGCGGAAGAGATCCAGTACGTAAACATTAACTCCGCATCTCGCGAGGTACTTAAGGCGTTATCAGATGATATCGACGATAGCGTGGCGGAGCAGATCATAAACTTTCGCACCGGCGCAGAGGGGCCGATTACCGGCAGTGCCGGTTCGCACCCACTTAGCTCCGTAGTATCCGGCAATCTATCGACCGACATAGCGGCACTCTATCGCACAGAAAGCGTCAGATTTCAGGTTATAGCCAAGGTCGACTACGATACATCGACGTATTTTCTACGGGCTGTGTTAAAACGCGATATTCCTGGCGAATTGCCTAGAATCGATTCGGTCGAGCTATTCTAGCTAGTCTTTTAGGGCGGTTAGCGAGCAAACTAAGCCGCCCTTGATCGAGATTGCCAATAGTCTATAGTCCCCGAGCTCTTTTTTCAGAGCCATTTATAATCGATTTAGAAAGTTAGAGTTGATCTCAGGGTTAAAAATACATGTCACGTAAATGCCAAATCACCGGTGTCACCAAGCAATACGGTCACAACGTCAGCCACGCCAATAACAAGACGAAGCGTGTTTTTAATTCAAACCTTCAGACGAAGCGTTTTTGGGTTCCTGAGCTTAAGAAATTCCTTAAGCTGAAGGTAACAACCAGCGCCATTCGCAGCATCGACAAGATCGGGCTGATGGCGATGCTCAAAAAGAACAACGTGTCGCTTAAGTCGTTGACGAAGTAGTCGACTGGGACTGGGTAGTTGGCTGGGACTGGAACCGGGAGGCGCCAACTCACGGTCTGGTGAATACATTGTAGTAACTATCTTCAGTCAAGGACCGCATAGGTCGAGAGCCTTGCCAAGTATTTTCTGGGTAAATCCGAATCTGCAAAGGGGTTGTTTAGACTGCGGAGCGGCGCTCCGCGGTCCCAGGGGGATTAATGCACTTCGCCGCGATCTCGGGCTGCGTCACGCTCGACTGCTAATTTTACAGCGCGCATCGAATCAAAAATCGGCTCGCCAGTATCCTGCGAATCTTTTTCGACTGCAGATTTTAATGCACTAGGGTTTATCACCCCCAAGCGCTGCTTATCTGGAACAAAAACGTGTTCACAATGCTTACACCGCATGACGACGATGATTCCGTCGAATGTTACGCGGGTATGCTCTGTAGAAAAAGATTGTTCATCGCCGCCAACATGCTGACATCCCGGACAACATATTTCCTCGATGAATGTTTCAGCGAGTCCGCGTAATCTAAATTTGAGAGCCATCAGAATCCTTCTTGAGTTTTTTGCGCATCACAACTTCACGTCCACCACGCTCATACCGCACTTCGTCGAGGCATTCCTCGATCAGAGCGAGACCACGCCCTGAGGGAAGCGTATCACTTGCGGAAATCGGACGGGGTTTGGGCACAAAGCCTGGCCCCTCGTCGCCGATTCGAATCTCTAATATTTCATGGTCACACTCAATTACGATCGTAACCTTGCGAGACCCAAACTTCGGATCCGCCAACCGCCGGGCACGGGTCAAACTATAACGATCAACACCTGCTGAATCGATCTCCTCACGCCACGCTGAATCGAGCTCTAAGTTACCGTGTTCAAGCGAATTACTGAGTGCTTCTTGAAACGCTAACTCAAGTTGCAGACGAACCCG
>JBGSNS010000257.1:0-40586 GCA_041739515.1 Bdellovibrionota bacterium
ATCTATCGCTACTAGTTTAATCTCGCTCATGGACTCACCCGCCTTGGATAAAAAATATCAAGGGTTTCCTACACCCTCTTAACGCTGAGCTTCACAGCTTTGCGTTAAGAGGGCGAGTCCATTCCATTGCAGTCGTTTCAAGTCCATTGCAGTTTCAAATTAATCTTGACGAATACACTAACAAACCTAGGTAGCATTCTTGCTTGAAAGATAGGTAACGCAAGGTACCACGCTAGTCTGCGAGGCAACGCCTCGCGTTCCCAGGGGGGAGAATTACTCCAACTTCAACGTCTTTAGCCGCGCCTCGGCGCGCTGCAAGTGAGCTTTCAAATGCTCAACCAGCACGGCTCCGCGTTCGTAACCAGCCAACGCCTGTTCAAGCGCCAGGCTACCGGACTCGACTTTTGCGACTAACTCCTCAAGCAATTTAATTCCGTCCTCGAACGAAACGGAATCAATCAGCTCTTTTGGATTCTCCGCGGTGAACAGCGCTTTTAACGTCACTTTTTCCATCGAAAAGAGACTAGCGCAGAATGGGAATTGATATCTACTAGGGGAACCATGGTCGTCTATCGTCAGCCATCCCTGCGTTTCGCTCCTAAGCGCTTGGCTGCGGCTATATTACTACTAGTCCTCGCGGTAATCGCTGTTCAGTGGCATCCAGGGTTAGTTCCACAACGAGATTCCGGGGTGGTTTTGTATATTGGTCAACGCATTTTAGCTGGAGAGGTTCCGTATCTAGACGTCTGGGATCATAAAGGACCGCTACTGTATTTCATCAACGCACTCGGGCTTTTGATGACGAGTGGAAGCAGCTGGGGAGTTTGGATTATCCAATTTGGAGCCCTTGCCTGGGCAACATTAGCGCTACATCAAATCCTGATTAAAAACGGTGGAGTCGTGGCCGCAACTCTTGGCATGCTTCTGACTTGGCCCCTATTTTTGGTTACGATAAGCGGTGGCAACCTCTCAGAGGTCTACACCGTACCGTTGCAGGTCTGGGCGATTCTGATCACCTTAAACACTTTTACAAAAGGTGATTCAAAGACCGCTCTGCGATTTATTCTTCTCGGGGCTATCTTGGCGTTAGCGGCGCTTCTGCGACCAAACAACATCGGGGTCCCAGTAGTAGCCTGTTTTCTCGCGATCTTCGGCTCGACTCCGGATACCCGAGTTCGGCGCCTACTCGACATGTTTATCGGATTCGCAATTCCGTTCGGAATTTGTGTTGGCTACCTGAATGCGAAAGGCGCACTACAGCCATTTTTCGACCAGTACATAATGTACAACTTTATTTATGCAGGATCGGGAGCGGGCGCTCTCGCTTCGCAATCGACACTCGAAGCTGCAAGATTCGCAATTAAACCCCTGACAGTTCCAGGGCTATGGTTCTTATTGGCTCTCGGTGCTTTCTCAATGCTCAATCCCCCTCCTTCCCCCACCAATAATCGCCAACGTTTGGCTGTTTTAGGCATGCTTTCGCTAGTAGTAGAATTCGGACTATCGCTTCTCGGGGGCGCCTCGCGCCCGGATTATTTCCTACTTTTACTCGTTCCTATGAGTATCCTCGGCGCAGCCGGCATCGCGTTCGTTATCCATCTGATAGCGCTGATGCTACCACGGTCGATGCGGCTGCGCGGCGCATTGGTCTTTGCTGGCGTGATTGCGCTGCTAATAAATCCTTTACGAGATCGAATAGTTCCAGCTGTGATGAGTATAGGAAATTTAGATTTATCAACGGCTCCACTGGTTGGCACGGAATTGACAAGCGTCACCCAGCGCTACGAGCACTTACAAGTATGGGGTGCGGAAGCTCGTTTAAATTTCTTGGCAAACACACCTGCACCATCAAAATTCGTTTATCTCTATCCACTAATGCAGTGCGGATATTTACCCCCCGAAATGCCGATGATGATCGAGCAGTTCACCAAGAACATCATTGAATCGAAGCCCATAATAATCGACGCGGCCACGACTAACCCTCGAATCGTACCGCTTATTTCCAGTCAACGTCGCGAATGGTTTTTACGCTACGACGAATGTAATCTTGAGCAAAAATTCGAGCCACTCCTCGCATTTTTGGACGCTGAGTATCGCGAAGTTCAAATATTAACAGGGACTCTATGGAGAGTTCTCACGCCGAAAAATCGGATGCCAGGAATTAAATCGAAACCACGTGCTGGTCAGACCCGCGATTCGCCGGTATAAATTTCAAATGCGAAAATTTATGATTCTCCTCCTAGCGGGAGCGGTTATCGGCGGCGGGCCTTGCTCAGGCGATCAACTGGGTTTTTATTGATGGTAGTACCCCAGAACTGGCTTTTGCTAAACTGATGTTAGTAGTAGTCGGGGACGCGCTTAGTGAGTTCTACTGGTCATTCTCGAAGTAAAATCATAAACCGACACCTATCAGTGATCTAATATCAGTGATCTAAGCCATCGTTGATAAATTCACTCAATAGCTGGCCTGCGAGCGCGTGCCCCTTCCGATTAAAATGTCGGTCTTGCGGGAAAAAAAACTTTTCTGGCGTCAAAGATCTACTCTTGAAGCCCTTGGCCAGGTCCAGAAACGGCGTATTAGTACTCGACGAAATTTCCTCAAGTAACTTAGTTACTGCTCGAACGTCTAATTCCTCCCGTTTGATTCCATAACCCACCCTAATTTGATCGAATAACTCATCAGAAACTAAATAAGAATTTGGAATACCGACGATCATCGGTTGAATTGAAAATTCTTTCGCACGAGTAATAATTTGCTGGAGAAGTTCGCGAGTCTTATCGAAAGCCTTCGTGGTCAGTGGATCCTTCGTAACCCTCATTTGATCCAACACGAACCAAGGCGCTGTGCCCACTGACAAACTATTGGCACTCAAGCTCAATCTCCCAACGATTAATTGATACAGAAGACTGCGCGAGAAGAGACCACGATCGTTGGTAATTGTCGGTACAGCCACAGTCTTGCGAGCGATCCCCATATCAGCTCGACGACTAGCATCATCTATCCTCCTGAATATTATTCCGCCATTCTCAAGAACATCATTCTGGAGGCAAAAAGCTAAAATCAAAACACGCGCGCCTAGTCGTCGTGCTTCATCGACTTGGTAGATCTGCTGAAGTTGGCTATAGCCGGAAACGCTGAGATTATGGATTCGCAGCGCTGCGTACTTTCTTCTCAGCGCGTCCTCAGCGACTTGATAGAATGATTCCTGAAATTCAACACCATGCCCCCACCCAAAGGAATCACCTAATCCAACGACTACGTGTTGGCTAGGATCCGGTGGCACAACAAATTCTTCGTCTCTGTATCCGTCGGAATTGGTTGTAACGGTCACATTAAATTCTAGAGTCTTATGTTGCGCGGTCGCGTGGGCCTTGAGCCGATATCCGAGCGTGGGATCGGATGTGTAAATTGACTCTCCAGCACTAGTCACCAACTCAACGTTCGTTGCTAAACTAAAGCGGCCGACAGCTATTTCGGCAAGAATAAGTGACGTCACTATAGAACATAGAGCCACGAATGGTCCGGTCCAAAAAGAAAGTCTTAAGGCAGCAATCATTCCTTCTAACTATAAAGCTTCCTTTTGTTGACTTGGCAATCAGAATTTCGCTAGTCCTGCTGGCGGTCTATCCCATTAATAGTATAGATCGCGCATGTATAAAATTGTGCCTCCTATTCTCCTATCCGCTGTTCTCTTCGGCGGTGGCTGGCTCTGGTCAGGTGGTCGACTGGAGTTTTTTACCGATCGTAGCGCCCCAGAATTAACTCTTACTAAAACTGGTGGCGGATCTAAACGAATGTCCTTTGCCGTAACGGGAACAGATGTTGGGATCGGAATTGCAACGTTCAGAGCAACTGTTTCGCAAGAAGGGAAAGAATTTGAGATTTCCAAGGAGAGTTTCGTTCCATTGTTGTCGAACATCGAGAAATCTTTCGAGATCGAGCCGAAAGGTCTAGGTCTCGTAGAAGGCAAAGCACTCGTCAGCACAGAGCTAACTGATGGTGCCTTCGCTCAAAAACAGACTGCCAAGACTATAGAGATCTTAATTGACTACTCTCCGCCAACGGTTGCGGTGGTGTCACAACAGTTTACCGCCAATCAAGGCGGCGCTGAGTTTGTATTGTATAGGGTAGGTGGCGGCGATTACGTTCGCACAGGTGTCACAATCGGAGATTTATTCTTCCGCGGATATCCCGGCACCGCGTTTGATGAGCGCCTTGCTGCGTATCCTGACGTGCACGGAGTGCTACTTGCGCTACCGCTCGGTTTCGACTCCAACAAAGAGAAGATTCGCGTACTAGTCGAGGATGCAAGCGGCAATATCGCGCAAACTACACTCGATTTTCCGGTCAAGCCGCTCAACCAAGTAGCCGTCGACAGCAAACTCTCCTTATCGTTTCTTGAGAAAAAGATTCCAGACTTAGTTGAGAGCTACGAGTCGCGAACTAATGAACGAGTGGATCAATCCGACAACTCCGAGAATGCTCAGATCGAGCGTTTTAGGTTAATCAACGAGACGTACCGAAGGAAGCTTCAGCAAGAGATGTTCGCTTTAATCGATAAGTCAGCCCCGACGCGCCTTTGGAGTGGTGTATTTAGCCGTCCAATTCCTGGCTCGACCACTTCGTTGTTTGGAGAACAGAGAACGTATGCGCTGGATGGAAAGCATGCCGGCGGCTCTTTACATGAGGGATTAGATCTCGCATCGATTAAGAACGATTCCGTACACGCAGTGAACGCCGGTATCGTCGCACTGTCCGGTGAGTTCGGGATTTATGGAAATGCAGTTCTGATCGATCACGGAACCGGGCTCTTCTCACTATACGGGCATCTTTCCTCCAACGCGGTTGCAGCAGGCGAGAAGGTTGCAAAGGATCAAGAGATTGGACGCACCGGAGCAACCGGATTAGCCGGCGGCGATCATTTGCATTTCGAATATCGGGTAGGACACGTCTCGGTCAATCCGATTGAATGGTGGGATGCAAAGTGGATCGCAGATAATATCGACGGTAAAATCACAGAGTTTATCCAATCCTTTGCAGCTAGATAATCTGCTTTTCAACCCGCACTCGCAGGTTTCCCCTAGAAAGTTAGAATCGATTCTTAAATGATCAAGTCGACAGGATAAATTCGGATTTGTTTCGGCTTGAATTTTTTACCACAAAGCGACTGTGTAGAAAATCAAGTGTGAATTACCTCCTGGCTGCCTGCGAGAAAATCTCGCATTACGGCATTTAGATGAACGATGAACCGATGCATAGCAGCAACGAGAGCGACCATTTTGTGCTTTCCTCGCTTAACTAGTGAGAGGAAATAAGCCTTTATTTTAGGATTCCTTCTAATGGCACAGACTGTAGCCATGTAGAGCACAGCCCGCACCTGCTTGCGCCCGGCACGAATCGTTCTAGGACGGTCAGAGTTCCCACTCTGATTGTTTAACGGAGCAACCCCGACTAGGGCGCTGATTTTTTCACGAGGGACAGTGCCGAGCTCTGGTAAGTCCCCTAACAGGGTCATCACGAGTACGGGACCTACCGCCATCTCTTTTTGCAGCACAGCTGCTTTAGCCTTTAGTACCGCAGAGGCATCGATTGCCTTCTCTATAGATAGCGTAATTCGATTAAGCTCTTTGGTGATGAAGATAATAGATTTTCTAATCATCCCTCTTATCTCTTTGGTAATGGCTGGGTTTTTGGCTCGATTCTTCTCTTCCGTTCTCATCCCTACGAGCTGGGTCCTACGATCAAGCAACACTTGCAACCCTCGAACCTCAGGGCTCGGGGCTGGCGTTACTGGTGGGAGTAACTTTTCGCCGAACTGACGTAACAGACAAGCATCGAGCTTGTCCGTCTTGGCGTGCTGCCCTAAGGAATCTGCAAACGCCTTAGTTTTTCTAGGATTCACGTGCGACACCGGTATTTTAGCATCCCAGAGCGCTTCAAGAAGCGCTCTCTCATATCCCCCCGTGGACTCGACAACCACGAGCTTAACAGCTAGTTTTTTTAGCTGCTTAATAATGCTCTTCACACCGGATGGCGTATTTTCAAACCTCCTATAGCTGCCCCAATCGCAGTCCAAATTCTCCTTGCTCACATCGATTCCAACAAACACTTCTTTTCTAGTTTCCATCTGCTATCCTTATTCTTGCCTGGTTAGTAAAAAGCTTTATTTGCTCTAACTTGCCAATGCGAACAGCACGATTTGCAGTGCGAAGCTTAAACACTTCGCACTGCGTGCGTTCTAGCGACTGTTCGAGCTGATAAAGTAGGTGAGAAAACGCTCTTGCTTTGTGACGTTCGTAGCTACGCTACGCACTGAACACTAAATCGAGCTGCTCTCCCACCAGGCCATTTAGAAGTGTACCCCTCCAAAACAACCAAGAAAACTACATACAAGAACACTAAGAAAAGTTTTTCTGATTCTTTCTGTTTTTACTGGTGAAAACAAATCGTAGCTTTCCAGAATCCCAAATGCAGTTAGTAATCATCCCTGTTTTCAACGAAGAGCAGCATCTTGCTGAGGTTCTGTGCGAACTTCGCAAGTGGTACCTTGGAGATGTATTAGTGGTTAACGATGGATCGACAGACAAGACGGCTGAGATTCTAGGCAGCCACTGTTGCCCGTCGTTGAACGTGGTTACCCATGGTCGCAACAAAGGTTACGGCGCTTCGCTAATTGAAGGTTTTCGATTTGCGAACGAAAATAATTTTGACTCCGTGGTAACCATGGATGCTGATTGGCAGCACCAACCGTGCTCGGTTCCGAAGTTTTTCGCTGCGCTTAAGGAATGCGATATCGTGTCCGGAAGCAGGTATTTGGAAGAGTTCGCTGATAACGACGATGCACCCGGCGCCAGACGAGCGATAAACGCCACTATTACAGCTGAAATTAACGAACTCACCGGCTATCGCCTGACGGACGGATTTTGTGGCTTTAAGGCGCTGCGGGTAGCGGCGCTGAAATTACTTACTCTGGATGAAACTGGTTACGCATTTCCGTTGCAGTTTTGGATTCAAGCAGCGGTTCACAAACTTGCAGTTAAAGAGTTAAGTATCAGACGAATCTACAACGATCCGAATCGATCCTTCGGAGAAACGTTAGATGATCCAACCGTTAGACTTGCGCACTACCGTGAAGTCCTAGAGAGAGAATTCAAACGATGGCCAAAGCGATAAAACAAACCTCGAAATCTTTCAGAATAATAGTGGTGGCGGCCCATCCAGACGACGCTGAGTTAGCGCTAGGCGCTTCGTTGGCGATTTGGGCCAACAACGGCGTTGAAACGTATATCATCGATCTAACAAATGGAGAACCTACGCCGTTTGGGTCTCCGAGAAAACGACTTAAAGAAGCCTCCGAGGCTAGTCGCATTCTCAGTCTTACTGGCAGACGGTGTTTAGGATTTAAAAACCGTGAACTGACCGACATTCAAGAGGCGCGACGATCCTTAGCTGGCGTAATTCGAGAAGTGCGCCCGGATGTTATTCTCTCGCATTACTGGACGGATGTGCATCCGGATCACGTAGCAGCGTGTGCGATAACGGAAGGCGCACGATTTCAGGCGAAACTCTCAAATAACGGCATAGCTGGAGAACCGTTTTTCGTTCCGAAAATTCTCTACTATCCCTCGATCCACATGCGCCTTCGCGCGTTACCGGCGTTTGTAATCGACGCAACGGCCGGAAAAGAGGCGAAACTTAATGCGATCGGGGCGTATCGCTCGCAGTTTAAGGATAATCCCAAGAATCGAGACGTTCTTCGCCGTGTTCGCACTGATGGAGAGTATTAGGGAGATCAGATCATTACAGGTTTCGGTGAGCCGATATATTCTCGCGACCCAGTCGGCGTGTCGCCGTTGGCGCTGTTGCCTAGCAAAAAGGGGTTGTAAACTCCGAGCCTATGGCTACTCGTGCATCACCACTAGTTATCGAATCGCCGTACCCTGAGCGATCAGTTGATGATTTGGTAGCGAGTCTCTCCAACGCTAGTGCACCAGTTGTTGCGCTGCTTAATTCAGTTTTAGCTGTCGCTGCGGAGTTTGAGTCCATTCTTCAATCTGCTGCGCAAAAGGCAAACCTTGAAATCGGTGGTCCACTCTCGCAAACGGACTGGATCGTCGGAACTGGGCACCAACCAGTAGTTTATCATCCGGGGCTTTTGGCCAAAGAGGAACAGGCGGGAGTTATTAGCGCTAAGCTAAATGCCACTTCGGTAAATTTCATCTTAGATCTCGATGAGCACGATTGCACGGATTTCTCCGTTCCCTCAATCGTGAGTGGTCTCCCTACCGAAACGCGGAATCGATTGGGGGCTGGTAGCGGGCTTGCAGTATCCCAGCGAGTAGAGAATGTACCTGCCGATGGTTCCTCTGTTTTTGCTGCATATAAGAGGTTATTGGGAGAACCAATCGCTGTAGCAAATACCGTTGTTAAACGAGCATTCGGCAAGATTGCGGTACGGCAGGTGCCGTTTTCGTTACTGGTTCGCAAACCTGAGGTGCAGCGTGTCTTGATGCAACTTTCGCAGTCCCCTTCCCTATTCACTACGTACAACAAAGCGTTACTACAACATCGACTTGAGAATCGAATTCAAAACGCTGCTAATCCGTTCCCCAACCTTGCGGATGGCGAGCTTCCACTGTGGATCTGGAATTCTACCTCTAATTCACGCCGGGTTTTGCGACATGGGGAAGAGATCGCTGCAAATGAGTTTCTCGTACCCCGCGGGGCGTTTGTAAGCTTATTTTTGCGAAAATATTGTTGCGGACTTTTCATTCACGGCACCGGTGGCAGAACTTACGAGCCAGCAGTTGAGCGAATCGCTAAAGAACTAAACCTTGAGATCTCATCACCGTATATCATCGTTAGTGCGAATCAGTATCCATTCTCAAAGTTCATCGACCGATTTGAAGAGCTTCAATCGGCACTCACGCTCGTGCGTTCCGGTCCCTCCCATGTCGGAGAGTTGCTAAAAGCACTCTCCTGGAGCGAAGATGAGCGATCAACGCTGATACAGCTCTCGACAAAAAAGGCTGAACTAATCGCTGAGTTACACAATGCAAAATTGGCTTCACAGAGTACTCCCCGCACGACTCGTGAGATCGGGATCGAAATCAAGAAAATCGATAATGAACTACGTACAACCATCGATTCCAGTTCTACGGTATCCAAAATTCGGGAGGAATTCGAAATATTATCCGCTTGTGAGCCCATTATTTACCGCAGGGATTTTCCGTTTTGGTGCGCAACACTTGAGCAGTCGGACCGGGTCAAATAGTCAGAACTGACAGTCACCAATATGGTTACCTCGATGTGTCTGGCGCCTTACCATCGAACGAGCGCCGTAATTTCTCATCAGTTGGCCCCCTAAGAGTAGCGAATTCTGACTGCATCGGCAGTGCATGAGCTGGAAAGAAAGTACGCAGCTGCCCTCTTACGGATCCTTGAAACTTAACGTGTAGTTCATTCCACGCTGGCATGCCGCGCACCGGCGATAGATCGGAAAGTTCAAATTTGATTTCAGTTATTTCAGAATTAGGACCTACTTGAATCTCACGACGAGGAAGAATTCTTAAATCTATTATTCGCCATAAAGATCTCGTTTCTAAAAACCAATCCATATTAGAGCCACTGCATAGATCCCCGCTTTGTGCCTTAAGCGCAGCTGCACAGCGCCCTCCCTGAATCATCGCTGAGGTAATAATTTCTGTCGGCACATGATCTAAATTTGCAAAATAGCTGGGCAGAGCTCGAAACTGCAATTGCACCATCGTATGATTAGGCCGGTATTCTACTCCAACTACGTACTGCGCTGCAGAATCGTATATGCCACTTAATACAGCAGCGGGAATATTCGGGTTTATGAATCTTGGCGTTTTAGAAACTGCATTAACGTCCATACGTTTCCACCGTTTATAACTATTGCACTGAACTATTGTTCGGATAACCGAACATCGGTCGAATCATTGTAAGTTCCCGTCTACCCAAATTCAGTATATTTAAACAACCTCTATCTGCCTTGGGATGATCTAAGTCTAAAAAATTGTTGTGCCAGAGGGAGATTGCACCGCCTCGATCACGAAGACTAACCCCTACTTCATCAATCTATTGAAGAGACGTTTTAATGAGACGTTGCGAAATTCTATATCTCCTTATAATTTCAGCGGTAAGTCCTTGTTCCCGTTCCAAGGCCCGCACACCGAGTAGCAATATGTCATGAAATCCGGTTTCAGGATCAAAGGCTCCTCCCATACTTTGCACCAACGATTCAAAAAATCGTCGCATACTGCGCTCACTAATTGGCTCTAAGACCTTATTGATAAAGAGGGGCTTTTGGTCCGCGGTGCTACCGACTATTCCGTACGCACTGAGAAAATGAGCACGCGCCAAAAGATACTCCTGCAACGCTACGTGGGCTTCTAAAGTAAGTGGTATCTTATGTGACTTTGATCCCCTTCTATAAACGATGCTGTTTTCACCACCATCAAAGAAGCTTTTAGATAAAACGATATCAGATATGTTTACGGCTAAAATATCGCTCGGTTTGGCGACAGTTCCATAAACCAACCACAACAACGCATTTAAACGACGGCCTGAAAAAGTGTCATCCAATGCCGTCATCAGTTCATAGAATTGATCTGGCGATATACGAACCGAGCGAGTCTCTATGGATTTTGCGGGACGATTCGCAGCATGCGTTGGGCTAATGCTAATCAGACCTTGTTTAAGAAGATAAGAATATAGTGACTGAATACTAGCGCTCTTTCTCCTCAACGTTGCCTCGGCGATACCGCGATCAAGTATTTCTTGTAAGAATTTGGTAACATGCGTCGAACCAGCGGATAAAATTAGACGGTTGAATTCTTCGTTAATATCCTTATGTGGCTCTGCCGACGAATGATTGGAGTTTTCAGCGAGAAAGCTAACCCACTGTCGTAGATCATCGGCGTATGCAGCGCAGGTTCTGTCATTAAATTTGGACTTCGCAACACCAGAGGCAATAAAATCCGACAATAGTGAGCATGGTAAAATCAGTTCTCTAGGCTTTCTTGAACTCGTTAATTCCAAGTTCTCTAACGACTGGTGGTCGCTCGCGGTGTCTTGTAAATTAGTCACGGCTTATATTTCCAACAAAAATTCAAATTAAGAGCCCGGTGGGTAGAAAGGTAGAAGTTCTAAACCTTAGGAGTTTGTTGCTCCAAAACCGGGTGCTCTTAGCAAACGAGATCACTACACTATTCGTCGATGCGCACCGTTTCAATCGAGAGGATACCTGCGCGATTGACCACCTGGACCCCTGTACCATTCCCGATGCGCAGCTGCATGCCGTTGGCCAGAGTAACACCGACAGCTGGCTGGAATTGATGCCCGGAGACGTGTCCGTGACCGTTGGCGGTCAGCTTACCCGTCGCGCCGTGAACTGCCAGATCCGATACTCTCGACGGTTTCGCCCGACTCACAGGGGTTTCGCCCTCTTGGGTCTTCAACCATTCAGTCCTTGCCCGCGACCGCATCAGAGCATCGAGATTCACTCGGGATGCCGCCCGTTGCAGCACAGAATCATCCTTGATTCGCTCCGCTAGGAGCTTCTCCAAGATGGCTCGGTTGTCAGCACTTAGACCGCTGTTGCCGTATCGAATCGCCTTGAGAACAGGCACTCCGATCCCAGTCAGACTTGAGAGCTGCTCCAACGCCTCTCCGACCCGCATTCCCGGGCACAGGATGTTTAGCAGACCGTCGTAGGCGCCTTCGCGTGCGGTGTCCTCCGCCGTCTTCTCAACATTAGGTTTGCGACCCATGACTCACTGACCTTTCTCTGCCAGCTGGCAGGCGTGTGAAATTGATCGACATGAAAAAAACTCAAGACGCGAGAGCAACCGCTCCTTCGTCAAAAACGCTTAATCTACCTATCTAACCCCCGGGGTGTAAGATTTAACCACACACCTCGAGGGTCGATCGCGTAATTCTACAACGCCAAAATTTTAAAGATCAAAAAACTTGAGCTAACTCATCCGCCAAGCGTAACGATAGCTTCCCTAAGCGCCGAGCACATTTGCTCAGATGTCATCCTTCCAAACGCTTTTATCGATACCGTGGCACCGCTTGATACAGTAATTTCCTGATTCGTTCGGTAAATTTGAGTAGTTATGCGAGCGGTTGACGTGGAGTTCGTCTTCGCTTTTATCGCTTGCTTACCACTAACAATCGAACCTAAATCTTCGGTCTTAATAGTGCGAGCAATTAATTGCGAAGCAACGGACAACACCTGTTCAGGATTAGTAAGGCGAGCAAGCTGTGCCCCATTGCGGACACTAATGGCGCCAGAATTAATATGAGTCTGTACTTCGGAGGGTAACTTCAAAAGTGACAATGAGGTTGTTACCGTTGTTGGGGTAATTTTCAGTTTATCGGCTATCGCTGTGGCAGTCATGTCGTTGTCAATTAGCGTTTGGAATGCTTTGGCCTTATCAATTGGGGCAAAATCCGCTCGATGACTATTATCCGCCAGCAGATCCAATAGTTGTCCAACCTTACTAGCAGCGGCACGGACAATAATGACTGGGACATGCCTCAGGCCAATGTTGCGTGCAGCATACAATCGACGATGACCACCTTTCACCATACACCTTTCTCTATCCTTGGGATCGTCCAACGGACGAACTTTTATCGGATCGCGAAAGCCCTGTAGTTTAATACTTTCAATTAGTTCCCCCATCTCGATAGCAGAGGCTTGTCGGCGTGGATTGTGTGGATCCGGGAGCACTCGTTCGATCTCAACCCATTGAATCATGTCGGGTTTAGTCCAATCAGGCCTGCCGCTACCAATTCTATCTGCGGACGGACAAATAAATCCCGCTGTTAGATTTGCTTGAGAAAGATCACTAATTAGTGGCGCTGTTGGGTTACGATCACCATTTCGGGTCACACTAGTTTCAGCGCCATTTCCGTTGATCGGTGCTGCTGATGAAGGCTGCGAAACCTCGGGGATGGGCTGTCTCGGACTTAACGGAGTAGCTTTCATAATACCTCTCGACACAACGTCCGAAATCAATCGGGTCGGTGAGTATAGCGCCGAGCCATAGGTAGTCAAAAAGTGATCAGTCTCAATTTCAGAATTTTCCAGATACTGACAGCACCGTTTCAAAATTCTCGCCATAATTTTCGAGGACATCAATTATGAGGCAAGAGGTCTCTCTATGTTAGGAGATGAATGGTGCTATATTGCTCACCCTTGCATTAGTGAAAACCTCGTATAATCCGCCGCTGCGAGGTAGTTTGTGATTGTCGTATGGAACCGGAAAAAGTCTCAACAATTGGCGAAATCGCCCATGTGAATGCGCCAAATCAGAGCGAATCGCGGGTTTGGCCGACCGAGTTCGAGTTTAGTTTGACGCTATTTCGGAACGAATCGACTTCCATGAAGCCAGCAGCTCTGCCGCAAAAATCGCAAGTCGATAGTAATACTCCTGAGCGAGTTAGCTCACACACAAATTCTCATAAACCTGATACCATCCCGACAGCGAGGCTAGAGGACGTCGAAGCTTCAGCAATGCCGCCATCCCCTATAACCCCTGTCCTTGAGGTACCGGAAAATGAAGTTGCTGCCAGTCGGAATCTTGACCCGTTAGATATAGTGATACCAGCGGAGAAAATTACTCCGATGAATTTGGAACCCTCTTGGGAGAGAGAGCGCCGCACAACAGATGCAGCATCCAACCAAGCTAGAATCGTTCCATTTAGGACTACTCCACCAGATTCGCCAAAAATAAAGTCCTCCAGAACAGCAGCTGAAATATTATGGTCGGTCCCTTGGGTGGAGCTCACTGAGCAAGAGCAACAGGGGCTTAGTAGGCTCGCCTACGAATTCTTGCACGTTGAGCACAAGGTTGAATTTTCGACAGCAGCAATCGTAGGGCGAGTCTTCCCTCGCTGGCAACTTGAGAACTATGTAGCTGCCGCTGAGCCGTACGGTGTGTCGGTGCATCAGATCGCGGATCTTCTAGCCGTTTCGCCAGCTATAATGAGCGATTTGCAACTTAATGGTGTTCGATACGAAATTGAGCATCCTGAATGTCTAAATGGCAATCGAATTTCACTCGACGATCCGGAGCCTGAGGAACCCATTCCCGAAGAGAGCTCTGGGGAGCAAGACGAAAGTCCAGAAGCCGATTTAGCTTTACTAGAGGCTGAGATCGCCGGAGAAATAGCTCCGGGTGTCACGTCGACAGAGGATATTTATGAGCCGCTTCTTAGGCGACATAAATTAGGTGATCAACGTGCCCGCGATGAAATAGTTTCATGTATCCTTCCGTATGTAGAAATTATAGCAACTAAATTGCATACGCGTCTTCCATCCAACTCCATCGATCTAGAAGATTTAATATCAGAAGGCGTTATTGGTGTATTAGGTGCGGTTGAGAGATTCAATTTCGATTTTAAAGTCCGCTTTACGACCTACGTTCAGCTACCAGTGCTCGGTGCTATGGTGGATTATCTTCGCTGTGTATCTCCCGTATCGCGGGCAACAACACATCGTTACAAAAAACTAAACGATCTCGCCGATGATTACTTTAAGTCACATGGTCATACTCCAACAGGCGAGGAGTTGTTAGAGAATACACACCTTTCGCCACTTGAACTCTTTAAGTTACAGGAAGCTAGTTCAAGACTGCGTTCTTCACGGAGTGTTTCTCTTAATGCCCCGATATCCGGAGGCTCATATAGTGATAGTAGTGGGATGGATCACCTTGCTATTGGCGAATGTATAAGCGATCGGAGCGGTGTGGAGGCATCACGACACTTCCTGAAGATAGGGGCGCTCCTTCAGAACTTAATGAATAGATCAGAACTGGAACGGGTTGTAATGACGCTAATGATTGCCGAGGCCTCTTTGAAAAGAATCGGAAGTATTCTTGATCTTTCGGAATCACGAGTGTCTCAAATTGTAACCGCTTTGCGAGATGACTTCGCCTGCTTTGAATTGGGTAGAACGAATGGAACGCCATCTACAGCAGAATCCACAGAACCGAAGCAATCGGCTGTCACGACGTATCCCGTGATTGCGGATAAGTTTGGATTCACCTTTACCGAGCTTGATGCTAAAAAACCGGATCAGAGTACTGGCGAAGCTGACTCTGACTTGTCATTTCCGTCTTCAACTAAACAGTCAGGTGACGATCTCGGATTTGAATTTACGTAAGAAATCGAAAAAATTGCGGTGGGATTCTCTGACAGAAACAATTTTTAATTCGACACCTCCAGACTTCCAAGTAACGCTTCCGCCGCATCATGATACAGGATTCTTGTCTCGCTTTGCTCTAACGCGAATCCTCGTAACATTGGACTAGAAAGTGGCGTGTATCGATCAGGGTCTACCATCGCTAAGTCCGGATCAGCGATCGGCGAACTTTCGTGCAAACTAGTTTCGATCAGTTTTCGAAGCGCCCAATACCGTGACGCGTATAAATCATACGCCTCCGCTTCGTTGCCTGCTTTGGTAAACATCTCATGCGATTTATCGCCGGCATCTAAATGCGCTTCAGCAGTCACGATATCGGACCCAAAAAGTATACGCCCGCTCCAGCGAGTAAAGAACTCACGCAACACGGCAGGTGGGTGCTTGCTAAGTTCCCTCACCTGCCATTTCGTAGCGCTGCAGTCGAGGTAAAGATGCGGATGTGCTGTTAGCAATCGCGAAAGTCTAATTAGATCTTCAGGGCTTCCGCCCATATGGGCCGCTATCAACGGTGTGGGTGCTACGGCGTTGAGCACTTCTTGGAACACTTCGTAGTGCCAATCCTTAGTACCGTATCGATTCGAATCTGCGTATTTAGTCGCAAACCACGTGTCTGGGTCCCCTACGTGAACCATGAGCTTATATCCCATCGTTACCGCGCGATCGATGGCTGCCAGTCGCTCTGGGGAATTAAGTCTTAAGGGATGCTTGAAATGCGGCTCAGAGCCGTGATCAAAAATTCTCGGTGCGCTCCAAAATTTAGCGATTCGACTTCCAAGATTCCAAAACGTTTTTAGTCGCTCGTTATATCCTTCCGTGTGTTCAAAAACGGCGTCTTTACTCATCCAATTAGGAATAGCGATGAATTTCACCGTATCACCTAACACAGAGCGAACCTCCTCAATACCCTCAAGCTGGGTCATCGAATATGTAAGTCCAATGCCGTAAGCGCGCGCCGCGTCTCGGTATAGTTCTACTGCTCTACGTCCATTAATATGAGTGTGAACATCGATGATCGGAAATGGTAGTCGCGGAAAATTCTCACTCTCAGTTTTGAAATCTAATCCGGGTAAATTTTCTGGACGCATCCAATCACTTTATCAGCGTTCAGCGCTATTCGCCAACAACTACATCTCCGGATGCAAGAGGATATGTACTTTAACCGCGGAGAATTTCAGTCAATAGAATTTTTGTTTGCTCTAATTTTCTCGATGTTAAGGATTCTAACGCTTGGACTGCTTGTGAACGTTGATTGATTGTTTGCTGTAAAACCATTGGAATCTCTGATTTAACCTTCGCGCTGAAGCGTTCGTTGCGCTCGTCGCTAGCGCTTGCGCTCCCGCGTGCTTCGCTTGAGTCCGCTAGATCATTTCTTAGCTGAAACTCTACTCCGACAAGCTCTCCGAATGCGTGTGCAGCCTCCTCGACGGCGGGATTACCAAGCCCTGTGCAAGCAAGCTGCGCTGCGAGCGCGAACAGCGCACCAGTTTTTCGCCTGTGAATATCAAGTAAGTCAGCGATCGTGTTCGAACTCTTCAAATCTAGCACCTGCCCATCACAAAGTTGAACGTAACCACGCGCGATTAAATCAACACGAACACCGGCGAGCATAAACGGAAGCATTGCGATGATATCCCCGGCCAGGGTGGCGACCCCTGCCCCGTACTCAGCATGAACGGTTGGCTTTCCGCGTCGAAGAAGATCGTTGTCGAGCGCCGGCAAATCATCATGTACAAGCGATGCGCAGTGAAGTAGCTCCACCGCAGCGGCATTGGCAACCGCAGACGGCGTTAATTCTCCTGTTAGATCGGCAACTAGCGCCAAAAGAAACCGCGGGCGGACACGTTTGCCGCCGGAAAAAATCCCGTGCTCAACCGCACGGCGGGACAACTCATTGAGGGATGAAATTTGGACAACGGTGCGAAGGGTAGTTTCTAGGTGCTCCATAGATCTCTGTGCGCTGTGGGGAAAACAAAAACCGTACCGCGTCGTCGAGTCGATCTAAACCACTAAGACCACAAAGACCACAAAGGAATACGTACCAATGCGCGCACTCATACACGCTCCACGAAATCGCCCCTAATCCAACGCGGCTTCATGGTTACTCCGAATAACTTTCGAAGACGACCGGTAAGATAGATACTTCCGCAGCATACTATTTTTTGTCTGTTGGCTTTGGTAAGTCCTTCCATCAATTCCGCATCGTTATCATAACCTATTGATTTTATTGCATATTTTGATAGAAAACTTTGCATTTTACACAACTCGACGCCATCTGTCGGATTGGGCGTCACTAAATGAAACTCAGCGGCGTACGGAATTAACAGACTAAGCATCTCCTCCCAGCGTTTAGTCTCGACGGCTCCAAAAACGAAACTTATGTCGTTACGCGACTCACCTGCCGCCTTTGAATTATCGAGAAACGAAATAAGACTTTGAATGCCAGCTGGATTATGTGCGCAGTCTATTAGTACATTTTTATTTCGCCACACGATACTTTCGAGTCGATTTGGCCAGTACGCTTGTTTTGCCCCTAAGCGAAAAGCGTTCTTCCAGGATGTCTGGCAAGCTTGCGATTCCATCGCGATATTCAATCCGAAATACACAGCTGCGTGTGCCACGGCTAAGTTATCCTCCTGATGACGCCCGGGAAGAGCAATTTCTAATGAGAATGTTTCTCCGGCTATCTGCCAATTATCTTTGTTCGGAGTGAAATCGTGGTCTAGAGCATACAATCGAGCTGTCCCTCCGACCTCGCTATGCAGAGAAACAATCCTGGCGCGAGCTTCATCTGCCATCCTTCCGAGTATGACCGGAGTCCCCTGCTTTATAATTCCGGCCTTTTCAACGGCAATTTTTTTTAAGGTCTCGCCCAAAACATTTTCGTGATCCAAATCTATGGTTGAAATCACGCTCGCTAATGGCCTGCTAAGCACGTTAGTTGAATCTAATCGTCCTCCAATCCCTACTTCAATGACTCCGAAATCAACTTTTTGGTCTCGAAACACGATAAACGCCGCAAGGGTAATCGCCTCAAAAAAACTTAACTCAAGCTCTGGGGATGCGTTTCTTACTTCAATACACGCTTGATTTAGGATTTGATCATTAATCTCCTCTCCATCAATTACAATTCGTTCATTAACTACTTCTAGGTGAGGGCTAGTATATAGTCCGACTTTAAAACCGTTAGCTCCAATAACTGCGGCGATAAAACACGAAACGGACCCCTTTCCGTTCGTACCAGCTACATGAAACGCCTTGAATGAATCTCCTGGACACCCAAGTTTTGTGTGCACGAGACTCGTATGTTCAAGTCCCTGCCCTCCACGACCCTTCAGCTTGGCCAACGAATTTAGCCATTCTAAGCCGATCATACTCACATTTCAGCTCTGGATGTCCCACGGTGGGACGGTTTATTCGAATATACCTGGGTGTCCCACGGTGGGACACTATCAACTCGTCGGTAGAGACTTTTACGAAACGATCTTTCTAAATAATTCTTGAAGATCGTGGGATGAATAAAACTCGACCGTTATTTTGCCTTTATCTTCGTCAGCGTTGGATCTCACCAATTTGACCTTTAATCCCAAAGCTCGTTGCATCTCATCGACCAATCGAACGTCCTCGGGTGACAGATGGCGCTCAGTTTCATTACCATTGATTGAGTTTTTTGCGGTGCCACCATTCTTAATCGACTTCGCTATCGCGTCGCGAGATAAACCGTCAACATCGGCAAGGTATGAGGCTCGAACAGCTCTATCTTCAATTTTAGCAAGCAAAAGAACCTTGCTCTCAGAAACTCCTTCTTTAAGCGCATTTAAAAGATCGTCCGGCAACGACAGAAGTTCTAAGCTTCGTTGTACCATGCTTTTCGATACCCCGATTTTGTCGGCGATGTCTCGAACGCTAAGTCCGTATGCATCATGAAGGGTTCCGAAACTCTGGGCACGCTCCAACGGATGCAGATCTGAGCGTTGCAAGTTCTCAGCTAACTGAATCGCAATAGTTCCGTCTTCGCCAATCTCCGAATTCGCATCAATAACCGCTGGAATGGCGCTCTTTGAAGCCATTTTCGATGCACGCAATCTGCGCTCACCGGATACTAAATCGTAACGACCAGGAGTCTTCGAACTACGCACCAGGATAGGGGACAACACCCCGTAAGTCTTAATCGACTGCGCAAGCTCTTGGAGTTTCTCCATGTCGAAAACTTTCCGTGGCTGGTTTGGATCAATATCAATTAGATCAAGTGAAAGCTCGCGATACGGGCTTCCAACACGCTCCTTTAAAGCGGGGCCAGCAAATAGAGGATTATTGGCGAGGCTAAGTTTTTTTGTGGTCATAAAATTCCTGAATAATTTCTTAGATACCTAGGCTCGCTAAGGAGCGAGAATCTCTTTAGCAAGTGCGCTGTAATCCTCCGCGCCTGGACTCTTGGAGTTATACTCAAAAATAGATTGCCCTGTGGATGGAGCCTCAGCGAGCGCCACGTTATCACGAATAACGGTCGTAAATACGAGATCTCCGAAATAAGAACGAATAGTATCGGCAACTGCTCTTGCTAGCCGCTTTCGGTTATCGTGCATGCAAATAAGAACACCGCCCACTTTAAGGTTGGGATTATAAATTCCGCGCACTTGATCGATGGTGTCTAGCAGCTGTCTAACGCCGTAAAGTGCCAGATATTCGCTCTGAACGGGAATGACGACTTCATCAACGGCCGCCAAAGCGTTTAGGGATAAAAGACCTAGGGCAGGGGGGCAGTCGATGACAACGATATCGTAGTTAGACTTAACCTTATCTAGTGCCCTTTTAAGCAATAACTCCCGGCCAACGATTCCACCAAGTTCGAGATCCGCTGCTGAAAGAAAAAGGCTCGAAGGACAAACGCTCAATCCCTTTGATCGCTTTATCGTGACATCAGATAAGGACTTAGTGCCCTTTAAAACATCATAAATAGAGCTGGCGGGGATCGTTGGAACATCGATCGAGGGGTTTGAAGGATCCTCTTTCTGTGAAATTCCGAGATGGGTAGTCAGATTTCCCTGAGCATCCATGTCGATTGCGAGTACGTTTTTTCCAAGCTCCGCGAAAGCCGCAGCAAGATTTACTGAAGTGGTAGTCTTGCCGACTCCACCTTTTTGGTTTAAAATACCAATGATTACAGACATTTATCTCAGTTCCCGATTGACGAAATATTACGGTAGACGGGCCGCGAGTATGCCTTGAAAATCGTTGAAAAATCTATCTTTAAGTAACGTGTTTCCGGATAAATTCGCATTTGAGGTAAATTTGGCTCAGAGCCTATCGTGAGTTGAAATATAGTTCACACGTGCTGCGAGGTAACTTTGATCGTGAAATGGGATCAATCGCTGACGAGAAACGAGATCAGGTGGTACGGGTGTCGAGATCGAGTTGCTCGTGCTTTGAGATCAAAAGACTCGTGTCTCGAAATAAATAATCTTTGCTATTCTCCTGAAATAATTGGTGATTTTTCCCGCTCACTGATCTACTGATCTCACCCTGTATTCATTTGTTTAAACAACTAAAAGTTATGTAGAAGCTTCTAAGTCAGATTAGTTTAAAGACTTTGAAGTTGATGTTAGGGATCCAGTGTCTGTGTTGAACTCAGAGAGCGTAGCGCCCAGAAATGTTTCCGCCTTGCCGCGGCCTGGTTCCACTCGCGGTGATTCCCCTGGACAGGACGCCTCACAACTTGGGTCGATAGTGCCCGTCGTTAAGCGCTTCTCCCGCGACGAGATGAATTTGGCAGAGTTTCCGCTTGCGGTGCTTTCGACACGCCACGACTCGGACGTTAAAACTCTGGAATTTTCCGATTCGTTAACCGGGAAGAACGGAGAACGTATCGAGCGCAAATGGGTTATCACTGGCGCTGATAAGTTCGGACTACCAACCGCATCTGATGATGAAGTTCTGTTAGGACTTTTGCGGTTATCAGCCTCGCAAGAGTTTCGTGATCGCAGAGTTACTTTTACACGTTACGAACTTTTGCGAATTTTAAAATGGAGCACGGAGGGACGCAGCTACGGACGTCTGCAAAGAGCGCTTGATAGACTTTCCGGTGTTCGGATCAAAACATCGAACGGCTTTTTCGATAACTCGAGTAAATCCCATCAGACAAGAAACTTCGGCATCATCGATGCATATGAGCTAAACGATGGACGTGGAGATCGTGAAATTGAGGCAAAAGGAGAGACTCCAAGAAAGTCCAAGACTCGCAGTAGTGCTGGCAGGCGAACTACCACTGATGCAATAAAGCCGAGTTTTTTTATCTGGAGCGAAGCGATGTTCACATCGTTTCAATCAGGATTTATTAAGAAACTAGACCTAGATTTTCTTCTAGGATTGAAATCCGCTGTTTCTAAGCGTTTATACCGTTTTTTGGATAAACACTTTTGGTACCGTTC
The DNA here is from genome assembly GCA_041739515.1 of Bdellovibrionota bacterium. Taxonomy (GTDB): domain Bacteria; phylum Bdellovibrionota_C; class UBA2361; order UBA2361; family UBA2361; genus JBGSNS01. The sequence continues at coordinate 21,662 of JBGSNS010000257.1, forward strand.
CAAAGTTCAGTACAACCTCTTCACGCTAGCACACGAAAAGATTGGGATTAGTAGAAACTACTCGTATGCAAGTCAGCTTAAGCAGCAATTAGAACCAGCGATCGACGAGTTGATAGCGCAAGGATTCTTGCAAGGATGTGAGTATAGCGGGAAGGGGAGTGATACAGAAATCGTGTTAATCGCCGGAGCTGGAAACCGCGCTGCCACCAATTCTTCTTCCCTGACTTCAAGCGCTAAGAATTCATCGGCTACTTCTAGCGATCGCGGTCGGATTAATAAATCTGCTCCTGGGGCAAAGATGGAGTCGATCCTCAGCGGGGACCGCACAGCAGAAGAGGACGGAGTAGGGGAGATCGTGTGCGCCTTGGAGCAGCGCGGACTCGCTAAGGCCCAAGCATTTAGAGTTGTTGGCACCCTAAACGAGAGGCAACTTGTACGCGCAAAGCTAGTAATCGAGCACTTTGATCAATTGATCGCCTCGGATAGCAATCGAGTAAATAAAAACCCAGCTGGCTTTTTATATCGAGCGATCGAACGAGTAGATAGTTTTGTACTTCCTGGTGAGAAGCGCGATACCGCGTTCGCAAAACCGAGCACGCGATTGGCAGCGACACGAGACACGCAGTCTCGTTTGCAAAGTTCGCTAACCAACCAGGTTGCTAAGGACTCCGCCTCGGCCTCGATCCTCAAATCACAACGCGCATCGTTGAAGGGACAAGTCGAGCCGCAGTTAGTGGAGCGGATTAGATCAGAAGTGGCCAAGAGTCTTGAAAAACTACGCGGTATAATCTCTGAGGCCCGCTTTCAAGATACGATTGAGCATGCAGTCGAGGAACGAATCGCTAAGCTATTGGGTTGATTCAAGCGGATAACTAGGGCGCAATCCCCTCGAATCTTTAGCAATAAATGTGATTTCACATTAAAAATCCTCCTTAATAGGACGCCCTGTTAAACCGATATTCCTTATACGGCGATGAGTAGGTCAGGCCCTAGGGTTCGATCAGTTTATGGGCTGTTTATGGCCCTCTCACGCAACTAGGGCATTCGGTGAATACAATGGATTTTGACGGTCAAGACCAAGGTGTGCAGTCTCCTGAAAAACAGGGTTTGGCTAGCTTATTGGGTTCACCCTCCTCGCATCGCGTTGGGCCAAATAGATTTAGCTTAACGCCAAGTCTCAGCCAGGTCGTGGGGAAGGGCGATATAAGACAGCTCCAAGCAATGCTGGAAGAGGGTGTAGACGACATTGATGCTCGCAGCCCAAACGGAACGACGGCGCTTATGATCGCAGCCAAGTACGGAAAACTCGAGGCAGTCAAGCTACTATTGGAGTTCGGAGCGAAATCTACGAAGGAAGCAAAGCTTGCCGCATTAGAAAAAGACACAACTCCTATTCAAAAAGAGATCGTCGAAATACTTTCCCGCCAAGCATAGGCTCAACCCAAATACTATCCCGATATCAATGTTAACTTTTGTGCGATTCCGCACGTGACTTTTGTGCTAAGAAGGTCATGTTCGCGACGGTGTGGCGAATTCGATTATTAGCGTCGAAAGCCATGTTTATATTTAGAGAGCTTATATGAAAATTGCCTCAATAATTATCCGAACTTTGATGGGAATATTGTTTCTGTTCGGTTCAATCTCTTACCTTTTAAATTTAATGCCTCAGCCGGAACTAACGGGAAATGTGAAGCTATTGATGGACGGCATGAATGCGACCGGTTACATGATGCCACTCATCAAGTATACTGAACTTGCGTGTGGATTGGCGTTCGTTACGGGATACTTCGTGCCACTAGCGACGGTAGTAATTGCTCCGGTGATAATAAACATCTTATTGTTCCATGCTTTCGTTGAGCCATCGGGAACGCCTATCGCGATCTTTCTTGTGTTAGCAAACAGCTTCGTAGCTTTTGCGAACTGGGAGAAGTATCGACCGCTTCTTAAGCCTAGATAATTTCGGTGTTTCATTTGTAAATATGCAGCGGTTTTTCTTTGCTACCGAAGACGAATTTAATATGCTCCGCGAATGAGCCCAGAGCCACTAGCCAATCCGCCTGAAGGAAAACCGGTCTCAAACACGAGTGCTGTCTCGGTGGGGACTCGAATCTTTGCCGACACAGCAGACCTAGGTGAATCGCCACCGCTACCACACTTCCCGAGGAGTACTGGCTTCTTAGGTCGTGTCTCACAGGGTAAGAGTATCGTCGATCACAGTGAGGATATTTCGGTTGATTTACCTAGATTACGAAAACTTGACCCGCTGCATTCTCTGGGCCTCGATCGGCAGGAGTATGAGCCACCACATTCACGGGTCGCATTGTCTATACTGAGTATGTTTTTGCGCAATAAAACGCGCGGGCAAGAAGCGTTTAGCCAGGCTGCGGAAATCTGCGGAAACTCCCTGCTTGGAAAAGAGCTTGAAGCTATAGCGCAGAATATAGTTGATGGTGCCGGATTCGCGGACCAGATACAGGCCCATCCTAAGCTGTTTGGATGGATGGCTGGTCAATTCGTGTTGATCGGAGAGAAGAGCGGCGGAATTCCTGCGAGTCTAGAGCGTTATTTAGCACTTCGGGAGCAGCTTGATACAAATCGCAACGCTCCGATGCCCGCGCGAACAACCCGATACACGCGTGACTTTGCGTTGATTGCAAGCGAAGTGTTCGGGATGACTGGTGAGCTTGATGATGCGCTGCGAATAGCCGCGAGTGAGCAGCCTAAGCGATTTCGAAAGTCGGTTGCGGATGTAATTGTAAGTATACGTGACGGCCTTGAAGTTGGCGATAGTTTCGAAGGGGCCGGTAAAACTAGATTGTTTTCGTTTAAATTCGATCCACTTTTTATTAGGTCGGTTCGCGTGGGATGTAAAACCGGAAATCTTGAGAAGATCCTTCGCGCTTTCGGATCGGAAAGCTGGTCGCTTCAGAGGCTTTAAGCATTAATTTCTGTACGACGCGGGACGGTTTAAAGGTATTGTTAGCGTTGCCTCAGGATCGATCCGAGAAGTCCCTGTTTCGTTGAACTCTGCTCGATAATCTCTTCAGCGGGAGCGATTTCATTAAATGATTGTTTTAGAACTGCATCTAGAAGATCCGCAACAGCGTTGCGGGCCGCATGGGCAGGAATCATAACATTTGAGTCACGTACGCCGCGTAAAAACTTGTTGATATTCTTAGGCGTAGCTTCAAATTCTAGCGCTCTACCAAATCCAATTAATCCGCGCGCAGAATGATTTTGAAGAAATTTTAAACGCGTTCCCAACGGACACCCCGATCCGGGCGAAAACGGCAATCCGATTCTCTTTGCATATTTTACGAGCTTATCGCCGGCAAAACCTGGCCGATGACATAGATGGGCTATAATCTTAGCGTTGTTATCGCTATAGCGATGAACTTGAAGTTCCATACCGAATAGCGGCGAGTTCTGATCCGGGACTATTAAGACCAAAACTGCACGCCGTACTTCAACGCCACCGAAGAGAATATTTCCCCAATTCTCAGCATAAGTGGGAACGTCAAGTTTAGGGGATGTCACCGTTGCGAGTGGAATAACAGGAGTAAACAACTGTCTCAAAGCGTTTAACATTAACGATCTCGTTTAAGTAGAGCGGGGTCTCCCCAGTGGGAATTCGTAGATTACTCTTAATGTGGCTCTACTCAAATCGTTCCCACACTAGATATGCTGCTTGGTGGTCAGAGCGATCCGGGACATTGCGAAGTGTACCAGAGTTTATTTAAGGACCGCCCACGTCAACCAGTTCAATCCAAGCCGCTGTGTGATTCGCCGCGCATCGTCGGTTAGCGCAGCTGCATCCTCTTCGGACTCCAAGTTTTCGCCCACGAAATGGGCTGATAGTCGATTCTTGTTATCCAGATCTTTTGACACGATAACTGAACGGTCGTGCGAGCCAATCGATGCGTCACCCGCGAATCGTAGAAACCATGACGGCTCACCACGCGTGCTTGGTCGGCGCTGATCCCTGCGAAGTGCTGTAACTTCTGCACCGGGAGTTAAACGATATGCAACCACTAGGCGCGCAGCGAGAGCACTGATAATCGCATTAAGGGCTGGATTCTGATTGTTAGATAACATTTGCAGCTGCGAGAGATTTGCGTGCACCTGGCTAGCGGCGCTCGAGATCAATGCGGATAACTGCGAAGCAGTTGGGCCCGAGGACTTAGCAGATAGTTCGTTAGCAGCATGGCCCTGGAGTTTAATTACTTCTTGCAGTTCACTATTATGTACCCGAGTCTCAGTGCGACTAAAAAAGATCTCTTTAAGCTCCTTGGAGAATTCGCGATTAGAGGAGGCTCTTGCCAATCTGCTCTCTAGCGACTTTGAGGAATCCAGCACGACATCAGCATTTTCGGATAGACCTTCAACGTTTAAATCCTGCAACGTTAGGAATATTTTCCATTCAGGAGCTGTAAGCTTTGGATGAACGGACGGTGACGAAGATGATTTTGAGAGCAACTCGTTAAGAAGCAATTCCACCAGCTCGCGGGGTTTTATCTGGCCGCTTTGATTAGGCGAATGAAGCAGCTCCGTATTATTCGAATCAACAAGCTTAGCGAGTTCGGGAAGAAATGGAGCTAAAGTTATTGCTGAAGCGCCTTTCTCAATTAACGCAGTGATTGCATTTTGAAGTCGTAGCGTCGCAGATGTATCAAACGCACGCCCTAGTTCATTTAGCGTTGTAATACTAAGAGCATGTGGCTGCACGTTTATAGGAAGTTGATTCGACGTAGACCCAGATGCGACAGCGGTTGTAGCTCCCTGCATGGCGACAAGTGACTGCTCTACCTTGTGTCCCACTTTAAGAGAATTGTTTGCGATCTCGTTGAAATATGTTTTCGTTTGTAGACCTTCACCAGCTACTGCGGGTTTAGATCGCTTAGCATCGACCGTATCCGATACTAGTTTCTTAAGGCTCTCTCTGGCCGTGGAATCAAGCGGAGTGGCATCGAGAATCTCTAATAACGCATTTAGGGTGAACGCTTTTATCTTAATCGCGATTAGTGCGGCTGAGTCACCAGGTTGGATGTCCAATATTGGAGGATGCCTCCGATTGTCTCCCGCGAGCGTGGCTAAATCCCCCGGATTGAGGGGAGCATTTGGGGCGGACTGAGGGGTTATAGGGTGTCCTATCTCCATGTGGAGAGAGATCGGTTAGTTATCTGGAAATATGGAGAGCTATCTATTCGCTCTGAGCTCGCTTCAAAGCGAAGGAGAGTCGGCATACGGGTTGCTTTACCCCCTGTGTGAAGATCGATTTTCAACAGAGTTTTGCTACCGTTCAACGGTTAATAAACACACGTGCCAAGGCCGCGTATGAAAGCTCTGCAGAGCGGGCATTGATCCCATCCCAATCCCCTGATTTTAAAGCACAATTATCAGATCGCATCGGGGTAAAACCCATGCCTATTTTACCCCCTGAACCTGCGCTACTAGCGCCTGAAATTACGGTGCCTTTAGTGTCGCTTGAAACCGTCAAACCCAGCGGGTTGAGTGTCAAAGCTCCGACGGTCTTAAGTGTTGAGCGAATAGAGCTGGATGAACCACGTGCTCAGCTAATGCGACCTATTAGCTTGGATGTCCCTAGTTCAAGCCCACCGCCAGAAGCGTACCCGAAGGCTTCGGTTATTGATCAACCGCTGGCTCGCGTATCGAAACCATCCGACTACACGTCCCTAATAACTGACATAGGAATAGAGACAGGAGTGGATCCGGCGCTTGGGATAGCGGTCGCGACGGCAGAGTCGAGTCTGAACCCGAAAGCTATCAGCGCTGATGGGCACGAAAGTAAAGGCCTCTTTCAGTTACTCGATCGAACCGGGGCACAACTGCACCAGCAGTCAGGTGGTGATGCTAACAGCTACGATCCATTCGAACCGAACCTCAATGCGAAGTTGGGAATGAACTATCTGCGTAAGCTTCACGAGTATTTCAGCACTCCGACAGAAATTGCGGGCGTAGGAACGACGGTTCCAGCGGCAAATTCCTCCTCATTGGAAAAACTTGCCGTGGCAGCGTTCAACGCCGGTGAAGGTAGAGTGACCTCTGCTCAGAGCAGAGCGGCTAAGCAGGGTTTTGATCCATCTCGCTACGAGCAAGTGGAAGCATTTCTCCCAGACACTACGCAGAGTTACGTCACCAAAGTGATGAGTCTTAAGACTGAACAACGCGGCGACGTTCGGGAGGAGGATGAATTTACTTAAGAAGAAAATCGAGGCGTTGGCAAGGCACTTGCACAATCCTCCTTCGAAGCAGCTCGAGCGTTGTTTGCGGGTTGAATAAAATTTTAGGGACTGACTGATTTAAAGCCAAGGAGAAATAGGCAATGGCCATTAATATTCGAACCAACGTTCCATCGTTGCTCGCTCAAAGAAATTTAGATTTGAGCTCATCGAGACTAAACACCTCGTACGAGCGTCTATCATCTGGTCTGCGAATTAATCGCGCAAGCGATGACGCCGCAGGATTGGCGATTGCAGAAAGTCTTAAGGCGGATTCGAAGGTCGCATCCGTCGCGATAAGAAACGCCAGCGACGGCGTCTCTATTATCTCCATAGCTGACCAAGCTATCGGTCAGATATCTAACGTATTGAGCCGACTAGCAGAGTTGGCGGAACAATCCGCTAACGGCGTATACGCGAACACTCAACGTTCTGCATTGCAGAATGAGTTCACCGCGTTGACAAGCGAAATCGAGCGAATCGCGATCACAACGGAATTTAACGGTCTGAAACTACTGTCCGGTGGAGGAGAAGTTGTCTTCCAGGTCGGTTTCAAGGGTGATTCTACTTCACGAGTATCGTACACAGGAGTTACGGCGACCCTTCAGGCTCTTGGCCTTGCAGGCGTTGGCAGCTCCTCTCCATCGTACTCGATTCTCGGCATCTCGGATGTCGAGGCGCAATCATCGGCACGGTTGGCACTCGATGCAATCAACGCAGCTATTACATCCGTCACGAGAAACAGAGGTACGTTGGGAGCGGCTCAAAGCCGTCTCGATGTCACGATTCAGAATCTTCAAGTTGCACGAGAAAACTTCTTAGCAGCGGAAAGCCGCATTCGAGACGTTGATGTAGCGTCTGAATCTGCCGAGCTCACTCGTACAAACATTCTGCAGCAGGCTGGCGCTGCAATCTTGGCACAGGCCAACAACCAGCCGCAGTTAGCATTACGGTTGTTGCAAGGTTAATAGGTAAATAAACGCTTTAAGTAAGAATTAATACAGCGGAAAGGAAACCATGGCGCTGAACATTAGAACGAACATCTCGTCGATTGCGGCTCAAAGGAATCTGAGCCAATCCGGCAAGGGATTACAGACAGCATACGAGCGACTAAGCTCTGGACTTCGAATCAACCGAGCCTCGGACGACGCGGCAGGATTGGCGATTGCGGAGAATCTAAAAGCAGATTCGCGAGTAGCTTCGGTGGCGATACGAAATGCAAGCGATGGTGTCTCCATCATCGCTATTACAGACGGTGCCATCGGGTCGATAACGAACATTCTAAGCCGACTAGCGGAATTGTCGCAGCAATCGGCCAACGGTGTTTACAGTAACGGTCAACGTTCTGCACTGCAGTTAGAGTTCACAGCGTTAATGAGCGAAGTCGAACGTGTAGCGCAGACAACAGAGTTCAACGGACTCAAGCTACTTTCCGCCGGTGATGTCGTTACATTTCAGGTAGGATTCGATGGCTCGAGCAGCTCGCGAATCACCTACTCAGGTGTTCAAGCGACTTTGGCAGCGATGGGGCTTGCAGGACCGAACTCATCGATACATGCGTACTCGATTACTGGAATGACCGATATCGAGTCGCAATCCTCAGCAAGATTAGCACTCGACGCGATTAAGTCAGCGATCACTTCTCTAACGAGAAACAGAGGAACTTTAGGAGCCGCAGAGAGTCGCCTTGAAACAACGATCAACAATTTGCAAGTTGCTCGTTTGAACTTCCAAGCCGCTGAAAGCCGTATCCGTGACGCCGATGTAGCCGCTGAAGCAGCCGAGCTAACAAGACTCACGATTCTGCAACAAGCAGGAACCGCGATTCTGGCTCAGGCTAACCAGCAACCGCAGCTAGCATTGAGATTGTTGCAGGGTTAACGGGTTGGCTTAATTAACGATTGATTTTGACGTGCCGTCATTAGCTACCTGAAGTTGGTAAGCTAGTGGCGGCCGTTCCCTTTTAGGCGATCTCGCTCAATTTTTTGCTGAGTTTGCGCAGTGTTGATGCTGTATCCGCCGTTGAACTTAAGCCCTGGATAAAGCGGGCTCGAGATTCGTAACCGAATGCGGTGGAGTACGCATTGTACCGTCCGGATGCAGTGGGATCTTCAGCCCCGAGCAGTGACGCGGTCCTACCGGATTTCGTGTAGAGCTCCCCGGCTACATTTGCGCTGAGATATCCTTGACCACGTCGAAAGTCGTCTAAGTGCTTCGATAACCGAAGGCTAAAGCTGTCATCGTTTAGATTTGCTAAGGTAGAATATGTGGATGCTTGTGGATTGACTGAGGCGAGGGCATCGAGACGCTTTTTTTCCAACGCGGCGAGTTCCTCAGGAGTTTTAGCCCGCGGTTTAATTGCAGAATTATTCACGCCAGTTGGAGGGATGCTATCTACCACGAAGTAAGGAGCGGATGTGCGAGCGTTTTTCTGAACACCGATCTGGAAACTTTGGGTCTGATTTTCTGCGAGAAACTCGTAGAAGTCGCCACTTCTTGGTAGTATGTTGCTCTTTATTGATTACTCGGAGGTAGATGTACGAACTACAGATGAAACTACGCCTTATTTTTTCTGCTCTTCTCTGCGGTACAATCGGTGTTGCAGCGGAAGAACCACGCCCTCGCATTGGTGTGATAATTCCACTCACTGGTAATTTCGCTAATTACGGTACCATAGTGCGTAACGGAATTGAGAGCATACAACGTCCTGGTGTAGAGTGGGTATTTGAAGATGACGCTTGCGATCCGAGTAAGGCCGTCACAGCGTATAAGAAGCTTACCGAATCGGATGGAATACCGTTTGTGATCGGGCCGGCATGCGGGTCCCCCCAAAAAGCGGTGGCTCCAATGATGCGAAAACGATCCAGTCTAGCGTTGCTTCCAAGCGCAGCGCCCGCATCCGTGTTTACGGATTCTGAGCAGCGTATGTATTCGGTGCAATATTCGCTCGATGCTGATGCTACGTTTATCGCTGGGCAGATGAATAAGCGCGGACTCAAGAGGGTTGCTATCGTGTACGTTGACACGGATTTTAGTCGGTCGCTTGAGAAGAGTTTTTTAAAGGCGTTTGATGGAGGAGTCGTTTTCCGACTTGCTGCTCCTGGTTTTGATGTTCAGTACATGAAATCAGCCGCGCTTAAGCTTAAACACATTAAATTTGACTCTTTATTCATTCCAGACGCCTCTCCGTTCATAATGGGTTTTCGTACGGAGCTTAAGAAACTCGGTGTATCGGTTCGTCCTACATTCTCCGTTTATAGCACACAGATGTCTGATGTTTTGGTAGGGGAACGAGAGAATGCAGAGGGCATTTTGTATTCATATCCGGAAACGGCAGCCGGCGAGGATGCGTTTGGATATTTCCCAAAGTTAGCTGCCGAAATTCTCAGTTCCGAGGTTCTAGTTTGTAAAGGGGATTACGAATGCGTCAAAAATAGATTCGCCACCAATTCTGCGTTTCAATCCGATGGAACACTTAGCGGAAAAATAATTTTAAAGACGATTCGCGACGGTAAGTTTCTAGAGGTCTCGAGTAAGTGATTACATTGAATCCGGGTTTCGACGCCCAAACAAATTGTGTCCAAGCGCTAAACTCAAGCGATTTGCATATTCTAAGAAGAGAGAAACACTACTTATTGACCAAAACCATTTTTAACAAAAACCGAAAGGCTAAAACTGGCTCCGCCAGGATTAGCGTTTTTGGACCGTGCCGCTTCTGATCTTTAATTATTGAACTGAACTAATTACGCCGCTTCACGAACCAATCGCAGATCCGGATTGGGCTGATTCGGCAAGGCCCACCACAACGGGTGCACCTCGACATCAGTGGTGAGCCGCAGCGCCCGACGATGATGAATGGGCTTGAGCTTGCCAGCAGACAGAGCAGCCAAGCGATCTTCCACCATCGAACGAGCCGCGTCGCGAACGATAACTTCGAACGTTTCGTCAGTCATTTCCGAGTCCTTTCGCAAGTATAATTAAAACCCTACAACGAGTAGCGTTTTTCTCATCTAGAAATAAGCATCTTCTACGAAGGCAAAGATGTGAAAGAGCGAACGTCTATGATAATGGAAACGCCGTCGCTACTCAAAAATTCCCAAAAATTATGGGTCATGTAGCAACAGCTCGTAGAGAGTTGGGATTATTCAAGATTTCAGTTGTTAATTCCAACGCCCGTCTAGAAACCTCCAGTCGCCAAGCATCTTTACCTCCCCTCCGCTTAGAACCAGGCACATCGCCGTACCCAGCGATCAGCCCAAAACTGATATTCATCGGCTGAAAATTCCTACGTGTTGGGTCGGAGATATAATGCACGAGTCCACCGAGCGCTGTGCGTGGATCGGGGGTGACGCAATCGTGTCCTGAAATAAAACGGGCTACATTGATCCCAGCGAGTAAGCCGGTGGCACTCGATTCCACATAACCCTCGACGCCTGTAATTTGGCCCGCAAAAAACAATCCTCGATCAGTTCGAGTTTCAAGCGTTGCATTCAAACACTTCGGTGAATCGATAAATGTGTTTCGATGCAAAGAACCGAGCCGCACAAATTCTGCCTCTTCAAGTCCTGGTAATGTGCGAAAAATTCGAAGCTGCTCTGGATGTTTCAGCTTGGTTTGAAATCCGACCATGCTCCAGAGCGTTCCTTCGCGATTATCTTGGCGCAGCTGCATCACAGCGTATGGTTTTACATCTGAGCGTGGATTCGTAAGCCCCATTGGCTTCATCGGACCGAAACGGAGTGTTTCATCGCCTCGTGATACCATCTCTTCGATCGGCATACACCCTTCAAACGGGCGTAGATTGTCGGTTTTGTCTGATTCTACTTCGTCGTGGCCACCAAATTTTTCACCGTTCTTAACGAGCTCAATAAATTGATAATACTGCTCCTTATCGAGTGGAACGTTTAGATAGTCATCGCTGTCACCCTTGTCGTATCGGGATTGGCGAAAAATTTTATCGAGATTTAGAGATTCACCCAGGATAATCGGACTGATGGCGTCGAAGAAAGCTAAATTCTGCGAGCCGACGAAGCGCTCTAAGTCTTTGGAAAGCGCAGGTGAGGTGAGGGGACCGGTAGCGATGATACATGGACGATCATCTGGAATCCGCAATACTTCTTCGGTGACAACGGTTACTAAAGGATGTTGTTTAACCTTAGCGGTGATAAATGCGCTAAATTGATCTCGATCAACAGCCAACGCGCCACCGGCCGGAACAGCAGAAGCATCCGCTGCTAGCATAATCAGCCCGCCAAGGACCCGCATTTCCTGTTTTAAAAGCCCTACCGCGTTGGTTAACGCTGCACCGCGCAGAGAGTTGGAGCAGACCAATTCAGCGAATGCATCTGTTTTATGCGCCTTCGTTGTTTTTAGCGGGCGCATTTCGTGTAGGACTACGCGAACTCCCCGCGACACTAATTGCCAAGTAGCTTCGCATCCGGCGAGCCCCGCACCGACTACGTGAACAGTCTCGTTGTTCGTCATGAGGTGAGACCGTGCAACGCAGAGATCAATGTGGCATCGACAGGGAACGTCTGTTTAAACGAACCGTCTCGTTTTTCGACAGTTACAGAAGTTTCATCTCGCACAAAAACTAAAAGCTCGATGCCGCTGCGCTCAGCGTAACTAAGCTGTTTTTTAATTTTTGATGCATCCGGAAAAACATCAACTTTGAAATTCCCAGTCGATCTAAGATAGGTGCCAACTTTCGCTGCCGCACTCTCAGCGCTATCGCTTCCAACGAGAACGAGGATCTGTGCTGGCGAACGAGAAGCTTTGGCTGGGCTTTGTTCTTGCAGAGCAGCCATTAAACGATCCAGCCCAAACGATCCGCCGATCCCAGAGATTTGTTCTTTCTGAAAAGTCTGAGTCAAATTGTCGTATCGCCCACCGGAACAAACACTTCCGAACTCAGGCAAGCCATCTAAATTAGTCTCGAATACAGTCCCCGTATAGTAACCCAACCCGCGTGCGATAGAGAAATCTATGCGAAAGTTTTTCTCCGACACGCCGACGGTGAGCAATCGTTCACCCAGCGCTTTGAGCTCAGTAATTCCGCGGGCAAAATCTTCGTTTGCCATCGCTGGATGATCGAGCGAAGCGATTCGAGACAAGCCCCGGGAATCAGAGGGAGTAAGCGCTATTAACTCGAGGACCGATTGGGCTTGGTTGGCGGACAATCCAACCTGTTCGATTAGCTCTTTGCTCACTCCGGCAGGAGAGATTTTGTCGATCTTATCCACCGCTTGAATAATCTCGGAAGCTTTGTCTCCAGCACCCAACCACTGCGCAAATCCATTCATCAAATGACGGTTGTTGATTCGTATACAAAATCCATCGATTTTCAGTGCAGCCATCCCAGCCACGACGACTTGAATAATCTCACAGTCAGATCCTGTGCCAGTTGTTCCTAGAAAATCGAAATCGCACTGGGTAAATTCCCGATACCGTCCTTTTTGAGGTTTTTCTCCTCTAAAAGCGTTTCCGATCACGTATCGCTTAAATGGCAGTCCAAGATCGTTTTTGTACTGCGATACGTAGCGGGCAAGCGGCACTGTGAGATCAAATCGTAACGTTACATCTCGCTGTCCTTGATCGGTGAATCGAAAAAGTTGTTTCTGGATCTCAGGACTCGCGTCGCCTAGCAAGACTTCCGTAAACTCTAAGTGCGGAGTCTCTATGGTGCAGAACCCATACGACTCGAACACACTAATCAACGTCGAGAGCATTCGGCGCTTTAACAACGCCTCCTCCGGCATTAAATCGTTAAAACCTTTAAGGGTTCGAGGTTCAATAAGTTTGCGGTCGGTCATACAGGGCTCGACGATATCTTGTTTTCTAGGAAAAATCGCCTAGCCAAATTACGCTGCCAAATTACGGTATTATCCCTGAGTGGTCCTCACAAATCCCAACTAAATTCCACCACGAAGAACACGAAGGAGAACCAAACCCCTTTGTGTTCTTCGTGGCGAACAAAATTTTTAAAATACTCAGTAAAACAACGAGATAAACCGCAACAAATCCACCAAGTACTTGGTAAGTCCTAAATTTTGCCACACTCCCGTGGGGATTCGTCAGATACTACCCTCGCGAGGCTCTGTTTAGGCCGACTCCCGCTCGAACTCGATCGAGCACTGGGTAAGCGATTGCGCGAGCTTTAGAAGCCCCCTCTTCCAAAATCCGTTCAAGGGCAGCTTCATCAGCTCTAAATTCAGTGAAACGCTCCCGCATTGGCTTCAAACTGCCTTCCATAAGCTCTACTAATTCGGCCTTGGCGTGACCCCAACCAAGTCCACCCGTAGCCAAGCGATTTGATAAATCCGAGTACTGCGCTTCGCTCCCAAAGAGTGAGAAAAATTGCCCAACGAGGCTGCCGTCCAACGTTTTGGGGGCCTCTAGCGGTGTAGAATCGGTCGGAATCGACATTATAAGTTTCTTAAGCTGCGCAGCGGTAGACGCCACAGGAATCGTATTTCCGTACGACTTACTCATTTTCTGTCCGTCGAGACCTGGGATAAGCATTACATTTTCAGAAATATGAGGCTGCGGTGGACGCAAAAGCGCTTCGCCGAATACAGCGTTAAACGATCCCGCCATATCGCGAGCCATCTCAACGTGTTGCTTCTGATCTTTTCCAACTGGGACTACGTCTGCATCGTAAAGCAAAATATCCGCTGCCATTAAAACTGGATAAGCTAAAATCGCGTGATTGACGTCCTTATTCTTAGCGAGTGCGTCTTTGTACGAAGTTCCTTTCTCAAGAAGTCCTACGCCGGTTACGCAGCTTAAGTACCATGCAAGCTCCGTCACAAGTGGAACGTCTGACTGTCGATACATGAAGTGCCGTTTCGCATCGAATCCAGCGGCTAGCCATGTAGCCACTTGATCTAGAGTATTTCCTGCAAGCTTCTTTGGATCGCGAAAATTTGTAAGTGCATGTAGGTCAGCGATAAAGAACTGACAAGTGAAAGACTCCTGCAGTCCAATGGCTGGTTTGATCGCACCCAAAAAGTTCCCGATGTGCAAATCCCCAGTCGCTCTGATGCCCGTCAACGCTCGCTTCACGATTCGAATCTCCTAATTATTTGGAACGAACTATCTCTTTGCGCTGGGATAAATCCCGAATCGCTAATCGCAGTCATCAACTGCTCCGGGCTCATCGACCAAGTCTGTGCCGTTAGCGCACCCGCCTTGGATACCACATTCTCCTCCATCATCGTGCTGCCAATATCATCACAACCGAAATGCAAAGCGATCGCTCCAGTTTCGATTCCTAACGTAGGCCAGCTGGATTGTGCATGTGGAACGTTGTCTAGATATATACGAGCAATCGCCGTGTGACGCAGGTACTCATACGCTGAAGCACCGTACTTAGCAGCATGCCTGCTACGCCCCATGCTGGTTGCTTCACTATGCTGAAGAGGCCATGAAATATGAGCACAGAATCCCGCTCCGCCAGAACTCAATGAACGCAACTGCGCGCCTCGAATTTTATCGAAGTGATTTAGGCGGTTCTCAAAAGATTCACCGAATCCGATCACCATCGTGGAGGTAGTAGATAAACCGATCGAGTGGGCGACCTCCATTACTGCAATCCACTCGTCAGCGGATATTTTTTTAGGACTAACTCGTTGGCGAATCTCGTCATCCAAGATCTCTGCTCCGCCGCCAGGCAAACTTCGCATGCCTGCATCTTTAAGAGTTTTAAGGATCTCCAAATACGATAATCCGGATACCTTTTTCATCTGTTGGACTTCGGATGGTGAGAAGGAATTGATCTCGATCGTCGGAAACGTTTGATGAATCCATGAAATTAAATCGACATAAAACTCAAACGGTAGCTCGTCGTTGTGCCCTCCCTGAAGTAATACTCTCGTGCCTCCCAGCGCCACCAACTCTCTAAGTTTTTCACCGATTATCTCTTTAGAGAGTGTGTACGCTTCGGGGTGTGAAGATGTACGTCGATAAAAACCGCAGAACGAACAATCCGAGTTACAAACGTTTGTGTAGTTGATATTTCGATCTATCAGAAAAGAAACTGTATTTCCCGGATGCAGGCGATACCTAACCTTCATCGCCAAACGAGCAAGCTCATGAAGCGGCGCGCGATTCCATAGGTACGTGGCATGATCACGCGTAATGCTAGCACCGTCATCGATCAGGGACTCGATCTCCGAGAGGACCGAATCGGAGCGATTAGCCTCTAAAAATGACTGACTGTTGGGGGTCGTACTCACCTGGAGACCATATCAGAGCTCTGGTTTGGTGCCAAAACTAGCTATTTTGCTAGGATTTTTGATTCGCATCGCAGCTCTTGATAAGAGAAGGGGATGCAAACATCGTCAGACACCCAAACAACATCCGCTACCGAGATTACAATTTATCATTCTCCAGATGCGGACGATGCCTTTATGTTTTATGGCCTCACAAGTGGCGCGATTCAGTATCCGGGATATACGTTTAGCCATAAGCTCTCTGATATCGAGACGCTCAATCAGCGCGCTAAACGCGGCGAAATAGATTGCACAGCTGTTTCAGTGCACGCCTTCTCATACATCGCAAAGGACTACGTCATGCTTCGTTCAGGTGCATCGATGGGCGGTGCTGACTACGGGCCGCGATTGGTCGCTACTAAGGGGTTGGATCTGACCGATGGAGTTAAACGTAGAGTTGCTGTACCGGGACCGATGACCTCAGCAACGCTTGCGCTGCGCATCTATCTGACTGAGGCGGGCATTGACGCAGAGTTGGTGCAAATGGGATTCGATGAAGTTCAGCACGCGGTAAAGAATGGTTCGGTTGATTGCGGAGTTATCATTCACGAAGGTCAAATCACTCACGGTGCGATGGGTTTGGTGTGCGTGCTCGATCTTGGCGAATGGTGGTGGAAAAAAACAGAAGGTCTACCACTGCCTCTCGGGGTCAATATTGCAAAACGCTCTCTGGGGAGTGCTGCGATCGCTGCAACAGCGACGGTACTCAAGGGCACTATCGAATACAGTTTGGCGAACCGAGAGAAGGCGCTCGATTATGCGCTTAGTTACGGGCGTGGACTTTCACGTGGCGACGCTGACAAGTTCGTTGGCTGGTACGTTAATGAGCGCACCGTTGATATCGGCGATGATGGAGAGAAATCCGTTCGCATGTTTTTAGAATTAGGCGCTCGATACGGCTTATGCCCAAGCACCGGTGAGAACTCGTTATTTGTATCGTAATGGGACCTAATGGGACCGCCGGTCCGCTTGATCGAACTCTACCAAGCGATCGTGCGGACCGGCGGTCCGCGGTCCGAGTTTTGCCTAATTTTTTAACCCTCAGCAGCCTCGTCATTTGGCTTCTCAAGTGCTTTATGAAACATCCAGCCAAAACGGGACTTTCCAGAGAATAACTCCTCTGTTTTGGAAGTTAAATCGGCTAGCTCTTCCTCAGACAACTTAAGATCGCCTGCGTGCTTCTTAAGGTCCTGTCCATGCTTGATAGCATCGACGAATCGCAGCGCAGCTCTCCACGTAGCAAGCTCTCCGGTAAGTTCACACATCTGGTCGTCATCAAGTTGTCGTAGAGCGTGAGCATTTTTACGAAGATCAAGCGACAGCCCGAGCTCTTTGAGAGTGTAGGCAGAAATCTGGGAGTGATCGCATCCCCACACCGAATGTTCATAATCTATGTCGAGCTGGCGTTTCTTGGCGACACGATATTTTTTAAATTGATCCGGCGTTCTCAACATCATGGTACAAAATGCCGTGTAGCGGATTCCAGCGGCGATGGTTCCTCCAGCTGGCCCAAGCCTTGGAACCGCTGAGCCGATTAGAAAGCCAAGTTCCATATTCAAAACCATCTCCTTAGACATGTTTGCCCAAGCCTCAGGTTCCATAATTTTATTTAAGCGGCGATGGAGGAAAACTAAGGAAAGAAATGCTGCGAAGAGTCCGGGTCCAAGAATATGCAGCATCGATTTTACCGCATCATCCTCCTGAAGCTCCGATACTTTCTCCGGATACAAAGTTGTGGCCGCAAAATAGATTGGTAGCTTAAGTTTCGTGCTTTGGGCAAAGAGTCGCAGCGCCGAGTAAACGCTAGGACTTATCGGTGAACCAGGATTCTCTTGTTGTCGACTGTGCTCAGCCCACAAGGCAGCGACACCGGAGGCAACTGAATACGGAACCGGGGTTAAAAGGGTGGAATAGGTACGAGCGATCGCCCAGCTTTCAGGCGAGTTATAATCTTTCGTAGAATCACCGGATTCATCGCCCATTGAATGCATAGCCTTATCAAAAGACAAGGCATTTAGCAGCGTACAATCACAAACCTTTTACCGAAATCGAATTTACGCTTATAACAGCCCTCGGTCGGGCTGTAGCGCAGACTGGTAGCGCGTTCCCTTGGGGTGGGAGAGGTCGCAAGTTCAAATCTTGTCAGCCCGATCTGTTTAAATGAGAGAACTGTCCGACTTTTGGCTGACAAGATTTGAACCGATAAAGGGGCAAATCTGGATTGGTAGCCCGAAGGGCGAGCAATCTTGTCAGCCCGACTCGTTGCGGTGAACTAGACTTTACGCGACGCTTTAGCTACTTCTAGTGGGGAAGTTTTTTTGGGCCCATAGCTCAGTTGGTAGAGCACAACGCTGGCAGTGTTGGGGTCAACGGTTCGAGCCCGTTTGGGTCCATATTATCCCTATTCGAACTTGGCTAACGCCAAGATTCGAATAACGGCCAGGGGAATCCCTGGACCCCATCGAATTTCAAATTGTTTGTAATCGGTTCCTTAATTTCAGCTCGCCGCTCGGCATTTTCAGCTCGCCGCTCGGCCCTTCGCTTCGCAAACCAGGGGCTTGATCCTGGATCCCAAGCATTTTTTCGCTTAATCAACCGTTTACTCCACTATGGCGGCGAGGCCGTCGCGCCAGTAATACGCATCGACAGCTCCGAATGTTTTTCGCACAGGATCGCGAGATAGACAGTAAAGTCTAGAGCTTGGGATCTCTGATCCAAGTTTATTTGTCACAGCGACATCACTCTCTCTAATATTGAGAGTGGATTTAATCTCTACAACCGCGCGTGGTAACCCTGGTCTATCGATAATCAAATCTAGTTCTTTGTCGGTTGAGGTTCGAAGAAACGAAAACTGATAGTCGCGGCCTTTATATTCAGCTGTTCGTTTTAATTCATTGATAACGAAATGCTCAAATAAAATACCGTAATTGTAGTTCTGATCCGTGAGCGGTTGATCAATTTGTCGCAGCAAGGCACGTAAGACACCGGTGTCGAAAAAATAGAACTTTGGCGACTGACCTTGTGCTTTGCGGATTGACTCGCTGAAAGCGGGAAGAACGTGACCAATCAGCGTATCTTCGAGGATCTGGAAATAAGTCTTAACCGTATGATCAGCAACCCCTACATCCCGTGCAATATTCGAAAAATTTATAATTTTTCCACTCGATTGGGCCGCAATCTGAAGAAACTTTGCAAACGGTTCTAACTTCCGAACGATTTGCTCCGCCGCAATCTCTTCCTTTAGATAAGTGCTAACATAGCTTCTCAGATAGAGTACGCGCTCTTCTGCCGATGCAATTCCCCAGATTTTAGGCATTCCACCGTAGCTGAGATAACCATCGAGATTGAACATGTCTCCAAGTTCCTCTGCGATTAATGGATATAGATGATAACTGTAGGCTCGACCCGCTAGAA
>JBGSNS010000252.1:0-4404 GCA_041739515.1 Bdellovibrionota bacterium
TATGTATTTCATCAACGCATAGCTCTGGCTCCTCCCCTGCCCTCTTACTGAGACTGCTACGGCGCGGGATTTTTGGCGGTGCGGTAAAATCCGGAAGCCCGAGCGAGCGTGTGATGTTGGCTATCGCTATCAGGTCGTGCATAAACGCTACGATTCGCATCTTTGCTTGGCACTTTGGGCATTCAAGCGGATCGATTTCGTAGATTCGCTTAATACACGCAGCCCACGAGGACGAGGGTGCAATGCGTGGTTCAGGAATTGGAGCCACAATCGCCGCATTCTGCTTGGCAAGCTTCTTCTTGCGCTCACCGCGCGCCCGGCACGAATACCACCCGTAGTACCTAGTCATCGACTCGTAGGTATCCGGAATATCACTTGTTAGTAGTGCTAAAAACTCTAGCGGGTCAAACTCGTGCAGCGCACCGTCTTTCGTGCAGTACGTTACGGTTGCACCGCTTACCGATAACTTCTCAAGCGCTACCGGTCCGCGCTCAATATAGCGCGCAACAAACCGCGAACTCTCAGCGTCGCAAAACGGCTCTCCGAGCCACACAGAGAAGCCGCTATGCTGCTGCGATAAGATCTGAGCTACTACTGAATCGGTAATTAGATCCGCCTTGCGCAGCGCGGACAACAGCCGCTCCGCAAAAAGCCGCGTTAACCGCTGGTCAATTAGTTAAACTCTCCGGACAGTTGGTACGTGCTGATTCGGAAGATGGCTGGTCGTAACAAAACTGGGACGATCCTATATATTTTTCTTTAACTAGGATCGTCCCTGACGAATCCCCACGAAAGTATCTATTAAAAATAGCATAGGCGAGTACTTAGCGAGCTTGGCTCACAATCAAGGGATCGAATACTGATAGATTTTACGAGTTTATTGGCATTTCTCCGTGTACTCCGTGTTAAGACCAAATAGAGCGCACTCCGATAGACTATCGCATATTCTAGCCTTTCTTTTTAACACGGAGGACGCGGAGTACACGGAGGTAATACAAGGGGAATTAAATCGAGAGTTCGTGGGAATCTCTCAGGGATCGTCCCGATTTTCCCCCGCTTAGTCGTGGAGGTATTAGGAAGCTAAGATACGTTGCTTAGATTGCCCTCTAAACTGGGCGCTTTCGCTGGAAGATTACTTAGGGTGTTCACCTTATAGTTAAAATAAATAGGAGTCAGAAATAGAGTCCACACGGACTTTAATGACTCAGAATCCTGCTTAGAGAAGTTGCACGCTTGATTCAAGCGCTTACTCGCCATGAATCCCCAGAGAATTATCAGCATTCCCGCGATCACGTGAATGAAGCTAACAAGTCCCTCCCACTGGCGACTAGTATTAGAGAAGTATCCCAGCACCTGGAGACCGGCAGAAGCGTACAACAGCAGGAGAATGATTGTGATCGGGCCCTCAGAAATCTTCGGATCTCGACCTGAGAATTCATTCATCGCGCGTGTTTGGCGTCTCAAATAGTAGCCGAGGGAGATTCCCAAGGTAATAATCGCCAGTCCGCACAATCGCCAAGTGCTTTGATGCGTTAGTCGCTTGATTAATTCACAATGCTTCATAGGTACGAACCAATAAATATTGTTTCTGCTGTAACTGGTAAAGTTATGGCTGTTGACTTGCTCTATGTCGCATTCCTCGCCGCAAGGTCGTCGCGAACTCTTCCTGTCCGACGGGTTAACTCAACGAAAGGACCGCAAAAATCGCGAAAAGTTAGGGTGGCCCCCGAGCATTCGGTTAAATGCGAGGTGCAGACCCAGACATGGGTAACAGAATAGTGCCAAGACATGGGTAACACTCTAGGCGGCTAAATTGTTATCTAAAGGAGCTCCAGTAATCAAGCTAAATTCGGAACGCGTCGCGCACGGTAGTGCTGATATTTAGATTTCGCCTTCTCCCAGCTCTGATACCGCAGCATGATGCGGTAATCGAGGCTGCAAGCGATGAGTTGCGCGATAACGCTCGAGTTTCTCGCACCGATGCGTCGAAGCCGAAGAGGCACAGCGCGATCATTCGCTAAAACACGGCATTTTAGGCTCAACTAGGAGTCAAGGATTTATGTCCTGACGCGGTTAGTATATCGTTAAGTTCATAAAGTTATGCGAGTAATTTCCGGCTCCGCCCGCGGACGAACATTGAAGGCTGTTCCTGGTGATTCTACCAGACCGATTCTTGATAGGGTCAAAACGGCGATGTTCGATACTCTGCGACCTCAAATTGAGGGCGCTCGAGTTTACGACATGTTTGCAGGTGCAGGTTCAATTGGGATCGAGGCGCTAAGCCAAGGTGCAGGGCATTGCGTATTCGTCGACATCGTTCCTGCCGCCGCCAAAACGATCAAAGAAAATCTTGAAGCGTGCAAACTCAGCGACAAAGCGGAAGTTCGCCAAACCGATACTTTTTTGTACTTAGAAAAAACGGATCGTGAGTTCGACATCGTCTTCGTAGCGCCACCGCAATACAAGGGGTTATGGAACCAAGCCTTGATGCGCATTGCGGGAAAGCCACAGGTCGTGGCACCCGGTGGCTTAATCGTAGTTCAGATCGATCCGTCAGAAAACGACAACATGACGTTCTCTGATTTTAGGCTCGTGGACGATCGGACTTACGGAAAAACAGAGCTGCTTTTCTTCAGTAAAAACGCGCCGAATCGTTAATTTCTTCCCCGTTCCCGACGATAGACGATAACATGCGCAGTTTTCTAGCGATCGCAGGATTATTAGTAACGGTAAACGTCTTGGGATTTTCCGGATCGGTCCCCCGCCATCAACCTGGAATCATCGCTAAAGAAGCACCGCTACAAGCAAGCACCCAAGCGACTCCATTTGAGATTAAGGGTTTTAAGATCACTCCGTTAGCGGAGTATTCGATCTCAGCGCGCGTGCTTGCTAGAAACTCGTACTGGCTTGGAGCAGAGGCCGAAGTCTCTCCGATGGATATCGCACTTGGATGGGGCGTTGTATCGGACCAGGTAATTATAGATCAGATGCAGTTTAATCTTTCTCTTCGCTATTTGCGTTGGGTGGATACCGATTTGCGCGTCTCCCGTGAAACGATCGACACTCACCTCTCAAATAATCACGTCATTCCCGCTGATGCTGAGATCGCAGGGCAGCTTGAACGGATATCAGTTGGTCAATTAGTTAAACTCTCCGGACAGTTGGTACGTGCCGAGTCGGAAGATGGCTGGTCGTGGGAGAGCTCGCTAACTAGAGATGATACGGGGCCTAAATCCGGCGAGCTTTTTTACGTGCAAAAAGTGGAAGTGTTAAAATAGACAATCTGGGACCGCGAAGGGCCACCTTCGCAGTCTAATCATTCACTTTGCAGCTGCATATTTATCAATTGGGAAGCCGGGCTTTGATTCTTAGAGAGCATGGTTTAACGATATCTACGGCAAGATTTGCACTAGACTGCGAAGTGGCACTTCGCGGTCCCAGGGCTTCGCGTTTTCAGGGGGCACTACCTCGCCCCAACCACGAATCGAATATCGGTCACTCGGGCAGTTTCAGTATCACCAGCGACCAACGAGTATTTTGCAAGTCGCGACAGAATTAATTCTTTTTGAAATGCTAGTTCCTGAGCCCATTCGCTATTCACCACGCGCACAACTAAGACTCCGCGTTCAAGCGCGTGCGGCTTTGATCGACTGGCGATCTCTGGGCCTACGATCTTTTCCCATTCCAACACGAACTGATACTTAGAAACTTGGTTTTCAATACCGAACCGAGACAACGTCGATCGCAGTAAGTCTTTGACGATTTTGGGCTGCGCCTTCGGACGAAAAGTTGATCGCGAATTTTCACGCGCCGCATAAGCCGAATACTCGGATCCTTTAGCGTACCGCTCTTTACCGCTTCTTTGCGTCATCGAAGAAGAAGATAAGCTCATTTGGGCGCGCAAGTCCAAGCTCGTTTCGAGCGGCTCGCTCCAAGACACGATTATCATGCATTAACCCATCGATCTCAGACCGAAGCCCAAGCACCTTATTGACCCTGCGTTGATTCGCAAGCTCCTCGGCGATTATTGAGCGTTTTAGGGAGCTGAGAGTAGTAAAGCTCCCGGAAGTGAAGAGCGACGCGGTGGAGGCTACCAGCGCACCAACCAAAACGATAAACGCTATCTTAGCTGACATCCGCCCCACTATAGCTGAATCTTGCTCCGCAGAACTAGTCTGTTTATTGTGCCCCCATGCAAGCACACGAAATTACCTCGATTGAAGCGTATGAGATCCTAGATTCACGCGGATTTCCAACGGTTAAGGCGCGCGTCATCCTGCACGATGGAACGATCGGCGAGGCCGCCGTGCCATCCGGCGCTTCGACCGGGGAGTTCGAGGCGCTAGAGTTGAGAGACGGTGATCAGACACGTTTCGGCGGCAAGGGGGTCCTCAAGGCTTGTAG
>JBGSNS010000260.1:0-11767 GCA_041739515.1 Bdellovibrionota bacterium
ACATCATCGCCACATCCTGTCGGCTTTTGTGACTTCCCTTTGCAATCCAAAGAAGCTTTGAGAGGATTGCATCTTCTTTGGAAACTAGCGGGACCACAATTCCGGGCAAAATCTCCTCTTTGTTGCTTCTTGAAAGCTCACCTTCGATCGCTTCCCCAACGTTAGCTCGAGTTATCCGGGTCTTGCCCACGAGTTGCGGCTCGCAGTGAGTAGACAATCCGCAGCTCGGGCATGGATCGATGAGAACTTGGATAAGATTCCGCTTCTTACATTTAAGAAGATTTTCTCGCTTGCGTATTTATTTGCCAACCCGTTTCAGCATTTGATTCTTGTGCTTAGTATGATGAGCCTATTGATTTGGGCGGAGCGGCGAGCATGTATCCTGATCCTTGCAGTATTAGTTTGTCTGTTTACTACGACGGCGCTCTCTTGGGTCGTTATGCATGGTCGGTTTCTTCTCCCGCTTCATCCTATTTTGTTGATTGGTGCCACTGCTTGGTTGCGACGTTTGGAACTTAGCCCGACTGGCCCGGATCAGTGTGGGTATTTTCGGAAGCCGGACGTTTGGAAAGATTCGAACTCGTATGTTCCACTCCACCCATTAAGATGCGTAGCGTCTCAGGAACTTCCCGCGTAAATTCGCAACGACTCTGCCAACATCTGTGAAGACGGATACATAGCTTTAATTTGGGTAGTTGCTAGGCCACGCACCATACGTCTGCTTCCTTGAGATATTTCTAACGTACTCTTGGTGTCCATGAATCTCACTTTACTGATGTAAACCTTGAATCGTTGGATATCTCATATCTTCTATAATCTGAAACTGGAATGGTTCAGACGATGGATATTCATCAGCGTGGTAGTGAGCAGGTGGACGTAGGAGGATACTTCGTTCGACATGATGCTTGATGGAATGCTAGACGAATCGTATCCTAAAGAATCAAAGCGGCGTTAGCATGCTGAATTCATGTTTGTTATTCGCCGTTTCTTGACGTAAGGCTTTTTGAACTCAGTTCTAAGGCATGAAGCCATGCGATTTAGTCTAGCGAGAGAGTTTGCAGTCGATTCGGAGATTTAGAGATGAGCTCAGTGAAGGGCGTAGCAAGCAGGCGATCCAGAGAGCGCAATCAGATCGTGATAAATTTTGTGCTGTTAATTGCGCTGCAGTTGATGTTGTTTGCGGCCTTTGGAGCTGGTCATTGGAGAGGCAATGCAGATCTCACATCGTATGCCACGGCACAACAGTTGTTCTTGTCTGGAGGCGACCCGTATAGTGCAGCTGAATTAGTCGCTTGGCGAAAACTCCTTGATCCATCTTTTACCGGGACTGCGCCAGTTTGGAATCCCCCAATTCTATTCGTGACTATTGGATGGATGTTTTCAGCGCCATTTGCCTATCTCCCTATGCTATTCAGCACAGCTTCGACTATCGCCTTTGCGATCGTCTTACTAATTGGAACCTCTTTAAGGTTAGGACGTTCAATAACTTCGCCACTAATATTTCCGCTAGGAATGGCTCTGTGTCCAATTGTAGTTCTCAGTTCCATCAAAGGCCAATGGTCTACAATCCTCGTGGGATGCTTTGCGATGGGACTGCTTCTCTTTCAACGACGACGAGATTTCATCGCTGGTGCGATTTTGGCACTTTGTATTCTAAAGCCACACGTCACCTTTCTACCATGTATCGCGTTGGCATTAGTCATATTAGCCGAGCGGCGTTTCAAGGTTATCCTAGGCGCTGCTGCGATGTTGCTCGTAACCACATTTTTATCTGAACTAATTAATCCTGGGATTTTCTGGAAGTGGTTAGGCCGTGAGGCCTGGCCAACTGACTATATCGGTTCGACCGGCTCATCACTGATAAGAGCAGGCTTGACATCCAAATTTGGAATTATTGCTAAATGGCCAGTGATCGTAGTTTCTCTACTTGGAATGACAGTCATTTCATTCCAAACGTTGCGGGCAAGCCATCCTAAGGCAAGGCTTTACGCGATTATGTTAGCGTGTGTGCTCAATCCGATCTTTGCCCCATTTGGGTTCATGTATGATCAGACGATCGCACTTCTACCGATTGGATTCATTCTGGCGGGATTGATTGATCCTTCAAGATCTCAAAAAAACTCGTTCCATTTGCGACTATTGGCCGGAATTGGATTGCTTGCGCTTTGGGTCGGATTTGTTGCTTCCACTATGCGGAGTCTATTCGACTTGCCTTTATTTTGGTTTGTCTATCCCGTTTTTTTATTATCGTTCGGAGTTCTATTGTTAGAGTTGGATAAGAAAACTAACGTTTCGTCGAATTAATACTGAGAATCTAGATGGAATGAAGCTGGCTTCGAAAATAACACTGATAGCGCCGACTAAGTTTGACCGCTAAGGTGGACCTCCTGATGGAAGCTGGTTACATCGCCGCCGTAACATTTTTAATTACCTCAGGCGGAGGTTTGCTTGCTCAGGTTGTAAAGCTCCTACGTCGTCGCACGAGATGGAAGGCTGGGATGCTTCCTGAGGAGGATATTTGCCAAGGACTTTCAGCGACTCGTGAGTTGTGGAGTTTTACAGCATTTTCGCTGTTTGCGATGTCCGGGCTGACTCGCTCGTATATCGATCTGTTTCTTATCGGCAGCAGAGTTCCCGCGATCATATTGGCAACTACCACAATCTGGATCATGAGCGTGCATTCACGAGGCTCTTCCAAGCGATTGCTTAGATTTGCACTTTGTATGAATGGGCTTTTTCTCGTGCTGTCCATGCTTGTAATCGGTGGGGTTTCATTTGGGGAAACGATAACGAGTCGGGGAATTGATACCGCCCTGGCATGCGTGAGCGTCTTATTGTTCTACGGAAAGTCCACGCAAGCTGCGAGCATGGTAAGAACTGAGAAGACCCAGGCCGTCTCATGGCTTAGGGAAATCGGCTTGGTGATCAAAGATGGTTCCGGTCTTTGGTATGCAATAAGCATAGGACCTGAGCTGTTTTGGATTGGGTTGACCCATGCCTTGTCAGGGGTTGCGTCAACGTCTATTTGCGTTGCTAAGTTATGGGTAGAGCGTTTGCGTCGATGAGCGCAAGGTGCCGGAGATCTATCCACTTCAGGCGGAGCAATGAAAACCCTCAAAAAGGCAAGAATCTAGATAGATCGATGGATTTAACGTAGCTTGTGGTCTCCAACGTGCGAATCAACGTTTATGACATTTATCGATTTTTTAACCTCTGCACTTCGAATTCATCCTGAGCAAACCGCTCGTTTGGTAAATGGCGTTGGTTCACACCGAGAACTTAATGGTTTAGTCGTAGATCGGTTCGATAGTTGTGCCCTGGTGCATACCTATTCGAATGTTTGGAGTGGTCGTAGGAGTGAATTAGCGGACTGCCTGCGTTCTATCGGAATCGAATCAGCAGTCGTGTGGGATCGAGATATAGATCCGAAGGAAACTACGAAGCGGGGAGGGGAGGTTTTGTTTGGTACACCACCGCAAGCTCTCTCCGTAGCCGTCGATGGAGTTAGTTTATTATTAAAGCCTTTTAAGACAGCAAGCGGCGGAATATTTCTTGATACTCGTGATATTCGGCGCGAGCTTGTGGCGGAGAGTAAAGACAAAAGAGTTTTAAATCTTTTTTGTTTTACAGGGTCACTTGGAATCGCTGCTGCAGTTGGCGGCGCACGAGAGGTTACCCAGGTTGATATTAGTCAGTCCGTGATCGATTGGGCTAAGGAGAATGCAGGGTTGAATACGGGGTTGCAAGGGCAGCTGGAGACGGTGGTTAAATATTTCACAGACGATGCGCTGGATGTTCTGCAACGGTGTGCCAGACGGCGGGAGAAGGGCAGTGATACGGCAGGTTTCGATACGATTATTATTGATCCACCAGCTTTTGGAACTACTGGAAGTAAACGATTTGATTTATCGGAGAGCATAAAGACGTTACTTGATTTAGCGTTGGCTTCGTTGGCCGAGCACGGAAAGATCTACTTGATGTGCAATGAAACGAAGATTTTACCGGAGACGCTGGAGCGGATGGTGCCGAAGAGGTTGGAAGTGACGCGGATACGTGCACCTGTTGAGAGTTATCCGGGGGAGCTTGGTGAGATGGCGGTGATGCGTGGGGTGGTGGTAAGGAGATAGGTGCCCTAGGAACGCGAGGTGCCTTATCCGCCGTAGCCTTGAAGGTGGACGCGTCTCAGCCTTGAACGACGTAGCCCAAATGGCGTAGTCGGGTCGGCTCAAGCCCTTTGCAGGCGCGGTCTCCAAAGAATAATAGCGACTGGTCCGAGCGAGCCGCTTTTGAAGAAAGTTGCTGCAAAGTACTGCGCTAGACTGCGAAGCACCGCTTCGCGCTCCCAGCCTAGCTTCCAGCATTCGCTAGTTTTATCTCATTCAAAATCTCGACTACTCCCAATTTCGATGCGGAGTGTTCAAGCTTATCCCAGTTAATAGTCGCCTTATCGCGTAACATCATCGCCACATCCTGTCGGCTTTTGTGACTTCCCTTTGCAATCCAAAGAAGCTTTGAGAGGATTGCATCTTCTTTGGAAACTAGCGGGACCACAATTCCGGGCAAAATCTCCTCTTTGATGCTTCTTGAAAGCTCACCTTCGATCGCTTCCCCAACATGAAAATCAATCTTTATAGCGGTTTCATCGTGGAGCGCTTGAAACAACTGTTTGCTAGAAACAGCTTGGATCACTGCGGGAGGATCGACTATGAAACGATCTGCCAGTGTTGCAAGTAATTGATCTAATGACTTGCCGGGCGCTATGCGAATCACAATATCGATATCCTGAGTTAATCGCGGTTCGCCGTAAAACGAAGATGCGAGGCCTCCGGTGATATGGAAGGCGATACTATGTGAGTTTAAGATTGAAACGATTTCAGATAAAACCGCGCCAAGTTCGTTTGGCTCTACCACGTTAACTGAGCCTCTGTATTAACTTTTGGACTTGTGGATCTGATAGATAGAGAGCCTCTGCGACTTTTTTTCGTATTGCCCGACTACTTGCGTTTGGAAATTGTTTCTTATTTTTGATCGTTAACATCTGCTGAATCGAGTGCAAAAGGGAAGCGGTGCGCATCACCTTCTGCTGACCTGTCATCCGGTCTATTGCTTCGCAATACTTTCTATCGACTAATGACAACTGAACGCTCCAAGAGAATTCGGGACGATTATACCGCGTCACGAAGTATGAGGATAGGATAAAGTGTGATTCGGGTCACTACTTACATACGCCAAGTTTACGCCCAACCTTTGTGAAGGTGGCGATTGCGAAGTCTAGATCTTCGCGGGAATGCGCGGCGGAGACCTGCACGCGAATGCGGGCCTTGTCCTTTGGAACTACGGGGAAGGAAAATCCGATGACGTAGAGGCCTTCTTTTAGAAGTTCATCAGCAAAGGTGCTTGCAAGCTTTGCGTCTCCAAGCATGATGGGCGTTATCGGATGGGTGCCGGGGCGAATGTTAAATCCAGCTTCGGTCATGTGCTTGCGAAAATATCCCGTGCTGCTCTCAAGTCTGTCGCGAAGCTCAGTGGTTTTTGACAGCATATCGATACAAGCAAGGCTTGCACCAACTAGGGCAGGGGGAAGCGAGTTACTGAAGAGATACGGTCTGCTGCGTTGACGAAGCATCGTGATTACTTCTTTCGGTCCAGTTGTGAATCCTCCAACTGACCCACCAAGCGCTTTGCCAAGCGTTGAAGTGATAATATCTACACGTCCCATTACACCGCAGTGCTCAGTGGCGCCGCGTCCCGTTGGTCCAAAAAATCCGGTCGCATGACACTCATCGACGTGCACCATAGCGCCGTACGCTTCAGCTAAATCGCAGATCTCTTTAAGCTGCGCGATATCGCCGTCCATCGAAAATACACCGTCGGTGGTGATCATAATTTTTGGACAGCCGCTTGCTTTAGCATCCTTAAGATGGGTCTCAAGCTCAGTCAGATTATTATGCTCGTAGCGGTACCGTTTAGATTTGCACAGACGCACGCCGTCAATGATAGAGGCGTGATTTAGACTGTCGCTAATGACGGCGTCTTTCTCGCCTAAAATCGTTTCAAAGAGGCCGCCGTTTGCGTCGAAGCAAGAAGCGTAAAGAATTGAATCTTCAGTTTTATGAAACTCTGACAGTTTCTTTTCTAGCTCTTTATGAATCGTTTGCGTTCCGCAAATAAATCGAACTGATGCCATGCCCAATCCGAAGTTCTCGATCGCTTCTGCAGCTGCGCGTTCAAGCTCCTTATTGTCAGCGAGCCCAAGATAGTTATTGGCGCACATGTTGAGCACCTTTTTGCCATTGACCGTGATTTTCGCTGATTGCGGTGATTCGATCACACGCTCGTTCTTAAAAAGCCCGTTATTTCGGATCTCCTCGATTTCTGCGGCTAGGATACTTCGTGCTGATTCAAACATGTGCTTCCTAAAAAATTAGAGTGCGTAACGCTTGGCGATTCCAGGGATCAGGTAATCTTTAAAAGCTGAAGCGAAATCGTATTGAGGTTTCCAACCCCAATCTTTCTGGGCACGTGAATCATCGAGCGACTGTGGCCAGCTTGCAACGATCGCTGAGCGACCGGGATGCGGCTCGTACGAGGCTTCGAATTTCGGATAGTACTTGCGAATTTCAAGCTCAATTTCACGCGCAGTTGGTGAAAACGCTGTGACGTTATAGACCGGGTTTCCGAATGGTAACGTCGCTGCTTTAGAGATTCCAACTATAGCGCTTACGGCATCAGGCTTTACCATAAATGGGAGCTGAGCTGATGGCGGAACGAAACATGAATACGCGTGGCCTTGGGCTGCGGCGTGAACCATCTCGGGGCCGTAATCGCTGGTACCACCGGATGGAACGGTGTCTGAACACAATACTCCAGGGAGTCTCACGGAGCGAAAATCAACTCGCGGACGATCTCCCTCAAGCAATCGGTAGTGATACTTAAAGTACCGTCCCAATTGCTCGACGTATAACTTGTTGACGCCGTACATAGTGATTGGGAGCAAAAACTGCTCTTCCATGACGTTGAGAGCCGGCGTTTCAGGTGATCGCCCGTAAATCGCAATCGTTGAAGGAAAGATAAATTTAACCGGCAATTTTGTCTGCTCGGTGTGCGCTCTCGCCAATTGAAGAAGATTTAGTGAACCTTCAACGTTTACTTTATGAGCACGTTCCGGGTCGCGTTCGCCCGACGATGAAAGCAACGCTGCTAGATGAAAAATAGAAACGAGGGAGCGATCTTTAGTTATCTCAGTCAAGGCTCGTGAATCGAGAATATCAGCTTTGATTTGCTTGACGTTTTTGGAACTCGGCTCAGAAGAAAAATTTAAATCAAGCGCCAAAATCTCAGCGTCGTTTGATTTTGAAAGTTCGGCTACGATGCCGCGTCCAATTTCTCCATTTGCGCCGGTGACGATTATACTACGGGTACTCATACGTTTTTTCCTTGGCCATTTTAGGCACCTGATTTTCATTGCGGATGTCGGTTTTAGCATGAGAGAGGCGATGAAACTACCGCATCGCAGTGCCCGTGTAGCGCGCCTTCCAGCTACGCAGCCCTATAATCGCTAGTGGCACGTAGAGAGCGTAAAGTATTGAAGTTAATACCAAATCTCTGCTCAGATAGAGAGCTGAAGCGAGGACATCTATCCCGATCCAGTATATCCAACACTCGATGATTTTTCGCTCCGTAAGCCACACAGCAAAAAGGCTAAAAACGAATATCGCAGCATCACAAAACGCTACGAGTGGTGGAATGGAACGAAGCTCAAGGGAGAGAAGCCCGAGCGCCGCAGTAGCGGTGATTGCCAAGGCTAAGGCTACGAGATGAAATTTCACCGTTTGTACAGACAATGACAGGGAGATTTCTTTGTTTATTCCTGAGCGCCAGGAAAAAATCCCACGGATCGCTAGGGCGATAAAGAAAAGCTGCAACGTTGCGTCCCACACCAATCCTGCACCGAGAAAAACTTCTATGTAGAGAACTGAACTTGCAAGCACGAGCCACCAGGTGGCAGGGTGCTCACGCCACTGTAATACGACAGCGGTAAAGGCTAAGAACACCGCAGTGATTTCTGTAGGTGATGACATAAATTCTTCTAGAATGAATAGCTCACGGTTACGCCACCGCTTAACGGTACTCCGCGCTGAATGTAACGCTTTGGTGTGAAATCCGGCGGTTCGTTTCCGAAGAAGAATCCTCGCACCGGATACCGCTTGTCCAACAAATTCTGCCCCCAGAATACGATCGACCAAGGGCCAGCTTCGTATCCAAACGAACCGTTCAGTAGCGTAATGCTCGCACTTTGAGCATCGTTCGCATCGTCAAAATAGTATCGATCCGTAGATACAATTCCGAGTTTGGTAAACCAGCGTGACGTTATCTGGTATCGAGCATCTAGGTTGACGCGCCAGTTAGGGGAAAGCGCCGTGTCTCGGTGCTGAAGCTCCTCTCTTCCACCATCAAAATCGGAAAAAGATGAGTCGAGTAACGCTAACGACGGGCTAAGCGATAGCTGCTTTGACAAATGAATTGCTGAAGTAGCTTCAAGCCCTAAAGTATCGCCGCGCGCAGCGTTATCGGTAATGTATACAAAAGAGAGCGGATCGGTTGGATCAGTTTGTAGCTCTAGGCGAACTTGTTGATCATATCGATACGCACGAAAAACTGAGAGCTCTATGAAATCATCAGAATTTTGAAACTCATGTTTAACACCCATCGAAATTTCGGTCAGATACTCAGGATCGTACGACACTCGCTCTTGTGGAATAGCTGCTCCGACATTAAATCCTCCGCCGCGCCAACCCCGTGAACCTTTGAGAAAAACGCTCGTTTGTGGTGAAGTAAAATGCTCTATCCCTAGCTGAAACAACGGAGCGGTCGAAGTTTCACTTTCGGATTGTTGATCGGAATCTAGCGAAACACGTTGCTGCTCGATGCGGGTGGCAAACCATGTTCTCACTGATGGAATTATGCGATACGAGACCGCCCCGTGCACAGCGTACCGGTCGTCGTCAAAATCGGAATCCAGCGAGCGATAAGGGTCGTTTCCGGCAAAATCAAGCTGTGAAGTACTTTCGCTTAGCCATTGGCCGAATAATCCAACTTGAGCCATGAAGGTTTCTTCGCTTCCGAATGTTAGTTTACCGGATGCGGATGAAAGGTGCCGATCGCGATCGGTAATCGAAAAATAATCGTACGGGACGTATGGAAACCAGAACTCGTCGTTACCCCAGTCTCCATCGTATGAATAAGTACTTTCCGCGCGTAAAGATGAAACTTCAGCATCCAATCGCAAATCAGGATCGATAAACATCGTTGAGCGTGCTGCACCGCCTAACAATCCTAGGTCGTCTGCTCCGGGTTTATCGGAGCGCACCGTACGGGTATTGTCGATCGTAAACGCATCATAGCCGTCGTCATTTTGCCGAGTGATAGCGTTAAGGGTAAGTGAATTTCCAGCTCCCCATTTATTTGTATAGCTTCCCTTTACCGTAGCAGTATCTAAGTGATTAGTGTCCGCGCGTCCAAGATACGCGTTACGTAAGAAGCCGTCTTGATGGGCGCGCTCAGCGGTTATCGTTCCAAAGTTATCAGCTTCACCAAACGCAGTGCGTGCAGCGATAGTACGAACACCGCCAGTACCAAATGACGATTCTAAGATGGTCGAATCCGAAGTGAGTGGATCAAAATCTAAAACTCCTGATTCAAAACTTACGAGACCCGCAAGGGAACTTGGACCGCCAAAAAATCCGGTGGGACCACGCTCGATTCTTGTAAGGCGGGCATCGAAAAGTGAAAGCCCTTGTCCGAGCCCTGAAAGATTTAATCCGTCGCTAAGAATTGTAACTGCTGGGAGTCCTGAACCTGCGTACTGATCCAAATCTCCTATGCCACGAATGAACAGAAATCGTGGACGACTTGTGCCAGCAGACCAGGTGACGTTCGGAAGTCGCTCAAGAATAGAGTCTGTTCTAATGAATCCTGATTCCCGATTCGACTTTGCGTCGATCTCTGAAATTAATCCGGGCAAGGTTTCATCGAAACGCTCAGGGAGCGGGTCGGTTATGGTAATTTCAAGTGGAGGCTGTTGATCATCAGCCAATCCGACCTCAGCAAAGAGAATCAAACCGCAGCATGCGGCCACGAAAATTCGCAGATTATTAGAGTGCATATCCCTCCCTACGCCGGCATTAACCGGATCAGGTTCAATGGGTTCCCAACGCAAGAGGACGAATTTCACTCTCTATTGAATCTCAGGTTAGATAAATAACCACCCCAGTACGATCTCTGGAGTACCAGAGTAGCGGGAATTTTCCAAGGACCGGGAGTTCTAGTGCATTTTTGATGAAGGGAATATCGCTCGAGTAAATACGTTAGAAGCGTATAGCCGCTCGATCAGGGCCTGCTCGTCTTGATTCGACGCAACAAGCAGCTCTGCTATCTGATCTCCGGATAATTCAGCTCCGCCGTTGTGTCGGCAATTGATCCGATGCAATGCGTCGAAGCTATCCGCAAGCGCGAGAATTCGTGCACATCGTTCAATCTTTTCGACGGTATCGCGGCCGTATGAGTGAAGCCGGGGTATGGGGATTTGCGGGTACGGATGCTCTTGAAAGCTATGATGCAACGCAATCACATCAGCTGTGAAATCGAATTTACCCGCGAGCAATAAATGGCCGTGTGGAACATGCTGTTCCATCGTGTGACTATCATCCGAGGTCCAACAATCAGTTTTGTCGAGCAGGCCAACGGGGCAGAGAGCTTTGCCGCAGTCATGCATTATCCCAGCGAAAAAAAGTGCTTTCTGATCTAGTTTTTCATGACTTGCGATCTCTCGTGCGAGAAGTCCGACTCTAAGACAATGCTGGTAAGTCGGTGCGTGTTTGGCTCGCAGCGGTGCGAGAAAACTGCGAATCAACTGCTCTCTGTCAGGATGAATTAGAAGCTCAGCGAAAGTTGCAGCAACCCTGTCTTCAACCGACACGGATGGATCGATATAGCAAGAATACCGTTGTTGCCCACCGCTTCCAGCTAGTCGAGGGAAAGCCGAAGAGACATCGGAAAGGGGATTATGGGGAGTTTGCGGAAGACGAGGAGCTCCGGGTTGTGAGGAAAATGACGACATACGGAATTATCTTGTCTGGTCGATTCAAGAGTTTTCTTAGACGGCTCGATAAGCGTAATCCCGCTAAATTTCCTAGCCAATAGGGGATGAATGATTCTAATGCGCTATATGTGATTAGGCAGCTATCGGACGGGCTTGGAGGCTCGTGAAGTTATCGCTCAACGGTGAATTAGAAGGAGTTAATCCGAGGCTTAACACGGAGAGTAACCCCTTCAATGATGTCCTGGAGAAGGGAGCAGAAGACGCCGCTTCACGCATATCATCACCCAAGGCTCGCATAGTCCCCAGAGCAGAGATCGCCTCCCCGCTGTTTGGTCCGTTCACCAAATGCAGTGAAGATTCATGAGATATTTCAGGAGCAATATTCTGGGATGGCGGAATAGATTGAGCGAGAGCTGGTCCTGACGACATACGACAACCTTAGAAAGCAAAAGAGAAAACCTTCAGGGGGAGTTATGCGAGATCGTCGGCAAAAGGTAGCGCAGCGGATTTTCGTTCGGAAAACCAACCGGTTAGCGCGTGGGCTGGGAACGTGACCCCCTGGGACCGCGAGGCGATGCCTCGCAGTCTAAACAACCCCTTTGCAGAATCGAATTTATCGTAAGCGAAGACTCGGGCTTTAAGTATTGTGCTATCGTGCATGGCAGA
>JBGSNS010000268.1:0-10145 GCA_041739515.1 Bdellovibrionota bacterium
TTCATCGTCCGGAAACACCGAGAACACATCTGTTGTGGCACCGCCAATATCCGCGCAAAGCACCGAAATCGACTTAGCCGTAGCATACCGTTGCACCATATCACCTGCCGCTGCCGGCGTTGGCATTATCGGAAACGGTGACCAGGTCAGGAGTTTGCCGTAGCCTGGAGCATGGCTCATTACATGCGAGAGAAATAGCTCGTGGACAGCATCTCTAGCGGGTCCGATACGTTCCTCGTCTAATTCTGCACGAACATTCGGAACTACTGATACATCAGCGATGGGACGTAACAGCTCAGTAATTTCATGCGCTACGGCGGCGTTGCCAGCAAAGATAACCGGCACCTTTATCGTTGCACCAAAACGCGGACGTGGTCGAGCTTGCAACAACATCTCCGCAACCGCGATCGGGTATTCGGCAGCACCTCCATCGGTGCCACCAGCCATTAATACAATGTCAGGTTTTAAGTGGCGAAGTCGGTCGATCCACTCAAGACTTGTTCGCTTATCTTCCGCAGCGATCGTATCCATGACGATTGCTCCTGCCCCAAGCGCGGCTCGCGCAGCGCTCGAAGCGCTATATTGCGAGGCAACCCCTGCAACAAGCATCTGCAATCCGCCACCAGCAGAGGAGGTAGAGAGATATAAATCAATTCCGTCATTTCCATCATTTCCATTACGAGAAAGAAACGGACCGGATTTAGAGGAACGATCAAGAAGTTTGATCCCGGAAATCTCTTCGATCTCTGTGAATGCATTGATGGCACCAACCGTAACATCAGCGATCGGTGCCTCCACGGTTGTTGGGGCCTCTCCGCGTGCCAAAGTAAACCAGCGTCCGGCAGCATCGCATTCGAAGAGGAGGGCTTTTGTGGTTGTGCTCCCACAGTCCGTAACTAGTACTCGCTTGAAAGATTTTGGATCCGCAGTGACCTCAAACATAACCCACCACCTTTAGTAGTGCGTCCGTCCAATCGATTAATAAAAACTGAAGGCGCTCTACTAATATCGCCATACGCGCCATCACTGTGGATCCGAAGAAAGCTCCGAAACACACCATCATGAGCCATCGTCCGCCGGAGCCAGCGATCCCTCGCAGCGCTTCTCCTCTGCGAAACGTAAAGAAGAAATACGCCATGGTACACAATAGGGTGAAAACGAAAACTGTATTATTGAACGAGCTCATCCATGCGATGGTTCCCTCGTCAAAGACAACGAGTGGTTTGAAACTTGCGGTAACTTGAGGAAGAATTTCGTTAAAGAAACCCTTGATTGCTAATCCCCCACCAGCGCCGAATGAAAATCCAATCACTAAGCGGGCCATCCAACTATACCGAGGGAAATACATCGTGTAGTAAAGAAGCCCGAATGCAAGCGGAATTGCGTACATCCATGCAAGCGGATGACCTGGGTCTTTAATCGTTCCGTCCGGAAACACAACGATGTCCCATCCAAACATCGGCATCAGAATCTTCGGATATAAAAAATCCCTCACCGTAACGACTAATCCAAGCCCCGCTGAAAGACCGATAAAGATATGCTCAAACGCGCGATAAATTGAATTCTCGCGCACCAAAAAACTCAACATTGCAAGCGTCGAGATTCCAGCAAGAATCGTAATCGCTAATGCCGTGCTCATACGTCCGTCCTCCGCTTGCTCGCACGGGTGCCAAAAATTCCAACAAAATTTCCAGCCACGATAAGAAGAATTACTAGTAGATGCGCCACTCCGAGCGTAGTGTTGATAACCACTGAATCATCAACGGGACGATCCGGATATTTATCGCTTAAAAGTTTGCCGTACCATGCAGCGCCTGCGATCCCTTCAAGTAACCCTTTAATTTGCCCGGAATCTAAATAGATAAACGACTGCGGCGTAGCGATCGAAGTGCATCCATGGAGAAATATCGGGCGATATTTTTCATTCGCAAAAAACTGCAGATAACTTTCAAGAGTGCCTACGTAGGCTGTGATTTGAATCAGTGCCGACACTGACTCGATAGATGTAACTCCATTAAATAGCGGGATTTCAGCGGTACTATTCCCGCGTGCATCACGTTTAAAGAAATTAGGAATACTCGCAGCTTTGGCGACGTTTTGGATGTTTAGTCCAGCACCTGCGGTGTAGCCCATGTTAACCCAGTCAATGCCGTATTCCCATTTCTCGTTTGGATACAATTCCATCAAACCGGCTGCTACTTCGTCGGGAATAGAATTGATAATCGGAGCTGCATCTAGCACTTGAGCAGTGACCAGGAATTTTATTCGCCTTCGCATTAAATGCTCAATGAGCGCCTTAGCTTGCGATCCACTCTCAGCTTTCGTTCCTGGACCGTAATCAAGGGCCAGATAAACTATTTTACCCGGGACATCAGTCGGAATTTTCTCGATCTCATTAAATAGAAGTTCAGCTGCGGTCATGCGAACCGGGGGCACCGACCAACGCAGAAGCAACGGCAAGCTTAAGGTCACAAGGACTAAAATAAATATAAGTCTGCGTGCATCGATAAAGCGCAACAAAGAGCGAATCATGCCTTACCTCCCTTTCGGTCAAGACAGAGCCACATCCGAATTGCCATTAGAAGTGCGGCAACACCTGCACCAAGACGAATTGCGCGGAATGCGGCGGAGCTCGGAACACTCAGAAACCATGATCGTAACGCTGGTAATCCCTCGTAAAGCCATACGCCAAACGGAATCTGTCCAAGCATTACGATAACGGCAGCCCCCATCATGAGAGCTGACTCAACCGAGCGCACTCGAAATGCTCGATACGCAGCGGCAGCGATATAGAATCCCAACAGTGAAAACATCGCAGCGGCTAACGCAGTCCAAAGACCCTGATAGAGAAGATTATAAACTTTGCGGTTCGAGGAAGCTTCACGAACCGTGGTCTTATAGGCACGCAATGCAGTTGCAACTTGAGCGAGCCCCTCGTTAACGCCTGGTAAAGTCTCACGCGATCCGGAATCAATCCGTCGTTGCAGCTCGGTTTTTGCTACTACGAGCTCTTGAAATGCGCTTTGATCTGCCTCCGGTTCAGCGGAAGTTGGAAGTTCCTGAATGAACGTTTCAACAGCTTCGAGCGCGATCGTAGTACGCGCTTCAGCACTTAACTCAGCTGTCCCGCCATCTTTTGCGACGAGGGTGGCAAATTCGCGCAGCAAAGCGGCTCTTTCATAGAGCTTTGCATCATTTCTATCTAAGATCGCCTCGTTACCGGTCGCAAAAATCATCGCGAACATCGACAGCAGCAACAAAGTACTTGGAAACCATCCAGGACTTACCTTTAGTATCCGAGTTCCGTGGACCCGCAGAATGCTAATCAACCCAAGGCCGATAGCCGCAACACCAACAGTTATAATGCCGTTGGTAATATACTCATGGTAAGGCGCGAAGGAAAAACCGAAGAATTCAGTCGGGAGCAGAAACTCAAGAAAGAAATAAAATCCACCGAGAAAAGTAACTAGCCGAATCATGAAGCTACAATCGCCCCACCAAATGACGGCATCCACTGCAATCCACGTTGAATAAGTCCGGACTCGTAACCAAAAATGCTAGCTCCGGTTTCAAGTAATACCCCGACAATGACTAGCACCAGCAACGCTAGCTTGGCGCGGTCTTGTACGAAAAGCGCCTTCATGTCCTCCTCGTCCCGACCCAGGTAACCGGAGGCAGCAAAAAGCTCTTCGCCTATTAATGTGGCATCTGTAGCACACACGAAAAACGCCACCTGCTCAGGGCTAGTTGTCGCAGCGACCTGCATCGCGTCAACCGCTTGCCCAGCTTCAGCAAGAATTAAGGATTCCGCCGCAAAGTCACCGAACAAAAACGCAGCTCCTACGTTTTCACGTTGAAGAAGCCCCATGTAGCCAGCCGCAAATGCAAACTGTGTATCCGTTAAAAAGACTGTGTCCGCAGGCCTAACAGCGTTCAACCTCCCAACGGAGCGATAAGAATCAGCCACCGCTTGGTCGCATACAGCCATAACGTCAGGAGCTGACTGCGGAAGTAACAATCTATTTCGATATTGCGCACACTTTTGAGCAACGAAGCGAAGTACCCCTAGCGACCCGTACAGAACCGGACCAAGCGCTGTCAGCGACGTAGTAAATGAGGCTGGCCTACCTAGCTCAGCTGCGCGGGCAACCGCCGCTTCTATGGCATCGATGCCGGGAATGCGACGTAGCACAACGGTATCACGGTGGTAGCGCCATAGTTTCGGCCAAAAAAGTGCTGATAGTAGTATAGCCAAGAGCAATAGCGCTCCGGGCGTGGCGTGTTCCAGACCGTTCATGCTGCAGCTCCTCCCCGTTCAAGACGAGCAATTAACGCCTCAGCGCACGCTCGATCTCTCAGGAGCTTCGAGAAAGGATGTTCGAGCAACGAAGAATTCTGAGGAATCAGATCGAACGCGTGACCTGCCAACCGATGAAGCGGCTTACAAGCTTCAAGTAAGACTACTGCGGGTGCGACCATTCCGAGCCGTTCGACCATTTGGGCTAACTGCTCGATATCGTTAGGTTCTGCGGAGTTCACGAAGCAGTTATTTCATACTGGACAGGGTATGGCGAGGCCCCCTGGAACGGCGCTGGGAACGCGAGGCGCTGCCTCGCAGTCTATTGCGGTACTTTGCAGAAGCTATTTTAAACCTCGATCGCTAGGCAAGGCGATGCAACTTTTTTCAGATAAATTCGAAGCGGTAAAAGGGTTGTGAAATCTGCGGAGCGGCGCTCCGCGGTCCTAGCGGCACTCGGCGGTCCCAGGGGGATAGGAAATTTATTTCTGCCAGTTTCATCATTCTCAAAGCTGGGATAAGCCTTCGGGATGAGTAGTTCCTCACGCGAATTTTTCCGATACGAAGCGGATCGGTCCCCCACCCTTTGGATTTTGGCGTTATTTTTCCTAGACCTAGTGGTGTTCTTCTTCGTCCATAATCCCTACCTCGTGGTAGCGTGGATGGTACTAGGAATCATACCAAAAGTTTGTATCTGTTCCTGGAATCATCACCATCAACACCTTCACACCTTCTACCAGCCGATTCTAAACAGACTTCTTGAGATCGTTTATACATTTCACACCGGCATAACGACTAATGCTTGGGTTTTGCATCACGTTCTCGGACATCACATTAATTATCTAGACCAAGAGAAAGATGAATCTAAGTGGATGCGCTCCGACGGGTCTCAAATGGGAACCGTAGAGTACACAGCTAAATTAGCCGTCACCGGATATCCGACTGCAATTGGAGTAGGAAGCCGTTTTCCAAAGTACCTCAAAGGACTTTTCGGCATGGGAGTTCTGGTTCTCGTTTTGCTAACCGGAATGTTCTTCTACAGCTGGTTTAACGCTTTGTTTATTTTTGCCTTGCCGATGATCATCGGTTACGTCGCAACGTGCTGGGCAACGTATTATCACCATGCGGGGCTTGATACAGAAGATCACTTCGCTGCTTCGTATAACATTATGAACCGCTGGTATAATATTTTTACAGGTAACCTCGGTTACCATACAGCGCATCACGTTAAGCCTGGCCTGCATTGGTCTAAACTACCGGAATACCACGCCTCAATCGCTGATAAGATCCCTGCCCACCTCTACAGAGATCCGTGCTATCCTTTTCGGTGGTTTACGTAGTCCCGGGATTCTCATTGCGCCGTTTCTAACTGCTCTCGCACAGCGATCAAACGAGATAGCTCAGATTTTAGACCTGTTAAATATCCCGGCTGTTGTGCCTGCGGAGAACGTGCAGCTTCCAACGCCACCATCATCTGCTTGGCTTCACGTTCCGAAGATGTTTTGCGCATCAACTCCGTTCGCTCCGTTCTCTGAGTAGCTTCAGCGATGACCGGGATCTCACGAATCAACTGCTGTTCGCGTGCAACCTGACCACCGGGAACTGCAAAATTCTGTGCCTTCTGTAAAAACTGCTCGACTGAGAGAGATTGGTCAGCGAGTTGGGATAACTCGCTCTCAACACGACTAAGCTCCTCTTGGGCATCAATAATTCTTCCGAAATTTCCTATCAATTCCGCCTCTCTGCGCAAACTAGTCATATCCTTCTCAAGCGCCACTAGCTCTTTTCCAGCGTTACTAGTCTGAGTCGAAAGTTGCCTAACTTCGGCTCGTAGCTGTTCAACCCCGTCGACCTCTAGAAGGGAACGATCTCTGGGCGTCGTGAAAGTTACCACGCCCGTTGGAGATACGATTCTTGTAACCCACGTTACCGATCGCGCACCCACTGGAATTCTGACCGGTGCCGCAAGCCACCAACGAGAAATCTCAGCAGATTCCTTGCCAATTCGCTGAGGGGGAACGACCGCTGCACTTACTGAACTGATTTCACCAGTATCAAATCCAGCTATAATAACAGCTTCTCGCGGAGAGAAATCTAACTCTTCCGGGGACTCAAGGATGACGGTTAGTTGAGTAGTTTGCGCTCCAGCAATCAGAGGGACAAACGCAAATACGCAACAAACGTGGACCAATACTGAAAGCATGAGACTACGCATCGGGATCGCCTCCCAATTCGACTATGCGATTCCATTCTCGCCGTATACCAGCCAGAGCATTTAGTATTTCAATACCACGACGAACCTCATCGTCTATGCCGGCTGGCCCAACTCGATCACCAACGCGCAGCATCGACTCGATCCAACGCAGTTCTCGCTCATTACTCTCCCGCGCAAGTGTTACGAGTTTTCCAAAAGGAGTAACCCTTTGAGCCAATGCCAACGATCCAGCTAGTCTTTGAGCCTTCTCTTTACGCACGATTAGCTGATCTCTAGCCGCCTGCAACTGTTCTGCAACCTGAGCATATTTGGCATCAGCACCGGCGCGAAGTCGTGGTTTGTCGGTTACAAAATTTTTTAATCGCTCAATGTCTTCGAGTTTAACATTTTTTATTGCATCAATTTTCGAAATCTTCTCGTCCCAGACAGCCCGCTCAGCTTGGAGCAGGACCCACGATCGAGCGTCGTGTTCCATCTCGGGAGTCAGGGCACGCGGATCAAATCTGCGTCCAAGCGTGAAATGACCGCGTTTTTTAGCGCTCGTCTCAGCTGTTCCTACAAACTCATCAAACTCGTTACGTCTTCCCCGTAACGTAATAGACTCTCCTTGAGCATCCAACACCAGCGCTTCAGTTCTCGCGATCGAACGCTCATGAACTACCCCTCCAGGGGAAAGCACAATTCCGAACAGCATTGATTTCCCGACCTCCAGCAACACAGGAGTCTGACTACCATCAACAAACTCAATCGCACCTGAATACGTTCCAGAAACCCCCGGCGAAACAACGAAACGGTCTCTAAGGCGCATCCAAAAAGATCCAGACAGAGCGCCTAGGACCAAGAAACAAATGACGGCCCAAAGAGTTATAAATTTTCGCTTCTGAGCACCATCTGAAAAGATTGACAAAAGCGGCCTATCCCCGATAGCAGGAATTGAAGATCCGGACTTTTTCGTATCGCCCTCAGGTGAATCGATCATTCTTCCCCACCTTTCACAATTCGAGCTGGACTCCCCACTACAACTGCTCCAGCCGGAACATCTTTCATCACGAGACTCTGAGCACCGAT
The DNA here is from genome assembly GCA_041739515.1 of Bdellovibrionota bacterium. Classification (GTDB taxonomy): domain Bacteria; phylum Bdellovibrionota_C; class UBA2361; order UBA2361; family UBA2361; genus JBGSNS01. The sequence goes on from JBGSNS010000268.1 coordinate 7,581, forward strand.
GATTGCACCCTCTCCTATAGACACTCCGTCCATTATCATCGCACCGGCACCGATCCAAACGTGCGCTCCGATGTTCACTCCGCCTTTGCGTTCCATCGCTTGCTCAATCAGAGCACCCTTTCCTTCAGAGCCATGCTGATGATTTCCTGCTCCGATATACGCATACGCGCCTATTAATACGCTTTCACCGAGAGTAATTCCGGACTCACTCGCGATTCGACAGTAACTACCTACGTTACATCCAGGAGCGATTGAGATCGTTGAATCTTTCGCCACGATCGTTGAAAGCCTCCCAATGGAGCACCGAGCCCCCAGGTTAATCGCACCCGTATCACCACGCACTTCCAAACTCGCATAGTCGTCAACGATCACTCGATCCCCAAGCGCTATCTGCGTTGGGCGTCGCAAGGTAATTCCCTTTCCGAAAGCTGGTTTAGATCCACAACAACTAAAAATCGGAGGATACGTGATGAGTCTAAAGCCGTAGCCGAGAAGTCCGGGTAGCCCTGCAAAAAACTGAGTAGCTTCGAAATAAATCCAACTAAACGTACCACCTTTACCGAACGAAAATTCCTTATACGCATCCAGTCCCCTTCGCTCCGTAAGGGTGCGCTGCTGGGGGGTCATCGCTGGTGATTGCTGTGGAATGTTCATTTCTAATCGGATGGTATTATGCCGTATCCGCCTTAGACAACGCTAGCTGATACGCGCTGTATATCGGCATTTTTCCGAAGCCAATCAATCCAGAAGAGCGATCCACTATACAGCAGTACCCGACTACAGTGGCGCCAAGGGCGGTCGCCTTATTCTCAGCAACCTGCACAACAGCGCCGGTGCTGATTACATCATCGACGATAAGGACCTTCCGTCCATTCAATGGAGCACCGAACATCTGACGATCGGTTTTAAGGATATTGATCTGCCGCCCACCTGCCACCGCTGAGCCGAAAAGAATTCCTGAATACGCTACAGCAACTACACAATCGAATGATTCTTGCGTTGCATGTCCCACCGCAGCAGCGGCGAGTCTCGCCAAATCACTGGACTTTAATAGCGCACAGTCAAAAAACTCCGCCGCGAAATGATGTCCAGCTACCACCTGCGGGGTAGCAAAATTACGGGTGATTCCATCAATTATGGATTTAACAGTCTCGTCCATACGGCGGTACGATAACCCGTCTGGACAAAAATGGGCATGTGGGTTTCTGAGAATTTTTGGCCCTGTTATCTAGGTTGCCTAGCCGTCGACCTTGAAGCCCATCCCAGGCCCCTCAACACTGCCATCTTGGCGTTTAAGCGTTGTGGCTTTATCGAAGCCGCCCTCTTCTTCGAGTTTTACTCGAAGTCGAAGGTTATTCGCACTATCAGCGTTCTTAAGCGCTTCTTCTAAGGTTATTCGCCCTTTTTTATAGAGCTCGAACAGCGCCTGATCAAATGTCTGCATTCCTAAGTTGACGCTCTTCTCCATCGCCTCCTTTAGTTCAGCGATCTGAGCTTTATGAATCAGATCCTTTACTCGAGGGCTGTCGAGAAGTACCTCGACTGCGACAACTCGGCCGTTATCAACTGTTCGCACCATGCGCTGGCTGACTATGCCGCGTAAATTCAAACTCAACTGTAGGTAAATTTGGGCGTGACGCTCCGCGGGAAAGAAATTCATCACGCGCTCCATCGCCTGGTTAGCATTATTACTATGCAACGTAGCCAAGCACAGATGTCCAGTTTCAGCGAATGTAAGCGCCGCTTCCATCGTTTCCGTATCGCGAATTTCACCTAACAGAATGACATCTGGTGCTTGTCGCAATGAGTTCTTTAGAGCCGTCTGAAAATCGGCAGTATCGAGTCCAACCTCACGTTGAGTGACGATACACTTCTTGTGAAGATGCACGAACTCGATTGGATCTTCGATCGTAATTATGTGTCCAGCGGTGTTCTGATTTCGATAGTCCACGATCGCTGCAAGGGTGGTAGATTTCCCAGACCCTGTAGCTCCTACAACTAACACCAGACCTCGCTTCGTAAGTGAGATCTCCTTTAGCACTTGGGGAAGCTCCAAATCATCCACTCCAAGAATTTTTGTTTTAATCTGACGAATTACAACGCCAACCGCGCCGCGTTGACGAAAAACATTCACGCGAAATCGCCCTAAAGCAGGGTAATGCAACGCTAAATTCATTTCATTACAAGCAAGAAACTCGCGCTGTTGCTTATCGCTCATGATGCTATTGGCAAGCGCTTCCGTCTCGGTATCTTTCAATGCGACCGTTCCGGCCGGGCGCAGGACACCGTTAACCCGGTATTGTGGTGGTGCTTCAGAAGTTAAATAAAGATCTGATGCATCGTGTTGCACCATTAATTGCAGCAGCTTAGTGATCTCAAAACTCATAGACTATTCCCCCGAATGCGTCCCTACTTCCTCTTTGCCGCGTCCTGCTCTTTAAAGAGATCCGGATTACCAGATTTCTCAATCGCGGTTTCCCTAGTAATTACGTTGCGAGCACAAAGCTCTCTAAGATTCATTTCAAGCGTCTGCATTCCAACGCCCTGCGACGTCTGCATCGTTCC
>JBGSNS010000008.1:0-1845 GCA_041739515.1 Bdellovibrionota bacterium
CGAGTTGCTGCGTCGCCATTCAAACGTGAAGCGAGCTTAGTGATAAAGAGTTCACTCGCATCGCCTGTTTTTGGACACCCTCATTCACACAACGAAGGAGGCGCTCAAGTCCATGGAACAGAAAATGCTTATCAACACCGCTCATCCAGAAGAGTGGCGCATAGCAATAACGACTGACGATCAGCTCGTTGAACTAGAAATTGAATCTCAAGTCCAGCAAAAGCTGAAGGGTAATATCTATCGCGCAAAAATTGTGCGAGTGGAGCCGAGTTTGCAAGCGGCTTTCGTCGATATCGGGTCTCAACGAAATGGGTTTCTTCAGATTAACGATATACATCCGGCATATTACCGCAATCAGCGCGGCGATACGGGCGGCGGGCGACGCGAGCGCATCCAAGACTTACTTGAGGCTGGACAGGAAATCGTAGTTCAAGTGGTAAAAGAAGAGCGCGAGATGAAGGGCGCTACTTTGACCACGTATCTATCCCTACCCGGAAGATATTTAGTGCTGATGCCAGGCAGTGATCGTGGTGGTGTCTCACGCAAAATCGTTGATTCTGATCAGCGACAACGGCTGAAGACGTTGGCCCAAGATTTAGAGCTTCCGTCGGGTATTGGCCTAATTATCAGAACCGCTGGGCTTGATCGCTCCGAAGCTGACTTGAGCCGCGACTTAGCGCTTCAATTGAAACTTTGGGAGAGAATAATGGCGGACGCACAGGATGCGTCATGCCCAACGATTCTGTACAAAGAAAGTGATCTCGCCACTCGCGTGGTACGTGATTATTTTACTCCTGAGATTCGTGAAATTCTTATTGACCAGCCCGGAACTTATGCACGCGTAAAGGAGTTCGTGGGTCAGGTGATGCCGCGATATCGTTCGCGCGTAAAATTGTATGAAGGCGAGATGCCGATTTTTGCTGCGGCAGGAATTGAGGAGCAAGTTCACATAACGATGCACAAAGAGGTGCAGCTCCCTTCCGGTGGAGCTTTGGTGATAGACAGTCTCGAGGCTTTGACTGCGATCGATGTTAACTCCGGCAAGGCTACGGCCGGTGGTAATATTGAAGAGACGGCCTATCGAACGAACCTGGAGGCTGCAGAAGAAATCGCACGGCAATTGCGTCTGCGAGACTTGGGCGGTCTGATCGTAATCGACTTTATCGATATGCTCGACAGGCGCCATCGAACAAACGTCGAGGATCGCCTTGAAGGGGCGGTAGCTTCTGATAAGGCGCGTGTAGAGGTTGGAAAACTTTCGAAATTCGGTCTGCTTGAGATGAGTCGGCAGCGTTTGCGCGCATCGCTAGCAAGCCAGAGTCGTCAGAAATGCAGTCATTGTCACGGCGTAGGCTCGCATCGCGCACCTGAATTGGTGGCGCTAGAGATCCTCCGTAAACTGCAAGCCGCCATTGTTACCGGCTCAGTTTCTGTAGCCAAAGTGCGGATGTCACCTGGACCAGCACTCTATCTGTTGAACAATAAGCGATCTGAGCTAAGTAAATTGGAGAACGCTTTCGGAGCAGCGATTCTAATTCTTGCTGATGGGCGGTTGATTCCCGATGAGTACCAATTGGAACTGGAGAGAAAGGCTAATACGTCATCATCTAATCCGATCGAGGCTCCTGGTGCCACCAAAGTGCTGCCAGGCGCGCGACATGCGGCGGTCAAAGCAGTCCTGACGCAGATTACAGAAGGTAGTGGAGCTGTTCTCCCGGCTGTCGAACCAGTCGCCGAAGCGGCGGAATCCGAGGAGGATATCGCACCGAGGACCCTGGTTGATGACGAGGAAGAGGATATTTAACTAAACAGGGATCGTCCCTGAGTGATCCCCACGAAATTTGA
>JBGSNS010000012.1:0-2702 GCA_041739515.1 Bdellovibrionota bacterium
CTGTCGTGCCGGTTCAGGCTCGATGAAGTCTGGTTTGCTAAAAGCTCCGGATAATAGCTGGCTAATTTCGTCGTCCAACGATGCAAGTGCCGCCGGTGCTACCGGAGTAGCGCCTGGCACTGTCTTTGATTCAGAGACTTCGATCTGCTCTGGATCCGAAGCGTCTAGACTCCCCGCTTCAATTTCAACATTCGGGGGAGCAGCCTTTTTGCGCTTCTCTTCCAAGAGCTTAAACGAAAATAGAAACTCTCCGATACGTTCGTAGATCTTTAAATATTGCTGATCGTTAAGGTTTAGACTTCGAATCGCACTCTTTGGTGGGAAGTTCTTACCAGGAGCGAATTTTTCAAGGCGATTGGAATCGAAAGCATCGACGAACTCGGAGGATGCGAAACATATCGGGCGCAAGATCGCTCGCTCAGCTTGCCGCGGCCTAGCCTCACGGTCGAACACGAATAGAATTCCCTCCGGCACCCCTTGCTTGGTGAGATAGGAGAGATTCATCCGTTCAACATCGAAGTGATGATCGTTAAGAAGTCGATAGTTCATGCTTCCGCGCGCAACGTCGGTCGCGAGCCGGACGTAGTCATCCTCAAGATGCATCACCGCTAGCATGTCGCCAGTAAACTGCAAAAGGCTTGCTACTTGGCAATCTTCCACTAGGGTGCGCGCCATTGCTTCGCCCAGAATAGTAGCGACGATCGCTGCTCTCCTACTGCGAGCTCGATGCACCTCAAACCAGTGTGAAATGTCTGGATCTGAGATCGGCTCACGATCTTTGAGCTTATCGAGCATCTCGATCAATACGGTGTTGCCCAACCGGATAGTCGACGTCTTAGCTGAGGTAATCGCTGCGCGACCGCCGGAAAAAAACATGGCATTCGCAGTCTTAAGCAACTCGACTACCAGGACGGGATCCTGAGCCATACAAACCGCAAGATCTTCGATCCTAACAGTTGGATCAGCTACAAGTTTGCGGGCTTCAGCCAAAACCAGCCGATCCGGCGCCATCACCAACTTCATCGGACCGCGAGCTCCCGGAGCGGGCGCTTCCCCACTTTCTACCGATTCCCCGTTCTTTTTCCCGCCTTCATTCCCCATGAAGTATCTTAATACCTGGTATTTCCCGCTACTTACGTTGAGATTAGACCCACTCTGTCGTAGAAATAGTCGGCAGGATAACGACTTTCCTTAATGAATTTGGGGATCAAAACATGAGTAATTCCAACAAACAGAGCCGCATCGAGAAGGATTCAATGGGAGAGATGTCGGTTCCTAGCGAGGCGCTCTGGGGTGCCCAAACTCAACGTGCTGCGCTAAATTTTCCAATTAGCAAACTTCGTTTCTCACAGTTATTCGTAGCGATGCTCGGCACCATAAAACTTTGCGCTGCGAGAGCGAATCAAGAACTTGGACTACTCGATGCAGAGAGTGCGACGGTCATTGAAAAAGCCGCAGAGGAGGTTATCGACGGTACGTTATTCGAACATTTCGTAGTCGATATTTTTCAAACCGGCTCCGGTACATCTACGAACATGAATGCAAACGAGGTCATAGCCAACCGTGCTGCTGAGCTACTTGGAGGCAAACGGGGAGAGAAGAGCCGAATTCATCCAAACGATCACGTCAACATGTCGCAGTCTTCAAACGACGTGATCCCTACAACGATTCATGTCGCAGCGTATCAAGCGATCACTCAATCGCTGTTGCCGGCGCTGCAAAAACTTCACCAAGCGCTTGCAGCTAATTCCACGAAGTTTTCAACGGTGCTTAAAGCTGGCCGAACACACCTACAGGACGCTACCCCTATTACGCTTGGGCAGGAGTTTTCCGGATATGCAGCGCAAATTGAGTTCGGAATAGAGCGCATTAAACGTTCAATGGACTCGCTACGAGACTTAGCGTTGGGTGGAACGGCCGTCGGTACAGGGCTCAATACTCACCCTAAATTTGCAGAGAAGACGATCGCATTGGTTAATAAAATGCTCGGGACAGATTTTAGGGAAGCTCGTAACCATTTTGAGGCGCAAGGCTCACGCGACGCAGTCGTCGAAATGAGCGGACAACTTAGAACAGTTGCGATTTCGCTAATGAAGATTGCTAACGATATTAGATGGCTTTCCTCAGGTCCACGCTGCGCAATCGGAGAGATTGATCTTCCAGCGACGCAACCCGGGTCAAGCATTATGCCGGCCAAAGTAAATCCGGTTATCTGTGAATCGGTTATGATGGTGTCAGCTCACGTAATAGGAAACGATGCTGCGGTCGCGTGCGCCGGTCAGCACGGCAACTTCGAACTTAACGTGATGCTTCCGGTTATCGCGCATAACATCCTTGAATCTATCGAGCTGCTCAGCACGGCAGCGACTAATTTTACTGATCGTTGCGTTAGTGGCATCGAAGCGAATGTTGAGCGCTGCTTAGACTTTGCGGAAAAGAGCTTAGCCACTTGTACGTCTCTGGCTCCGAAAGTCGGTTACGACGTGGCGGCCAAAATCGCTAAGCAGGCGTTAGCTGAAGATAAGACGGTTCGACAGGTGGCTAAGGAGATAAAGGCGCTACCGGAGCAGGAGTTAGAGAGGGTACTCGACTTAATGGCGATGACGAAGCCTGGACTTTAGTTCATTTGAAAACCCGGCCCCCTGGGAACGCGAAGCGTTGCTTCGCAGTCTAGTGCGCTACTTTGCAGGTACTTTTTTCGA
>JBGSNS010000031.1:0-16062 GCA_041739515.1 Bdellovibrionota bacterium
GACCGCTGCCAAGGTCACCCGCTCTGAAAATATCACCGTAGTTGTAGGCGCTGGTCGCGAAGAGGTCACTGCATCTCTTGCCGGCATGAAGTTTCTCGGAAAGGTGGCAATCCAGGAAACCCCGCGTGGAACTGGTGATGCTGTAAAATCCGCGACCGGATCGATTCCAAAATCGGCGCCCTCAATTTTGATTTTATACGGAGACGTTCCGCTACTTCGGGAAGCTACGCTACGCGGGCTTTTACATAAGCATCACGAAACCAAATCAACGTTAACTTTTTTAACCCTAAAAACCCGGGAACATACCGGTTACGGGCGAATAATACGGGATGCTAAGGGTGAGGTATTAAAGATCGTAGAGCTGCGAGACTGCAGCCCTGCTGAAGTTCTGATCGATGAGTTAAATAGCGGGGTAATGGTTGTCGATGCTGCATTTTTGATACCGGCATTAGACGATCTTAAAGATAACAATTCGCAAAAGGAATACTATCTAACCGACGTGGTAGGGCGTGCTGTGAGCGAAGGGCAACGGGTCAGCACCGTTACGATCCTCGATGATAACGAGGTACAAGGAGTGAATACGCCGCAAGACCTAGCACTCGTTGAACGAGCGCTAATGCGAGATCGCATCGTCGAGTTACAAAATATCAGTGTGCGATTTACCTCCCCAGAGCAGTGTTTTATCGGACCGGAAACTATCGTCGAGCCCGGAGTTCACATTGGGCTCGGCGTTGAGCTTTTGGGTAAAACTGTTGTTGCAAAGGGAGTGACGATAGAGGGTTATGCAAGGCTTGAAAACTGCGTCATCGGTGAGAATACCGTTGTTAAATGGTGCACCCGTGCAGATAGCGCCCAGATAGGCGCTGATTGCGCAATCGGGCCGTTTGCTCACCTAAGACCCGGCACCGTTTTGGCAGCAGAAGTTAAGGTGGGTAATTTCGTTGAAACTAAAAATGCTAAACTTGGGATTGACTCTAAAGCTTCGCATCTCACCTATCTCGGCGATACAGTTATTGGTGATCACGTTAATATCGGCGCAGGCACTATCACTTGTAACTACGACGGAAAGAATAAATTCCAAACCATTCTAGAAGATGGTGTATTTATCGGTAGCAATACATCACTGGTTGCGCCGGTGAAGATCGGAGCGAATGCGACGGTGGGCGCTGGCTCAGTGATCACGAAGGACGTTTCGCCGGATAGCTTGGCGGTAGCCCGCGGGCGACAAGTAGAAAAGAAAGGGTGGAAAAAACCCACAAAATTGTAGGCGATTCTCCTAGAAACGAGCCAATTTGCGTATGAAGCACTCCGGTGTTTGATACCGATCTGAGGCTATGAAACGTAGTGTAGTTCTTTTCGTAGTCGATAGCGCCGATATTCCAGTAGCCATTCGTTCATATGACGGGCCTTTGTTTCCGATTAGAGATCTCTCTCCGCTAGATGAGCCGCGAGCTGCGGCACAAGAGCTAGGGATAGACACGTTTGGTGAGGATTTCTCGATCGTCGAGCGATTGGGAAGTTTTGAGCTCAACGACCGTACACTAATAATTTTTGAAGGGCGCTCTCTTAGATTTGACTCGCGCCATGCAGCGGTTGGCGACGATGGTATGTCGAGTCCGCAGATCGAGCTAATTTTATCGCTCGTTTGCGAACGCCTGCTTAAGAATGCTGCGTAAACTCTGCATCGCTCGTCCGCGATGACTGATCTCACATTTATCTTCGTTACTTAGTTCAGCGAACGTTTTTTTTAACCCGTCCGGCATAAAGATCGGATCGAACCCGAATCCTCCCGTACCCCTCGGAGCTACTATTGTTCCGTGTACCTCTCCGCGCGCTTGAAATTTTTGTCCGTTAATTGAGCACGCTGCGACCGTCACTGCGCAAGCGCGAAGGTTTCCGACCTTACTGGCTACGTCGAAGATTCCATTTGCTCCAAGCTTTGCGAGAAAAAACTTCGTAAACGGGCCAGGCAGCCCATGTAAACATTCAAGCGCCAGTCCTGAGTCCTCAACCAGCACCTGGTCGTATTGTGCCGCTACCGCCGCATCAAGCTTGGCGCTAACGACGATCGAGTGATCTGCAGCTTGAATTTCAGGCAAATCGATATCAACCCGGGAAAGCTCAGGAAATACGCGCGAGGCCTCGCTGAATTTATGCTCGCTACTGGTTGCGAAAATTAGCTTCACGCCCTTTCGGCTATCTACTTGCCGGCTGCTTTCTTCGCAGCTTCCTTGGCAAGCTCTCGTGCAGCGATCTTTGCTAGCGGCTTCTTTGAAGCACCAGCTACGAACCTACGCAGGCTATCGTCGGTGAGACTAGCTTTCTTGTTTGCGTCACGACGCACTTTCTTTACGCGCGCGGTCAGTAACTTGTTGCGCTTACGAGCACGAATTGTTTCGAGAATTTTAGTAGCAGATGCCATACGAACCTTACACTTTCATTGATCAATAACTTGAAAAAGCTTGCGAAAAGTACAGGATTTGACTGGTTGCAGTCAAATCCTGTAACTCTCCCCTTTTGGGACCCCTGGCACTGGTGCCGTTAACAGTATGGGTGAAATGGGTCCAAAAAGGGGAGAGTTAAATATCCAAGTTCCTGATTTTCAACGCATTATCCTCAATAAACTTACGTCGAGGCTCTACCTCGTCACCCATAAGTACGGAGAAAATGCCGTCCGCTTCGATAGCGTCCTGGATTGAAACCCGCAGCAACCGCCGCTTGCTCGTATCTAAGGTTGTTTCCCAGAGCTGCTCCGGGTTCATTTCGCCTAGCCCTTTATAGCGAGTAATAGACATCCCCTTCTGCCCTCTCGCATCCACCCAAGCAGACAACTGCTCCGCGCTCTGAATTGATGTCGTGTCTTTTCCGTCGAGCAACTCAGCTGGGAATTGACATTGCTTCACAAGCCCGCCACGCAACACAACTAGGCGTTGGAAATCTGCTCGTACCCATAGCGCTCTATTTAAGACCGTGGTGCGCATCACGCCGCGTACCCGACTTAATACTCTAATGCTGATCCCTTCCGATGAATCACCAACAGTAACGGTCGATACGCCCGGTAGCGATTCAAGTAACTTACCGAACTTTTGCGCACTCTCTTTGTCCGCAATTACATCAGCGGAAAATCCGTTCTCGACCGCTGCGGCCAACACAGACGCATCCAGACGTTCCGTTGCAAAACCGGTAAGAACTTTCTGACTCTCGATAATGTCTAGCACTAACGTTTTAAGCGCTTGGCCATCAACGACCTTGCCACTTGAATCCTGTAAGGTGACTCCATCGATTCCGTTCTGCACGATCAGGGCGTAAAATTGAGACTCGTCTTTTAGATACTGCTCAGATTTGCCGCGCTTAACTTTGTAAAGTGGCGGCTGCGCGATATAAATGTGCCCGCGACTGACAAGCTCTCCCATCTGTCGATAGAAGAAGGTCAGCAACAGCGTGCGAATGTGACTTCCGTCAACGTCCGCATCGGTCATGATGATAATTTTATGATATCGAAGCTTGTCAGCATCAAAATCTCCAACGCCGATCCCTGTGCCAAGCGCGGTGATTAGCGTTCTGATTTCTTCAAACGCCAACATTTTATCAAAGCGCGCTTTTTCAACGTTTAGAATTTTACCCTTAAGCGGCAACACCGCTTGATTCTTCTTATCGCGCGCCTGCTTAGCAGAACCACCTGCGGAATCTCCCTCAACTAGAAAGATTTCACAGTCGGCTGGGTTCTCGTTCTGACAATCCGCGAGTTTTCCCGGCAATGAGCCAGAATCAAGCGAGCCTTTTCGACGCACTAGTTCTCGTGCTTTCTTAGCGGCTTCGCGAGCTCGAGCAGCTTCCAAACACTTTCCGACGATCGTCTTACCGACGCTCGGATTTTTCTCCAAAAATTCCCCTAAGGTTTCGCCAACTATTTGTTCGACGATTCCTTTTACTTCGTGATTTCCTAGCTTCGTCTTAGTTTGACCTTCGAATTGGGGCTCGGCGATTTTGACGCTCACGATCGCGGTTAACCCTTCGCGAGTATCATCTCCCTGGATTGAGTCGCCGTCTTTTAAGAGCTTATTCTTCTGCGCATAGCTATTCAGAGACCTCGTTAGCGCTGAGCGAAACCCGGATAGATGGGTGCCGCCTTCAATCGTATTGATATTGTTTACGTAGGTAAGAATATTCTCGTTGTATTCGCTGTTATACTGGACGGCGTATTCGAGAATGATGTTATCGCGATTGGTTCTGCCAAAGACTGGCTCCGGAAAAATCGGCCCCTTCGACTTGTTGATGTGTTGAACGAAACTCTTAATTCCTCCTTCAAAGAAGAAGTCCTGCTTTTTGCTGGTCTTTTCATCAACGATCGAGAGTCTTAGACCCGCGTTAAGAAATGCTAACTCTCGCACTCGGCTAGTAAGTAGGTCGACGTTAAAGGCGTTAGTCTGGGTAAAGATAGTGTGATCTGGAGAGAACCTAACAAGCGTTCCGTGCCCTTCCGCCTCGCCGACAATTTTTAGCGGCGCCACCGCTGCGCCGCGACGAAATTCCATCTCGTGCCGTTTTCCATTCTGAACAACTTCGACTTTTAGCCATTCGCTAAGTGCGTTAACAACTGAAACGCCTACGCCGTGCAATCCGCCTGAGATTTTGTAAGCAGATTTTTCAAACTTTCCTCCAGCGTGAAGTTTCGTCATCGCAACTTCCACGCCCGAAATCCCTTCGATCGTGTGAATGTTCGTGGGGATTCCACGTCCGTCATCGAGCACCGATGCGGATCCATCCGCATGAATAGTGAGCGTAATGTTCTTACAGTGACCGGCGAGCGCCTCATCGACCGAGTTGTCTAGTACTTCGTAGACGAGATGGTGATACCCTCTTTCATAGGTATCTCCGATGTACATACCGGGGCGTACCCGTACGGCCTCAAGACCCTCAAGGACCTTGATCGAGTCAGAGTCGTAAGTATTTGAAATTGCTAGATTATCTTCGCTAACCGGCTCAGTCATAAGTCCGGAAAGTATACGAGTTTCTGAGCCGTCAGGCAAAGCGGAATTTGGTTTAAAAACAACTGATTTTTGCGGACTAACGAGCAGCTTTTTTGCCGCCTTTTTTTGCCCCGAGCCGTTTTGGCAAACGAGAGCGAATTTTTGTGGTGGGCTTGTCTCTCCAAAGATCTGGATACGCGGAGAATTTAGATTTTTCGTGAAGCGTTACTTGATCAGCTTTCGATTTCGGGGCTGTGCTTTCAGTAAGTAGCTCCTCCGTCGACAAATCGTCTCTCTGGCGTCCTTTGGCCAAAGAACTGATCAACTTAGTGATGCGTACCTGGGTGGCGGCCAATTCGGCGGCAAGACCAATCGCTTCGAGTGATCTCGCATTCTTGAGTTCGCCCAAAATCGCACGCTCAATCGCCGTTCGTTCCCCGGCGAGTCGTTGGTGGATTGCTTCCGGCGCTATGCCGTGTCGATTCGTTAAGTTTTCCGCCAAGTGCGCTGCAACATTGAGCGCTGATATTCCCGTGCGCTCATTAGTCGAGGCCTTTTGCGATACCTCCTTTGCGTCGTCATCCTTTGGTGAAGCCTGCGGTCGCTTTCCCCCATGCGAAATTTTTTGCTGTTCCAGCGCAGAAGCGATCTCTATGATGACGTTATCCGAGATGCTGCGTATTTGAGGATTGTTAGTAGCGCTGCGCGACTTCGCCGTAGATACTGGCTGGGCCGATTCGTGAGTTGCGAGAAGTTTCGGAAAGTTGTTCGCGACTTGCTCCGCGGATGGAGTTGTTAAGAGCGGAGCAATTGGCTGCCTCGACTGGCTCTCAATATCTTGCGTTACGGCAGCAATAACTGCGTCACAAATCGTAAATGATAGAAGACCACGGGCGGAAAGGGTCGCGACTTCATCGAGTACCGAAGAGGTAATTTCTTGTTCGTGCTTCTGAGCATCGATCACGGCGATTCTTTCGCTGTTTGTTTCACTGCATGTTTCGCCATGGCGAAGCGAGTCGGTATTTAGATTTTCTATCGAAGCAATCGTTTGGGCGATTTCGTTTTTGTGCGTAATTGCCTCAGTGAGCGAATTGCTCATTACCATGCTTTGCGGTTGAAAGATCTCTGTAAGAGCGCGCAGCTCGTGTATCTCTGGCATCGTACTTAGATTGACTTCGCTTAAGGACTCGGATTCTTGCGAGTCCATCATACTTCGAACGCGAACGTCGTGGGGAATCGGAGTAGGATCGACTTCGAGACCAAAGCTCACCGCGTCTTGTGCTTCGCTATCTGAGTCGCCTTTCCTCGACGGGATACCAGTTAGCTTAATTGGCTGGTGAGCAACAACCGGTCGGTAGCCATGTGCGCCTCCGTGTTGATGACCACCATCCTTCACCCGCCCCCCTGACTGTTTAATAAAAGAACGCTTAAGATTATCGAAAAGCGAACTGCTCACCCCAGGAATCGTAACTTTGGCAGGGCTGAAAGCTGAGTAATCTGTAAAATACCGCGATGATTCTTGCGGATCGTAAGGGTCGTTGTGCGGCGCAGGCGGAACAACTGGCGGAGGAGTGGGTGGTGGTGGACGTTTAGGTTGTTCGTCTTTTTCAGGCTTTGCGGTGTCTTTCGGTATAAGTTTTGGCGGCAAGGGCCTTGGCTCTTGCGGTGGAATAACAACGATTACCTGACCACTAAATGGGAGAGCTTCTTTCTTAAAACTTGCCGCTGAATAAGCCGGCGCGTCACCGGCGCGTACCGGGGAGCTGCTAATAGCCGGATCGCTCGCGGTCAATTGGGATGGGAGTGCGCTTCTCGCTGTGGATATATGCTTAATTTGCAGCGTTCCGGTTACCGCTTCTCTCGCCTCGCCTACTTTCGGAGAGAGTGACTTATATATCGCTCGCTGCTCATATGAAACGCTTGGATTGATTCGTGCCTCGCCCGTCACCAGCGGTGTTTTTCCGTCAATCACCGTGCTCTGGCTCGTGGATCGATGCGTTATTCTATTGGCGGGGAGCACGCTAAACGCTGCGGTAAATAATCCGCCAAGCAGCGCGGCCTGGCCCGTACTGTATGCCAATGATGCCGGATCAAACTGACCGCGAATCACCTGTTCTGAAGCGCTACGAAAAAATCCAAACGTAGCTCCTCCAGCGGCTCCCGCTACCGCCATTCGCGCAACGTACTGCGCCCCAACCGGCATCGCATGCGTTCCTAAGCGGGTGGCGACGTTTGCGGTTACTCCGATTGCTAATCTTCCCGCTCCCACCGAAACGACATCCAGCACGGCGCCCTGTCCGTATCGAAGAGCGGTTGTACCGTCCGGAAGCGTTCCGTCCATGATAATGTGGGTTCCGACGCGTGAGCCGATTCCGACTCCACCACTAATAGCCAGTGCAACCGGAAGCGCGGCACCTCCAGTAAAAACAATAACTACTCCGGAGGCGACGGTACTAACACTTGATACAGCAAATTCGGTCGCGACATCTTTAATTTGTAAGTATGGCGACCGTAGGGAGTTGAAAGTTTTCAACTCTGCGTCGAGCATTCGTCTGATCTTATTTCGTTCCTCTAAAGATTGTGCGTTCTCAAGATCCGCAAATAGCCTCTCAATTGTTTTCTTTTGGGTAGTGTAAATATCACCGGCGAATAGATCCGCAACTACTCCGGAAACTCCACTCGAGTCATTTTTGATGGCACGCTCGAACTGCTCTCGGTTGCGAGCTGCGCGCGGATCCGCAAGAAACATCAAAAACTCCTTGCGATTAGCTCCGCTAAGCGCTTGCAGGACCCATTCCTCGAAATTTTTGTTTGTGGCTCTAAGCGCTGCTCCTTCCATCAGATAGTCTGTGCGCAGCGACTCCATTACAGTTGTCCCGGATTTCTCAGCTAGTAGCAGCGGCATTACCTGCGACGCGAACAGGTCCCCCTTCGGGTCGCGTCTGTCCAAACACCAGCGAGCTAGATCGAGCGGAGTCAGTTCGTTGGTCTCAAGTATTTTCAGAGCAATGTGTTGCGGGCCATCCTTTAGATGTCTTTTCAGAAACCACTCAAGCGAGGGAGCATTTTCACCGAGTTGTCTGCGCTCCACTGGTGATAAATATTTTTCAAAATTTTCGTTAAGGAACCGCCGCTCTTCTAGCGGCAAGGCACTTAGTAGTTTCCAGATTTTATCCGGATCGTTTACTGCCGCCTGCCCAAAGCCTAAATTGTGACGAATCCCTGCCACCAGTAACGCGTAAGGATCTCCTTTAATGGCGGCTTCGATAGCGATTCTCTGCTCGGAAGAAATGCGAGCTACGCTATCATGCAGATATTGGCCAAGCGAAGTTCCATAACGCGATTGAAACGCCTCCCGTACTTCGCGTTGCGCCCCGCGATGGGTTGTTTCAAATAGGAGCCTTGCGACAGCTAGGCCATCACCATCCAAAACGCTTCGATGAAGCTTAGCGGAGATCACCCCATCTAGATCGCCGCTCAAGCTCGCTTTGTACTGAACTAGATCGTCTCCAGTTAACTGAAGGAGTAAGTAAGGCGGTATCGTAGCCGCCGTTGCCCGATGTTCTAGCGGAAGGCGCTCCAGCGTTTCGAGCAGAGCCTTCGGGCTCTCACGCGCCGCCTGTAGCAGAAGGCATTCTGCGGTTCTGGTCACATCGCGCCGAAGAAGGGCGTCGCAGAGTCGGCGCTCAAGTACGGCGTTATCTCCGAACCTCGTGGCAAATTCCTCTCGAATAGTGTGCCCGTTGTTAAGTGCAGAGAATTCCCGATTCACTTCCGAAATCATTTCCGATGGAATCTCTAGTAGAATCTTTAAAAATTCCTTTTTGCTAGATTGCGAGAGCATTACAGCGAAATCTGTGCGCGCTTGTGCGATATTGCTAGTGCGGTCGTTTAGGTGCTGCCCTGTCCGCTCTGGAGCGATTCCAAGCATCTCCAATTGCGAACAGAGATAATCTCGAAGCATGCTCAATTCGGTGCTCTCATTGACCGTAATATCGCCTAGCTTTTCAAGGTGTCTAATTCCAGAAAGACACCGATCGAGTTGGTGCTGATACTCTAACGAACCTCTCTGCGCCTCTTGAAAAAGTGGGCTTTCTTGCGCGATGCTAAGAGCAATCGCTTGAACCCTGCGAAATTCCTCAATCCGATCCTCGGATACTAAAATATCTTCCCCGCCAAGCTGCCTAATCACGAGCTCAAGTAATCCTCGATCCTTTGTCACCGTGCTAATGCGCTCCTCGATACTCGTGAGCGTTGCCTTCGCGAGGCCGTCTCGCGCTTGGGCCGCTTTGACAAATGATTTCTCTAAATCTTGCAGCGCTATCGGAGACACTATCGTTTCAAGACGCTGGCGAAGGGCTTCAAACGCGGGATGCTCACCGCGCTTCTCCGCTTTCTTTTTAGTGGTAAGATAGAGATTCTCTAGAAAAATCTGCGCTGCATTTGTCTCCGTGGAAATTGAAGCGCTGGTAGCAATCGGAGTTGTCTTAAGGGAAGAGAAGTTGGCGGCGGCGTTCGCTTGGGTCTCTGTGATTTGCGTGTCGAGGCGGGGTGCTGGAGCGGGTTTTTCTACAACAGCGGTCGTCACATCCTGGTTAGGATCGATCTTAACTCCTCTCTGCTGCTCTATAATCATCGGCTCCGTGCGCGAATGAATTCTCCTGGGCTTTTTTCTCGAGCCCACTTCTAGTCTTAGTTATGGGCGCTCCTTGAATGGCGGGCTCTTTTCTCGAATATGGGTGTTTTTATCGATAAATCGATGGGTTAACTGGACCGCGGTCCAGTTAAATCGAGGCATACGCCTACGATAGAAAGCGCTGCGGCCCCGTCTCTATTCGCAATTAATCTGCTCTCCCCCATGAATATGGATCGTCTGGCTGATTTGTCGTTCAATCTCCGCCGGCATTCGTTTCTCGGTGCAAGTAATTATTAGTTGCCCTGATTGTTTCGCCATCGAAGAGAAAATTGCCTCACGTCGTTTTGCATCGAGCTCTGAATCTACGTCATCAAGCAACACAACCGGATTCTCGCCGCACACCGTACTAATAAGCTCAACCATCGCAAGTTTTAAAACCAGTACGATCGATCTGCTCTGTCCTTGCGACGCAAAAGAGCGCGCGTCGTGTCCGAAGATATACGGAATGACGTCATCGCGGTGCGGTCCAACGGCGGTGCGCTGCTGAGCTACCTCACGCTGGGCCGCTTCATTAAGTTGTGTAAGCAAGTCCGCTGATGTTACTTCCGCACCCGCTCGATCGACGAAGAGGTGTGTCGATGGTCCGCGGGGTTTAAGAGTGATCGCCGTAGGATCATCAAACAGAATCGCGCTGTAGCGGGCTAGAATCGGTTCCATCTTCGCCAATAGCACGGCGCGGGCGTTAATTACTCGGGCCCCTGACTCGCTCATGAGAGCGTTCCATGGAGCAAGCGAGTGTTCCGTGACGTTTCCATTAGAATCATTGCGCAAAATGGTCTGCTTGCTTTTCAATGCGCGTTGATACTCGACAAAACTCCACACAAGGGTTTGATCGAGATTAACCGAGTGACGATCGAAAAAGCGCCGCCGCTCTCCGGGGGCTCCTGATACAATTGCTAAGTCGGTTGGTGAAAACGTAACGCAGCGCAGTAACGGAAATAGTTCAGCTACGGAGCGGCAGTCATCGCCATCAATCGTTGCCTTTTTTTTTCCTCCGGAGATTATAATCCCAAGGTTGCGCTTTTCTGGCGCACTACCCTCTAGCTCTAGTTTTTGACTTACGACCGATGCAAACACGGATGCTTCGTCTGTTTTTAATCGCAGTAGGTCTTTGACATCATTTGTTCTAAATGATCGACCGAAGCTAATTAATGAAATTGCTTCGACGAGATTGGTTTTCCCCTGCCCGTTTTGCCCAACTATGCAAACCATTCCTGGCGCTAGCGGCACCAGCGAATCTTTTAAGTTACGAAACTGAAAGGTCCTAATCGACTCAACAAACATTAAAAGTCACCAGTCAGCACTTTCATTTAAATGGTAACTTTACTCATTTGAAGCGTCGCCTGCTTAGATTTTCCTGTCTTTTTAAAGCTTATTGTGGCCAAGCTCAAAGGCGCATCGGCATCACAATTCCGATGCAAGAGTCGTCCCCTTCTGGAGAAAGCTTTCCTGGTCCAAGCGGACCGCTAAGCTCAATTCGCACTTCCTTTGTGTCGCTTAAAGAATTTAAGAAGTCTAAGAAATAGACGGCATTAAATCCAACAACGAGCGCTTCGCCATCGTACTTTATCGGAACCTCCTCAACGCCTTCGCCGAGATCCGGTGAGGAGCTAGAAAGCCTAAGAGAGTTTGGTGAAAACTCAAATTTTACTCCCTTAGTCTTCTCACTCACCAATAAGATGATTCGTCTGAGCGCCTGCGCGATATCATCCACGGCCATCGTCGCCATAGATGTCGTGTTCTTTGGAATAACTTGGTTGTAATCTGGATACTGCGCATCGATTAGATGAATCGACATCTTGGTGTTCGCGGTCTCTACGACCAGGAATCCATCCTTCACTTCGATTCCAAGCTCCCCCCCTGCTGCTGCCATGGACGAGGAGTCAATGATGCGCTTAAGCTCCGTGAGGCCCTTGCGCGGCACAATCATTCTGTCGTCTAGCTCAAATGTTGCGAGTGGCCTAGTCACCATCCCGAGTCGGTGTCCATCGGTTGCAACGAGTCTAAGCGCGCGGTCTTTTTTAGACTTAGGATTAACCAGCTCAAAACACACGCCGTTTAAATTAAAGCGCGTCTCGTCCTGTGAAGCCGCATATAAAGTTTTTCCGATCGCCTCAGATAGCTCAGAAGCAGAAACGCGCCCACTAGGCTCTACGTTCATTCCAGGCAACACCGGGAACTCCTCAGCGCTCTGTGCGTTAATCTTTAATTTTGAACTCTTTGCAAAAATTTCAAACCGCTCTCCATCTTTGAGCTTAAGGCGGACTTCTCCATCGGGGAGCTCGCGAACGATGTCTCCAAACACACGTGCGTTAACTGTCGTGCTACCTGCGTTCTTAACCTCTGCTGGCGCTCCTGCTATCGCTGTAATCTCAAGATCGGTTGCGGCGATGATGAGCTTGCCTTGAGCTGCTTTGATAAGAAAATTATTGAGGATCGGCATCGTCGTTTTGCGAGCGATGAAACTAGAAACAGCCGCAAGCGCTTCGGCAAGTTTCGCTTTTTCAATTACCAACTCCATATCTTTAACTCCGTCTCCAATTTCAAAAGCTTTTTCGATATCCCGTTATTATTAGTTAATTAATAGAAAGAAATAGTAGTAGTAATAGTGCCTGTAATAACGGTGGATAAATAGAGTAACTAGCTGAAAAAACCAAACATTTTCTGTGCATTTCCTGTGTAAAAACCGTTAGTAGAAAAGTTTTTTGTAAACAGGGTGTAATAATCTCGTAACATCTGTCGGATAACCACAAGCGAATGCCCAAGTTATTAACAGCTTTTCATCTAAAAATAATCATTGATCTCGGCATGTTATCGTAGATATCAACAAATATAGATAGAGGGATCTAGTTTCCCCCCATTAAACGATTCTCAATCTCTTGCACCACCTGGCGGATTTCCTGGTTGGACTGAATCTTACCAGCGACAACATTGGCCGCGTGAATGACGCTAGAATGATCGCGACCACCAAACTCGCCGCCGATCTCAGGGTAAGAAAGCGTGGTGTGTTTGCGACAAAGAAACATCGCCACGTGTCTAGGAAACGAGATGCTCTTGGTTCTGGTCTTAGAAACCATCTCTGAGGGCCGCACACCGAATTGAGTGGCTACCGCGCGCTTAATATCTTCGCTTGATAAAGTTACTGCACGTTTTTGAGTAAACGGCTTGAGCGCCAGCTCGGCCATACTAATATCAACCGCTCGTTTTTGTAACGACGAATACGCCTGCAGTCTGGTGAGAGCGCCCTCAAGTTCACGAACGTTTGAAGAAACTCGCTCGGCGATAAAATGCGACACCTCTGTGCTAAGCTCAATTCCTTCCGCCGCACACTTCTTATTCACGATCGCGACCCTGGTTTCAAAATCAGGCGCCTGAAGATCTGCAGCTAAGCCCCATGTAAAACGAGTTTGAAGCCGCTCTTCAATTCCCGGCATATCTTGCGGCATTTTATCCGCGGTCAAGATAATCTGCTTGCGCGCGGAGTAGAGCGCGTTAAAGGTGTGAAAGAACTCCTCTTGTGTGCGCTCCTTGCCTGAAATGAACTGAATATCGTCTATCAACAACAGGTCGATGGTTCGCATGCGAGTTTTAAATTCATCCATCTTTCCAATTCGAAGAGATTGAATAAGCTCATTAGTAAACGTCTCTGAGCTCAAATAGAGCACGCGCGCAGCAGGATTTATTGCTAAGAGTGCATTGCCGATAGCGTGGAGCAGGTGGGTTTTTCCAAGCCCAACGCCACCATAGATAAAGAGTGGATTATACCGTTGTCCCGGCTGCTCGGAAACTTGCAAAGCCGCAGCGTGAACGAACTGACTATTATTGCCGACTACAAAGTTATCGAAGGTATAACGCGAACTTAGAAAACTTTTGTGCTGCCCCGCACCCAACGCGCCTGTGCCCGTATCGATATTCGCCCCGTAGCGAGTTTCTGGGGATACGCGGCTGCTAGTTCCCGATCTTTCGAGCGAAGAAGTAAGCGGCTGGGCGGGCTTAGCCGTAGCGGCGGTTACGGGCGGTACGCCACGTACCATCCATACGGGGTCGGATTTTTCCGAGCGCTGAGCTTCAACCTCTATTGTTAAGGAAACTCCATACGGACGACTCACCCCGTCTAAATTAGGGCTCTCCGCCGGTGTGCAATTACAATTAAGACAATTAAGAGCAGGGCAAAAAACTGATCCTATTAAATACTCTAATGTCTGACGAAGTTGTTGATCAACGTAGTTACAAATAAAACGGCTAGGAGCGCTTACAACGCACCGTCGAGATTGGGCATCAAACGAAACGAATCTCAATGGCGCCAGATAGGCATTAAATATGTGACCCTCTAGCTGTGGGCGAATCTTTTGTAGGCAACGTTCCCAAAGCCTATTTAAGTTTAAAGAGACTAACGAGGAACCCTGATCTGTCGTGCGCAGCTCAGATATCGCTTGCTCACTTGAAATCCCAAGTCGACCACCGGCAATCCTAAGCTCTGTCGACACGCCGTCCGCTGACCTACCGGAAGAGTCCACAAACTGGCGTTTTGAAGAGAAATTATTGTCCATGCAAGGGGTAAACCAAAGAGGAGGCAATATCGAAGAGAAACGGGAGACGGAGTAAAAACCTAACGCGCTAGTGCTGAGCCGAGTATAACATGGCCGAAGATACACAGCCGAATATTACGAACGGGATCGGATCTGAAATCAACCAGTCATCGAGCTTCGACGATAATTTCAGCAACGCCGCTGCTTGGGACTCTGAGGTTGGGTACTCTGAGGTTGGACATCCGGAAGTGAAACCCCACGAAGAGGACGAAGATATTTTTCGAGAATTTTTTCTTTGAATCATCGATCTTGTTTTTGCTGTAGTGCGACGACAACTGCAACACCGATCGCGAAACTTAATACTCGACGATCGTTTTCACTGCTGAAATCAACGTTTCCAAGCATCGCGAAACGCGCAACTTCAAAATTGTTAAAACAGTTCTCGCCTCATCGGCGACATCGCTAACTGTCTTGTCCCAGAAACGCTCGATTTTGACGGCATTTGCGTAGATCGATAAATAGGTGTTGAATTTTTAATCAAAACGATCAGACAGAAGATTTTTCGTGCTGCTCTGTTCGCTTAAGAGCTTATTACTCTCCAGATGTTGCAACGTAACTAACCTTTGCGGTAGAATCCTTCGCAGCTCTAATGGCACCGCATTATACGTATCTTCAAACCCTCCTTCCCGACTCGAACGTCGAAAAGCTGGTGCTTGCTTGCGGAGTCGCCGGGCTCATGTTGGGGCTAGGGGCTTTGGTCAAATCCAGACTTTCTACGTCAAAGGGAGTCCAAGTAAACGTCGTGCCTAGCAGCAAGTTGTCATTATTTGGATTGATGGACTTCTTTTTTGAATCCTGGGTTAAGTTTCAGGATGGGATTATCGGGAAAGAAGGACGTAAGCACGCCCCATTCACCGCTACACTATTCCTATTTATCCTCCTTAGTAACCTGCTAGGACTTATCCCCGGCCTAGGCGCAATCACCACAACGGTGTGGATCAACGTTGGAATGGCTCTCGTAGTTTTCGCCTATTTTAATGTAGTGGGCATTAGCGAACAGGGCTTGGTGAACTATCTTAAGCACTTTGCCGGTCCGGTTTGGTGGCTTGCACCTTTTATCTTTGTTCTTGAGATAGTCAGCACGTGCTTGAGGGTTCTGACTCTTAACCTGCGTCTTTATTGGAATATCTCTGCCGACCACATAGTATTGGGCGTTTTCACTGAAATCGCTCCGCTAGGTGTCCCAATTGCGTTTTATGCGCTTGGGACATTCGTAGCTTTTATGCAGGCATTTGTTTTCAGCTTGCTTACGATGGTGTACATCAAATTCGCTGGGCATCATGATGAATCCGATCACGATCACGCGAAAGCTCATTAAAGTTGTTTGAATAGTAGATTTTTTAGGAGTGTTACATGAAATGTTTAGGTCTTTTTATCGTCTCTTTGATTCTTTTCCCTGCATTTGCTTTCGCAGCTGAGGGCGGCGCTGGAATGGTAGAGTCGGGCATGATCGCGGTCGGCGCTGGTCTTGCTGTTGGAGTTGCGGTTCTTGGAGCAGGACTCGGTCAGGGTAAAGCAGTTGCTGCAGCCCTTGAAGCAATCGGTCGCAACCCAAGCGCAGCTGGTTCGTTGACCACCCCGCTCATCATCGGATTGGTGTTCATGGAAGCACTTGGAATTCTTTCCTTCGTTGTAGCGTACCTACTACAAGGCAAGCTCTAGCTAACTTGTGTCCTCAGGCCGGACGGGCCTGATTTTCCCATAGGAAAATCATCGGGGAGGTTTCCCCGAAGCCCCTCTGGGTAGTTTGCGATCGTCGGTAAGAGATTGCGGACTATTTAACGCCTCGTAGAGTTTTCTACGGGGC
>JBGSNS010000062.1:0-7313 GCA_041739515.1 Bdellovibrionota bacterium
CTTTGTGGTGGAATTTAATCAGGATTCGTGGAGATTCGTCGGAGACGATCCTAGTTAGACGGCTCTAGTTATTGAATCTGATCATCGCTAGATTTTCTTATCGATGGTGTGGTTTTTGTATAGTTCCGTTTGAAACAATCCTTCCATGCTTTGTGCTAATTTTGCCTGAGATAAGCGTTGTTTAATCTGTTCACGCATCGCGGCTATCTCTTCTGGGGTTCCGTTAGAACGATCTTTAACGAAATAAACGGTGTAGATTCCGCCCGAGGTATCGGTAACAACTGACGAAGTGTGCTCCGGTTGCGTGTGCATAAGTGCGGAGAATATCTCCGGCGAGAGATCTCGCTCTGAAATAGTACCAAGCAGCCCACCATTAGAGGCATCCGCAGCAAGGGAATGCTCCTTTACAATCTCTTCGAAATCGTCGTCCGAGTATTTTTTACTAGCGTATTGTTCAGCCGTTTCAAGTGTAGAAGTCACCAGCCTACGAATCGTAATCGAAGCTCCCCGTTTCAAAAGTCCCGGATGCTCTTCAATATACCGATTCAACTCCTCTTCCTTTACGGTCCCTTGACCCTGAAGCATGATTGAAGCGAGACGGGTCTGAAGAATATCTGAACGCACCTGCGATTGATAAGTTTGCCAGTCTTTACCTTGAGCCTTAAGCGCATCGACGAAACCCGACCGAGATAAATTGTTGCGCTGGGCAACTTCATCCACGTACCGCTCGATGTCAGCGTCGGTCACGTTGACTCTGCGCACCTCTGCTTCGTTGTTTATCAACGTATCAAAAATTAACCGATCAAGCGCTTCGCGAGCAGCCGGATTATCCGAAGCTTCGCTCATGGAGAGCTGTTTCTGTAAAAATCGATTCAGGTCGCTAAGCAATATCGGATGCTCGTCAACTGTTGCGACTATCGCATCTATTGTCTCGGCTGCAGATAGACGTGGTTGTATTATAAACTGAAGACAGCCAACGAGTACTATTAATAGGGTTCTGTTCATAGGTTTAGAGAGTGTACTTTACGAGCGCTGCGGAGCAACAGGGGGTCTAATTCGTATTTTAGAATCACTGGGAATAGGTACTGAAGGAGCGGTTTGTTCGATAGCTGCCAACGTTTCAGCTGCTAATGGATAAAGATCCTTCGGCGACTCAATTTCTGTATGTTCATATGTAATCACAAGGGTGAAATTGCTCGTAAATTTAAACCGGTCGGGAAAGCGACGGATTAGCTTGATAACCTTCTCCCCATCGACTTTCGCATTGTGTACGAAGTTTAGAGTAAATTTCCCAGAAACGTACTCGCCACGAACTACGCCGTGTCGTCGTAGCAATCCTCGTAACCGCATAAGCTCGACTAGATTTACGACCTCCTCCGGTAACACTCCGAATCGATCCTCGATCTCAGTGGATAAATCATCTGCCTCCTGAGATTCAACGATCGCGCCTAGGCGCTGATACAGGATCAACTTCTCAGCTAGGTCCGGGATATATGCGTCCGGAATAAATGCGGTAATTCCGATTTTAACCTCCGGATCGATCGTTTCGGAGGCAGCCAACTCCTCTCCTTTTAAGTGCGCGATCGCCTCCTTTAAGATTCGTGTGTATTGCTCAAATCCGACCGCAAGCACAGCGCCGGATTGCTCCTTGCCAAGCAGGTTTCCAGCTCCGCGAATTTCGAGATCGTTTAACGCAAGGTTAAACCCTAACCCCAAATCGTCTAATCCTTGAAGAACGCTTAAGCGGCGCTGTGCTTCCTCGGTTAGGTTTCGCGCTGATGGGATCAACAGATACGCGTACGCTTGCCGGGTGCTACGTCCCACACGCCCGCGTAGCTGATAAAGCTGCGCTAAGCCCAACATATCAGCTCGCTCTATAATGATCGTATTTGCGTTCGGAATATCAAGTCCCGATTCTATAATAGTTGTGCTTACCAACACGTCCGCTTCATGAGTTATGAATTGCTGCATAATCAGCTCAAGCTGATCTTCGTGCATTTGCCCGTGTCCAAACACGAAGCGTGCTTCCGGTATCAACTCCGCCAGTCGCGCGGTTGTGCCAACGATCGAATCGATGCGATTGTGCAACAGAAAAACTTGTCCACCGCGCTGAATTTCGCGCAGAATTGCGTCGCGAATTAGCGAATCGCTAGTTGATGCCACGTACGTTCTAATATTCTTGCGATCATGCGGCGGCGTTTGAATTACGCTGATATCGCGAATATCGAGCAACGATTGATGTAGAGTACGGGGAATAGGGGTGGCTGTCAGAGTTAAAACGTCCACGCTTTTTTTTAGACTCTTTAATTTCTCCTTCTGTGCAACTCCGAACCGATGTTCCTCGTCTATTATCAGAAGGCCTAGATCCTTAAACGTAACATCACGACTCAGTAAGCGATGGGTGCCGATAATAATATCCAGATCACCAGCAGCGAGCTTTGCGAGCTGTTCCTTGTTCTCCTTCGGAGAATAGAATCGGCTGATAGCACCGATTCGTGTATCGTATCCCTTAAAGCGTTGCAGGAAACTCTCAAGATGTTGATCGACTAAAATCGTGGTCGGTACAAGCACTGCGGCTTGCCTGCCGTGTTGAACGCATTTGAACGCTGCACGAATAGCGACCTCGGTTTTGCCAAAACCCACATCTCCGCAGACTAGCCGATCCATCGGTCTGTCTGTTGCCATATCCGCTAACGTTTCTCCGATCGCCTTTTCTTGATCCGGTGTTTCATTGTACGCAAACGACTCAGCGAAACGCTCGTCTTCCGCTCCGAACGGCTCAAACCGCCATCCCTTTGCGACTTCACGCTGCGCATATAACTGAATTAAGTCGCCTGCCAACGTGATGACCTGCTCGCGCACCTTCTGACGCGCTGCTAACCAGCGAGTTCCGCCTAATTTATCGAGTGCTGGTTTTTGACCATCAGCGCCGCTAAATTTCTGAATTTTATTGATGTTCTGGACCGGCAGATAAAGCCGAGAATCGGCGTAATCGATTTGTAGAAAGTCCCCCTCGGTACCTTGAACTTCTAGGTGCTTTAGTCCGCGGTAGACGCCGATGCCGTAGTCGTTATGTACAACGTAATCACCCTCGCCCAACTGCCCGAGAGCTGACATCAATTTTTTAATCGAGACGTGTTT
Organism: Bdellovibrionota bacterium; assembly: GCA_041739515.1. Classification (GTDB taxonomy): domain Bacteria; phylum Bdellovibrionota_C; class UBA2361; order UBA2361; family UBA2361; genus JBGSNS01. The sequence goes on from JBGSNS010000062.1 coordinate 3,142, forward strand.
TGATTTTCGTTTTCGATACGATCGCTCCCCAAAGATCTCGAGCTCGGATATTATCGCTAGTTTCTCGTCATGCAGTAGAAGTCCGTGACTGAGATGTCCCTGCACAATGGTGAGTGGAGCCCTTCGACCGGTAAGCCACTCTGCTGCGGGAAGGTCCGCGATCTGTGCATCTAAATTACTATCCAATAGTGTTTGTTGCAGACGTTCTGCTCGACCACGCGATCCGACAACGAATCCGACATCAAAACCCTCGCGACGAAGTTTAGAAATCATTCCGACTAACGGTGCAAACGCTTTGCCCGTCCCGACCTTGCTCTTCATCCGAGTGGAAAGTTCTATGTGCGAACTGACATTTACTCGAATAGCTTTGCGTGTTCCGGACTCATCAAGTAGTTCTACCGGATCAAGTGAGGTATTCGCTCTTTCAAGGACCGTACGAATTACTGCTTCGCCCGAAATAAAGACAAAGTCTTTATTCGGTACAAACTGATGCTCGCTTCGAAGCCGTGTATAGCGCTCGTTAATGAGCTCATCGACGGAGGCCACGTGTTGTTCGATGCCAAGTGGATCGCAGAGCACTAGTGGAGCAGCGGTTGTTAGCTCTTCAAGTAGTGAGTCAAATTGGGGAAGCGCGCACGCATGAAATAATTCGCTACCGGGTGTTACTTCTAAACCCTTACGCCATCCATCAACGATCGCTTGCGCTTCACGAGGAGCTACTTCGCAGATTTTTCCCTGCTCGATGATACGCTGAGAGGCTGCCGCGAGGAGTTCCGAATTATCAAGTATGTGCCAAGGCAATGTCTCTTTGGCAGGAGTAACTAGACAACTGGTGGTATCACCCGTCGTGCGCTGAGAGTCAGGATCAAAGTACCGAAGTATCAGCGCACCGTTTGCATCAACCGAGATTCTAATTGGTGCCAAAGTTAGCGCCGGGAAGATATCGATTACCTCTCCGCGTACCGCCATTTCGCCGATGGATTCAACTACGGAGACCTCCGCGTAACTCGCTAACCTACACAGCGTAGCAATTTCAGAGATGGTGCCGAGTTGTGCGTCTGCGTTAAGTGTAAAACCTCGCGATTCAAGATACTCCCAAGGGAGCGCACGTTGAAGAAGTGCTTCGGATGACACCAGAATGATCCACGGCACAGATGTGTCGCGTGCGAGCGCTCGGACTCGATTTCTTTGCGCGGAAATCTCTAACTGCGGCGACACGGGTTCAAAGGGCAAGGTATCCCAAGCTGGAAACTCAGCGATGGTTCTGTTTGATATAAAGAATCCGAGATCGCTCTCCAGTGCTTCGAGTTCTGCACGATCTTTGACGATGACGACTAATCTAGGCTGTTTTAATGCAATTTGGGCGATAACGAACGCACGGGAAGACCCGGCCACTCCTACAAAGTGGGTCGTTTCATTGGACATCTATAGTGACTGTGCGGGAATTTATGGGAGTTGGCAATTGGAGTGAAATTCTAGGAGGCCACAATTTTTGGGGGATTTGTAACAGGTCAGCATGTTCATCATTTCTTGCAAGCTGGGATACTCCGAAATTACCCATCAGGGTGTCCATCGAGCAGTATCTTTACTCGTTTGAGACTTTTAACTCTTATAACTTCCCCTGTATTAAATACTTATGGTGACCAGTTATAGGGATTTCAGGAAACGTCGCAGACTGAAATAGTAGGTAGCATCCGTTTCGCTGATTTAAACAGGAGCTGTGATGACGTTTCTATATGGGCTCGCTATCGTTTTGGCAATTTTTGGGATTGTCTATTACTTCGAGAAACAACGTCGCGAAAATGTATTGATGGCTGGCCAGCGAATCGGTTGGGTTTCGCATCAAGATTTACCGGTATCTCTAACATCGACTTTAGATGACGCAGTGTTATTTCCCTCTCACTGCCGAGCTCGAAAATTTCCGGTTGTTTTTGAAAAAAGAGGAGTTTCCGGCTCCGAATGGATCTTCGAGTACAAGTACACCACTAGGTCTGGGAAGAACTCTCACACGCATTGCTATATTGGATGTTTTCTTCCGTTTGTACCGTCGATTCCGAAATTTTCACTGCGTTCGGAGAATTGGGCGGACAAATTGGCTCAAATGATAGGCTTTGAAGATATCGACCTTCCTCACAACCCGGAGTTTTCAAAGAAATTCTATCTATCCGGCGAAGATCCTACCTCTGTGATTCAATATTTCTCAAGCTCACTGGCCCAGCGGATACCGAGCTTGGAGAGCCTAACCGTTCACTCAGTAGGCAATGGTGTATTAGTACGACGTCGGAATTCAAAATTTAAGCCAGAGACGCTTCGTCAGCAGCATGAGGAATTGTCAGCGATCGCAAAAATTTTTGACGCACGATGATTTTTTTCGTGCTTCGGTCGAAGTATTAAGGAAATTTTCCAGAGCATCGAAGTGAAATAATCGGTTTCCCGCTGCCAAAATCCTTGAGAGGTCTTTGAACCTTCGCTATTCCATCGTGTTTCTGAGCGAGAAGATAAACGCATCGGCTCCAGATTCGCTTCGCAGTTCTAGAGGTCCATCTTTAGTAAGAAAAGCGGCTAGGCCGTCTCGGTCTATGAGCGCGGCTTTATGTTGTTGTTCCCATCGCGGATCATACGGAGCCTCAGGACATGGGAACTTAATAGTTTTCGTCTGATCGATACAAAACGGATCTATCCCAGTTAGTTTCTGGAATCGAACCGCCATGGGAGTCCAATCGCCGATTTCAACTTTGGAATTATGGCTATTTCCACACCATACGAGAAGCGGCATGTGCTGCTTTAAAGCTTTAGCCAAATTTTGCGCCTGCAGTTCTTCGCGTAAATTCATTCCGGCCATATTACCGTGCTCAGTTGTGCAACGAGTGACCTTATCCAGATCTGCTTCGTATTCAATGAGGTTCCATCCCATATCTAAAGCTGTTTGAAGCAGCAGCTGCATATCTGGCTGGCGTAAGTATGAATTAGGTCCACCAAAGTTTGTTGGAACAATCCGCGAGCTGTTTAAGACCTCAACATCTCCTGGTCCCAATGCCTCAACAGCTAACGAACGACAACCGGAGCTATGTGCAGCAAAGATAAGCTTGACTCCGACTTCTCTTGTTCGAATGCAACGAAGCGCTCCCTCGTGCGCTTCGTTCACCATCACAACGGAGCTTTTATCAAATCCCGCGGTAACGACCTGAGCAAGAGTAGACCATGCGACCTCCTGCTTCGGAGTATTTTGTGGACCCTGGGAGTTTCTATGGTCAAACATATTTTGCTAGAAAAACAGCGGGTCATCGACCCGATACACTTGTTATGAGCCAAAAGGAGCGGGGGGGCACCTTCTTAGACCGATCAAGTTACGGCTGCGGCGATGGGAATCCGGACAGGGACACCCACAGTTCTAGCTAATCTAACCTGCTGAATACTCTAGCAAACAACTTCAGAAGTGTCTGGGTGTCCAGCTCTTATGCTTTCAAGGAGATAGCAAATCTGATTCGGTTCATTCGCGGAAAGCGGGTGATGCTGGACTCCGATCTTGCTGCACTCTTTGGAGTAGAAACCAAGCAATTGAACCGTGCAGTGAAAAGGAACTTGGTGAGATTCCCCGAAGACTTCATGTTTCAGTTGTCAAATCAAGAGGTTACAAACTTGAGGTGCCAAATTGGCACCTCAAGTTCAACATATGGCGGGCGGAGATATCGACCGTTGGTTTTTACAGAGCAGGGAGTTGCCATGCTCGCTAGCGTCCTGCAAAGCCATGATGCTGTTTCGGTCAACATTCAGATTGTTCGAGCTTTTTGTTGCGATGCGCGAAGCTCTATCGACGAGCGTCGAACTGACCCGAAAGCTCGAACAACTTGAATACAGACTCGGACAACACGACGACGAAATTGCTTCGTTGTTTGAAGCGATCAAGCAGCTGATGATCCTACCATCTCAAAAAAAGAATCGAATCGGATTCTAATATTCTAGCTGGTTAACGGCCAAATTGTGCCGGAATGGGCCGCGCTAAGCAACTGAAATCACCGCAGATGTTCGCGGCGACTTGCCTCAAAAATAATGGCCGCGACGGAAAAGGATTCGAAAATTCCGTAGTGGCTGTTGCCTCATAATTCATGTCCTCAAAACGAGTAGGAGGTATGAATGAATGGGTTAGAAAAGCGTTGTATTGTCGAGGTGTT
>JBGSNS010000063.1:0-3259 GCA_041739515.1 Bdellovibrionota bacterium
CGGAGAACGCGGAGGTAAATCCGAAGATCTCCGCGTTCTCCGCGAGCTCCAGTGTAGAATATTACAGCCCTACGTCGCACCGATTGATCGGCTCATGCGGGCGCTATACCGACTCAAATTTCGTGGGGATCACTCAGGGACGATCCTAGTTTTAATGACTAGCGAAAATTTTTGTTCACCAAGAACACACAGGGATTGGTTCCACTTTGTGTTCTTCATGGTGGAATCCGAGTTGGGATATGAGGGGATCACTCAGGGGCCGTCCAGATGCGACCTCTAATATTCGGCCCATATGCTTATGTCAGAGCGGCTTAGAGTCGATACGCCCTGAGAACTAAAAAGGGGTGGTATGTCCGCATTCTCAGTACCGAAGCCAAACGGATATCGGAACGACGGCAAGGAAGGGGGAAACTCGTGGCAAGTTTCGTATCGAGTTGGCGGTGGGCAACCCAAGCCCAGTGAAGAAGAAGCGCCACCGGATACTCTTGCTGCGAGTAATGCAGAGCTCCCAAAGCAAGATTCTAGCACGGCACGACAACGACCGGATTTGAAGGTTTTGGGATCGTCGTCCGAGCCCGTGGCATCTGCAGCTCAATCCGACGATTTAATTTCGAGTGCTACACTTCCTAAGGTTGGGACGTAGATACGGACCCATGGACCCATGGGACCGCGGACCGCTGGTCCGCTTGATCGAGTCCCTTTGTGCGAACGTGCGGACCAGCGGTCCGCGGTCCGACTTGGTTCGGCTTGAAAGGTCATTTATCAGGCGATAATTAGTGTGATGGAACTGCGCCGCAATCTGGGGTAAGACGCTCGACGCATGACAAAAATCTACGCAGATGCAAAAGCGGCACTTTCTGGATTACTCACCGACGGGATGACGATAATGGCGGGCGGTTTTGGCCTGTGTGGAATCCCAGAGCACAGTATCGCAGCGATTCGAGATAGCGGCGTAAAGAATCTAGCTATTATTTCTAACAACTGTGGCGTTGATGAATTCGGGCTTGGGATAATGCTCAAGACGAAGCAGATTAAAAAAATGGTGTCCTCGTACGTCGGAGAAAATAAGACGTTTGAGCAACAGTACTTAAGCGGTGAGTTAGAATTAGAGTTTAATCCGCAAGGCACACTCGCCGAGCGGATCCGCGCCGGTGGCGCTGGTATACCCGCGTTCTTTACTAAAACTGGTGTAGGAACGATCGTTGCCGACGGGAAAGAAACTCGTGAGTTCGATGGCGAGACGTATGTGATGGAAACCGCGTTAAAGGCTGATCTTTCTATTATTAAAGCGTGGAAATCAGATCACGAGGGAAATCTTGTCTTTCGCAAAACTGCTCGAAATTTTAATCCGATGATGGCGATGGCCGGGAAGGTTACGGTAGTAGAGGTCGAAGAGATCGTCGAGAACGGCAAACTCGATCCGGACAATATCCATACACCGGGTATTTTTGTGCAGCGAATTTTTAAAGGCGCTGCTTTTGAAAAACGGATCGAGTTTTCTACCACAAGAGAGGCTTAACGCGTATGGCATGGACTAAAGATCAGATGTGCGCCCGCGCTGCTGCAGAGCTTAAGGACGGATATTACGTAAATCTTGGGATCGGAATTCCTACGATGGTAGCGAATCACGTGCCGCCCGGGATCGATATTACGCTTCAAAGTGAAAACGGAATGCTTGGAATGGGCCCTTATCCGACCAAGGCGAATATCGACGCGGATCTAATTAACGCCGGAAAACAAACGATTTCTGAGCTTTCAGATAGCTCATACTTCGATTCAGCAACGTCGTTTGCGATGATTCGGGGTGGACACGTAGATATCGCGATTCTAGGCGCGTTGCAGGTTTCTGAGTGCGGGGACCTCGCTAACTGGATGGTGCCAGGAAAGATGGTAAAGGGGATGGGTGGCGCGATGGATCTCGTCGCCGGTGTTAAGCGCGTTTTAGTAATCATGGAGCACACGGCGAAGGATGGATCCGCGAAGCTCGTCAAAGAATGTGATTTGCCGCTCACCGGTAAGCGCGTTGTTGATTTAGTGATCACTGAGCTAGGAGTATTCTCGGTTGAAGAGAATTCTTTGCGAGTGATTGAGCTATCACCTGGCACGACGATCGAGGAAGTTCGTTCGAAAACGAAGGCTGCGATACAGTAAATATTCTGGTGCATTTGGAGCGTCGACTTGGACCGTCGACTTGGACCGCGGACCGGCTTGTCCTTCGTAGCCTTGGCGTAGGAGGATGGTTCGCTTGATCGAATTCATTTAAGCGATCGTGCGGACCAGCGGTCCGCGGTCCGGTTAAATTCCAATTAAATTACGTAATGTCTGACGCAAACTCTTCTATCATTGCGTCGCGATATACGACTTAGTGAGCCCAAGAACGCTTTCTTCGAGAATTTTGGCGTTTGGAAAGAGTTTCGCGATCTCAGGTTTAGTTAAAAGAATAAAATTCTGCAGAAATTCTTTCGCTTCGCTCGGGTTAGCCTGCTTTGGATACCATCCAAGCGGGATCGTACATACGATCTTTTCCCTGAGAGATGCTGGGAATGACCAAAAAAATGGAAATAAAAAATGAGGCTCGATAGGGAAGTAACGCGCGGGGGTTTGAAGAAAAAGATGTTTGCCCACTCGCATCATTTCAGTTGCCATACGCACCTGATTCTCGTGTGATCCTACATGCTCGATAACAGAGTTAGAAAAAGCGACATCAAATTCCCTGCTCTTGTACCGTGAGAGATCCGTGGCATCCCCGATAACAGACTCTATCCCGGGGCAGCTTACAGCTTCTTGTTGGAGGTTAAGCAGAGTCACTTTCACCCCATCCATAGGAAGCAGTCCCGATTGCACCCAGAAATTCTCGGTTCCGCCTATGTCCAAAATACGACATGGACGCGGGATGTCGGCGAGAAACTGGCGAAATGTATCGGCGCGGGCACGACGGAAACGATTCGCGATAGATTTGGCGTTACGATTATCGTTAATGATTGTATGTAATGCGGAAAGGTTCATCGTGGAAACGTCATTATCTACACAGTTCGCTGTACGTAATTGGCGACTCTATCGAGGCCGATGTCCATAGTTTCCCATTAAAAAACATGTAGTGATAGGTTCTGAGAGAGATGCGACTTGCCTCAAAAATAATGGCCGCGACGGAAAAGGATTCGAAAATTCCGTAGTGGCTGTTGCCTCATAATTCATGTCCTCAAAACGAGTAGGAGGTATGAATGAATGGGTTAGAAAAGCGTTGTATTGTCGAGGTGTT
>JBGSNS010000086.1:0-13515 GCA_041739515.1 Bdellovibrionota bacterium
GTATTCAAGCACTCGTCGATGCGCGCGAAGCGATAACCAAACACAACAAATAACAAGCATCACTAGCGAGAGAAGCGCTGCGACCTGACGCTCAAGTCCGGTTAATACGATCGGAGAGCTCAGTCCGCGAAGACTTAGAAGCTTACGACCAGCTAACGTGAATGTCTGATGCATTGTGTCTGTTCTTGGGGAGATTGCGTCGCTTAGTAACAGAAGGTTCGTGATCCCTTCGATATTAATTTCCGGGGAATCGAAACTTCCTGAAACGATAATCCCTGCCCCTACGGCGCAGTCTTTTTCACAGAAGTGAATTTTTTCAAAATTGCCATTCAAGCGCTCAATAAAAGCTGGATCAGCGAAGCTCTTTTTAGACTGATTTGAATTTGTGATTCCTACGAATGAAACATCACGCGGCCCAACTAGGCATGCCTTGCCTGGCGGAAACTCGACGTTCCCAGGTTTAGAAATCCATTTGCACAGCACGACCTCAGGGAGCGCATCAGACGAGTGATAGACGAGCTCCCGAGCGAGATTGACGTCGTTGATCTTCGTTGCAGGCACTATGGAACGTGGCGTCAAATTCACTAACCATAGTTGTAGTGTCAACGCTGCGGTTGCGAATAGTAGCGGCATTAGCACGAGCCTAGCCGCTAAGCGCGGCACGAGCAGGAGCGAAACGGCTAGTTTTATTGGGTTCATTTCGTCTTAAATAAGACGAGATCTCCATCACTTGCGATGCGAGTAAGGCGCTCTGTGAGCAGCTCTTCGTGGGAGAAGGGGGCGTTTGGGTCACGCAGAGATTCAAACAAACGGATGTTTACTAGTAAAAATCGAGAATTACGCTGTTTGAGCTCGGAATCGACCGTGTCTCTCTCGATCCAATCGAGTAGTTCAGGTCCGGATAGGTACCCTGCGGACTGAGCTCGAAACGGTAGGTAGAAAAACCGATTACCGGTAAGCACCAGATATACCTGATTTGAAGGGGCTATCTGGCGAGATACGCTTTGCGTAAGCCGATACTCAGGAATCCTGCGCTCTAAATACTCGCTCGTGGTTTGATTCGTTGTAAGATATCGGACTACCCCGGACCGCTCGATGCGCTCCGAGATGTAGTGCGAGCTCCAGATTAGATGGGCACTAAACACAACGACTGCAACTTTCCGCGGAATAGCCGTAATTCCAAGCGCTGTAAATGCGAGCACCGCTGGGAGAATCGGCAACAAGTATCTAATTCTTGCCCCCGACGAAAATTGAGCAACTAGAAAATACGCAATCACCATGAGAGAGAGCGCCACTACGGCACGATTCTTTCGATGGTTCCAAGCTCCGAGAAGTCCGAGTAATAAAAGCGGCGAAAGCACCCCATCAAAGTGTTGAGGACTATCGTCTTTGCCATCAACTAGCATCGAGAACGGAGTGAATAGAAGCGAGAGCAGTGATTCGCCGTAAAGAAGAGTTCGACTTTGAAGTGAGCTGACTCCCCCCTGCCCTGCTCCCAGGGGGAAGAATGGATTTCCTGTTTCGATAAAATTTCTTGCAAACCACGGAGCTGCTATCACCAAAGCAATCAATCCAAATTTGATGATAAACCGAAGCGGTACTCGCAATAGTGGAGCAACAAGGAATAGGAATAACGCATACGGTAGCGCGTTATATTTAATGGAGAGAGCGAGTCCTAGAGCTACTCCCCCAAGAAGTTTACGCTCGATCAGCAGTGCCGTTGCAACTCCACAGAACGCAGCAAGCGGAAGATCGACTAACGGTTCCGATGAGAGTCGCAAGTAAATTGGAATCGTTATGGAAATTACGAATGCCCAGGCTGAACAAGTGAATCCAGCTGTCGATGTCCTCGGCAGAATTACTCTGGCTAAAGATTGAGCGCTGCCTGCAACCGGCAAGAGATACAGAAGATGGTATAAGGCACACGTTTGGGCGGGGAAAAATTGAAGAATTGGAATGAATGCTAGCTGGATAAGTTGGGGATAAAACGAAATATCAAGCCACGAAAAAGTTGAAACCCTGCCCTGCTCAAGCCACCATTTAGGCAACGTTAAGTGATGAATCAGCGCATCGCGCGCCGTTACCGGAACAAGACTCATTGCGAGGCATGTAATTACGACTGCGAATACCAAAACGAGCGCCGGCGCTCTATATCGCGCTGGCAGATCGCAGGCGAAGTTAACAAGAGCGTAGTAGTTTGCACTGAACAGAAAAGCTAAGTGAACGGCGAAAACAGGCCAAATATAAATCGGATTAAGTAGTCCCAATATCCCAAGCGGGAAGATCGCCAGCAAAGCTACGCCGGATAGGATTAAGTGAGAATGAAAGCGATTGCTCATTTGTTTGGACTCGTTTGACCGCACAACACCATCACAATTCACCGGTTAGGGGTAGTCGCTGAGTGTACCTCATGAGATCAAAGTGAAACGCATATGCTATTGGTGCCTGTCGTTAAAATTGGATCTGCTATGATCGTTTTTTTGCTTTCTAGGGAGTATCGGGGAGAGCGAGGCCGCGTCAAGCCGATTCGGATCAGGGCAACTCTCCCCGGGGAGAGTTAGTTATTTTCATTTAATCTCTATTCGCGAACTGGGATATTTTATCTCGCCCAAAATACCGCTCTGCCAGAAGTCTATTATGCGCTGGGCAAAGAAGGCGTAAGTTCTCTAGTTCGCTCTTTCCTCCACAGGAGAACGGCACGATGTGATCAAACTGCAAATAATGCCGTTCCGTACACCGGGTACCGTCCGGAGCTTGAAAGCAGCATTGACTCGCATCTCTACTAACGACGGCTCGTTTTACAGCCTTAGGAATATACCTAGTATCCGATGAAACGGTTTGATCCTTAGCTTTCGGCCTAACTTGGGTGTGTAGCAGCCTCTCTAACAACGCCTCTAGGGAAAGTTCACTACCTAACGAGTTAGACAACGCAGCCTTTGCATGCTCAAGTTTCTGATAGACCTCTTCGCTGACTGAGAACTTAAGTTCATATCGTCGTTCAGCTTGCGGCTTTTCTTGTTGAATAAAGAGCGGAAGCTCAGGGATTACCATTGCAATTGGTTTAATCCGTTCTCGTGGCTTAGTTTCTATTCTCTTAGCTACAAGCAGCTCAACCTCACGCCTAGTCTTACTCACTATCTGTTCTACGGTGGTAGTTTCCTCCCGTAACGCTCTTGAGGCTGTGGTTAAGGTGCACAGGTTAATCTTACCTTCAGAAAATAACCCACCAAGCTCAGGGTTATCTCTTAGGCATCTACTCGCTGTAATCCGCTTATATGCACATCCCTCTGAGTATTTAAGTTTTCTGGTGCAGTAATCAAACAGACTTGAGTACCCTTCATCTCTAAAGCAACCTCGTTGTTCTATCTCGATTAAGTGATACAGAACTTTTAGCGTTACCTGCCGTTCATCTCCGATCAGATTTTCTAGCGCGAGTGAAAGTTCTTTGTCTGTAAGGATTGATAGGTTCATCGCGCTCTCCTGAATTTAAGAGAGCATATCACACGGTTTTCTGAGCTCGTGGCTCGGCTAATACGATGTGTTCAGGTGCCCAAACAAATTTTCTCAATCGAAAACCAAAAAATTGGCGCAGAGGTCGTTTACGAGCTGATAACACGATATTTTCTTACTTCGCTCGTCAGCGAAATTTTTGCGGCAGAAAACCTGTCAAGATCCAACAAAGAAAAATTCGAAATTATTTTGCGCCAGCAACTCTCCCCGGGGAGAGTTCCCCTGATCCGAATCGGCATGATCCGACCCAGCACGGCGAGGCCAACCAGCCACCGACACTTCTTAGTAAGCAAAAACGATCGCTCAGTTTGCAATCAAGAATTGATCCAGAAACGAACAACTCTTCCCGGGAAGAGTTCCCCTGATTCGAATCGGATTGCCACGCCCCGGCACGGCGAAGCCAACCAGCCTTCGCTAAGGCCTCCGGCTGACAAGCCCAGTCACCAACATACTTAGTAGGCAAAAAAGGTTCGCGTTAAGACTATTTTTGCGTGAGTTTCGAGCAGATTTTGTGAGGGTTCGGCAAGTGTAGCTCCATTTGATCAATGGAAAGTATGAGAGCTTACTTCCTGAAGTTATGGGTTGTAGGTATGCTCGAACGGTCATGACTAAGAAAAAACAAATTCGAATCTCGAAGAAGCCAGGTAGGATTTTGCGGAGTACTCCGTTGCGACCTGCCCTAAGCGATCCGGCGATTCGCCTGGTAATGATGCCGCGCGATACAAATTCAGTTGGAAGCATTTTCGGCGGCCATATATTGAGTCTTATCGACTTAGCCGCTGGCCAACATGCGCGATCGGTAGCGCCCAAACTTTACGTGACCAAAATTATTCGTGAGGTTGAATTCATCGCTCCTGTATTTGTGGGAGATAGCGTGAGTTTCTATACGAAAACGGAACATATCGGAAATACATCTATCGCAGTGCGCGTTGACGTTGAGGCAACTCGTGGCGTTGATCTATTAACTACGATTCACGTCACCTCAGCTGAGGTTTTGATGGTGGCGGTTAATAAGAAACTAAAGCCAATTCCGGTGTTACGGAAGAATTAGCAACCAGTCGTATTGAAGTCGCAATTCGTAACCTGTTTAGCACACGAAAAAATACATTGTCCGCTGAGAGCAGGGTTTTAAACGCCGACATCGCGGTTGAGACGGCCCGGGCGACCGCTGCTAAAATTAGGCAAGAAGTCGCTGAATCGGTTCTTGCTCAAGCAAATGCGCAGCCTAGACTCGCTCTAGACCTTATCCGCTACAACTAACCGAAAGATCTACGAATAACCCGTAGAATCTCAAATATCTCACTAAATAATGCGCGCTTGTGGAAGAGAGTTTCCATAACTTGACTTATAGGCTCGCTAAGAGCCGGTTTAAGAATTGCATTGTACGCTCCGCCCTGTTGGATCGATTTCCAACAGCATTGGTTTTGATCGAAGGTTTTCGAGAGTTAGCTCTGTGCTTGGAAGTAGGTTTTCATCAACGCGATCGTCATTTTGGGTAGCGATCCCAACTGTCTTTCTATTAGCTGTGTTTTCGCTATTCATGACTCTGGTTACGCCAGTTGAGTCGCATGCTCAAGCATCTCTAACAATTCGGATCTCCACTAAGAACGCGAACAAGTTTATTACGGTTGCACGCACGGTCGCTGGGAAGCGGCTTGTCTGTTATTCCGGTACCCCTGGATATGTAGTACGCGGTGCGAATAAAAAGAAGCGCTGGCGTAAATTCGAGAAGAAGCAAGTTTCTAAAAAGCGACTAACTTCATTAAAGAGATCTTGCGCTACCGTCGGAGCAGTTGTTTCCCCCACAAAGAGCGCCACTCCGCCTGCGCCTCCAACGCAAACAGCGATTCCAGCAGCCACGGGTGTGCAAACCCCGAAAAATAGCCCTACTCCGATCGAACCAACGGCTACTTCCACTCAGACCCCGACTCCTACTCGAACGCCGACTGTGACACCTACCCGCACGATAACGCCGACTCCGACCCGTACTCCGACGCCGACTAGAACTTCAACTCCTACTCGAACTTACACGGCGACTCCGACTTCCACACGAACACCAACACCCACTAGAACTTCAACTCCTACTCGAACTTACACAGCGACTCCTACCGCCACGCGAACACCAACACCTACTCAAACCAGAACCCCTACGATAACGCCGACCTCAACCCGTACAGCGACTCCGACAGCGACGCGAACGCCCACTCCGACCGCAACACGGACGTCTACGCCGACATTTACGCCAAGCCCAACCCCAACGAGCACTCCGACACCAACCTATGTTCAGAACACCTGCTCCGATGGACTCGATAACGACGGCGATGGAAGAATAGATTGGCCGGAAGACTCCAGTTGTGTTTCATCAAGCGGAAACGAATCTGGCCCTGAACCAACGCGAGACCCGTTAAAGACTTTTGCGTGGGCACCGACTGCGCCGGGTCTAGAATATATCGTTCCAATGTTCATTCATGTTTATTCTCCAGACGACCCTGGAGTAGCAGATTTAGCTGCTGACTATCTGATGCAGTACCCGCAGGGCAAACGCGGAATAATATTCATTAATCAACCTACCTATGATTTATTGCGCAGCAATCCAGCCCATTCGTGTATCAATCCCTCAACGCAGGTCCCGATGGACCAATATCACCAATGTCCATGGCTTGAGAGTGGAACTGAAGCGACTCGCCAGAAATTCCAGACCTTCTTTCAAAGATTGCACCAACGCGGAGTGGCACCCGATGTAATGATGGTGAATTATGAAACGACAGCTTTTGACTACTGGGCCAACCCAGCTCTCGGAGGAATGGACGGTCCGACGGCAACTCGATATCAAGCTATTCAAAACGATCCGCGCTTTAATCAGAATGATCTTCGGTATCCAGTTGGGGATCCACGTCGACTATCGATCGCCTCGCAATTGGGAATTACTGATTTAAATCTAATTTATAATTGGCGCCCTCATCATTCCGGACCGCATTATCCAGCGATCTGGAATAGTTTAATGTTTGATCGTTTCGCCGCATATCAAACGGATGCCATTTATGCTCCGGCGCGCGCATTTTTCCCGAATATAGAGATATCTGATAATCCAACGAATTATCAAAATGCTGAATACGGACTACCGGATGCATCAGGCAGTACCGTGGCGGACTGTCGCTACCCGAACCATTATTGTTCTCGTGGACGAGTCCTCGGAACTAATCAGAATCCTACCTACGGATACGATCCAACGCTTGCTTCAAACGATCCAGCGCGTGCTACAGGATTTCAGCAAGGAATTATCAGATTCGATGGTGTACGAGCTTTTCTTGCATCGCCGTTTCACTCATTGCTATATGCGATCAATAAACATCGCGTATCGAAATTCTCCGATGCGGCTAAGGTTAGCTCGACGGTAGCGTGCCGCTCCCACGCCTATGGCGCCGCTAATAAATTCTATGCGGAAGGGTTAATTCATCTCTCGCTAGCAGCGCTCGATGACTTCTTCTTTTGGAACCCGTCTGCCCCTGCATGGGCTGGTATCGTGAATGATTGTCCTGATATCGCGGCGGACAATGAGATATTTAATCGGGTACTACGTGAGTTTAACACTTTGGCTGGATTCGCTGGCAAGCGCTCGCTCGATAACGATTTAGCGGATTGGTACGCCGATTATGCGCTCAGTGGCATATCAGCTGGTGGTCGTCACGTTTGGAGGTTTACCCCTGAGGAATATCCTGCCACACCCGAACTACCGGCATTAACCAGAGGCGATACGCTTATATCATCGAATCCCCCAACCTTTAGGACCCGCCAACGACAAATTACATTTCCCGGAGGTCAAATCTACAATCGTGCAAATCCTTCGTCCGATCTCGGATTCTGGATCGTGCAGTCCGAAAATGCGCCGTTGCCGGTCATCGCTGATAATGGTTTGAATTACTCCCCATTCGTTCGATCCAACGTGTATCAACGTAGCGATAATGGTTGGGTGTGTATAGACGTCTCACAATCATCGGATATCGATGGAATGATCGTCGATTGGACCTGGGATTACAATGGAAACGGCGTTCAAGATTACAATGAGCTTGGTGCTCACAATAATCAAAATCCGTGTACGTTAGATCTCGGAACTGGACCTCAGCACGTTCGAATTACCGTTCGCGACAACGAGGGAGCCGTTACATCAAAACTGCTTAACTTCTCTATTCCAGCGAGTTGGTGCCAAGGGCTGCAGGTCTCTGAGGGCGCATGCCTCTTGGCAACGACGCTGAGCTAAGTCACTCAATCTCGGTCGGTCCAGCGGTTGGTGCCCACCCGACCGATGGCCGGGGAATAGGTGTTGGTGGAACAATGTCCGCGCAACCCCAATACTCCGGTCGTTGATTGATTGGATCGCAGCAAAAAAGACCTAATACCGTCGGGGAAGGAACGAGAGGAGGTGGACACTCACATTTCCTTAATGTGCCATTCCAGAAAGAAGGTTCGCGACACCGACAAGAGCGGATCTCGGGATCGTAGACCCCTCCCGAGTATTCGCCCTCACAAACACATTCTCCGTGGTTTCGTTCTTCATCCCAGATCATTCCGGGCGGACATTTACATTCGCCGTCAGATTCGATTGATTTACCCTTGCATACACATTCGAACGGAGGCTGAGAACCGGGTGGGGGCAATTCTTTGCGCGGATTTCTGCAGACACATCGTTGCCCGTCTTCTGGATAGGGCAAAAGAAGACTTGCTCCATCGGGACAGCTACAAGTCCCCGTTTGAGGATCTCGGAACTCTCCGTCATGCGGACAATCACACTGTTCCGCTCCATCGCCAGGGTATAGACCTCCACCAGCGCATGCTCCTGAGTCGGAATTGAAGCATTGTCCAGATGGACATGGATAGCATTCTTGACGCAGCATTTCGCAAGTCGCTTCGAGCGATAACCGAGTCCCCGGTGTTAAATCAGGACCGCAACATCTTTTGAAAATGGGACCAGTCTCTGGGTCTCCAGGAACCTGAATTTCCGGGTCTCCTCTGTTGCAGCCGAGGTTAAGATTGAATTGCACCCGCGCCTTGAGGCCTGCGCAATACAAGAGAAAGTTAGAGATATCACCGCAGTTAGAGCCGAAAAGATTATACGATGGGCGAAGTTTATCTAGTTTCTTCGCCATGCAAGAAATCATGTCGGATCTATCGCAATCATCCATACTTCCTAATCCGGGCTGGGAGCGATTTATGTTGACCGAATGGCATTGTTGTTCTGGACGTTGCTCGCTTGGTCCAGGTTGAAGCCGCCCAGGTCCGCATAGCGAACCATCCTCGGAGCCAAAGTCGATATCCTGTTGGAGGCAACCCGGTGTGTTTATGCGTAACCAGACATGATCAAAAATTGGAATAGGATTGTTCCCTTCCCCATGATGGCATAACGGACTTGCGCACACTTGTATGGTGTTCGTCTCTTCGATATTTGGATTCGCTTGGTCTTCAATGAAGGCCGCAAGGCATTGAGGGGATTCGAACACAAACCTCCCGCAGCCACGTAGCAATGCAAACAAACTAAATCCCGGATTCTCAGTGGCGCAACTTCCGGGACCGGTAGGACTCGGGGGATCTGTCCAGTCATCGTTCTTTGCGGACCACTCCTTGTAAAGGCGCTGATAATCTTTCGAGGTGCAGGCTTCGCCAGTGCCGCTAACTTTACCAGGCAAACCCGGTGCTTTGACGACTTCGATCGCGGTGTTCTTTCGATCTATCGGTGTCTCTTCCCAATCAGAGTCGGTTACGTCAGCGGATACAAGGCATGGAACGAGAAACAAGAGGACGATGAGTAGATGGCGTGCTTTCATGGTATCTCCTGATTGCGTGGGGTCCGCAGGGACAGCCTCTGTCGCTTTACGCGGATCCTAGCAAGGTTTGGGCTCGTATCATACGGACTAAGTCACAACAAATTGTCCACGTGTGCCAGCGGGAACGACAGGTAATATCACCGAGCGATCTCAGGATTCAGATCTAAGCATTCGGAATAAAGGACGTCTTCGGCTTGATTTCTTTAACGAACGCCGCCAACAGCTTCGCACAATTCATTAAGTCTGTGTAACTGCACACCTCAACTTGAGTGTGCATGTATCGATTCGGCACACCGATCGATCCAGCAGCAACGCCGGCTCGTGAAATTTGAATCGAATTAGCATCATTTCCGAGCAGTCCAGCAGAGGGAGCCGTCTGATATTTGATTTTCTCCTTCTTGGAGGCCCCGACCAGTAACTTCAAAACTTGAGGATTAATATTAGGACCGCTCACGATAGCTGGCCCGTATCCAAGTTTACACGGAACTGCCCGCGGACTATCACTTCCCGGATTATCCGATGCGTGAGTCACATCAACGGCGATCCCAATGTGAGGATCGATGTAATATGCGGCTGTTCTAGCGCCTCGAAGCCCGACTTCCTCTTGCACGGTGCTCACGGCGTAAACACCGACATGAAGCTTTTGACCTTTGAGAAGTCGCAACGCCTCCATCACGATAAATAGTCCCACCTTGTCGTCTAGGCCGGGAGCGGTGATAAAATCTTTAGACAGTTCACTCACCTCAAGGCGATACGTAGCAAAATCACCGACTTTGATTCGCTTAGCAGCATCTTTCTGACTCGTTGCGCCGATATCGATCCACATCTTATCGAGATCGACCTTCATATTCTTACGCTCGTCACCTTCCTGGGCGTGGATTGGCTTGCGTCCAAAAACTCCCGCAACGGGACCCTTATCTCCATAAATAGTCACATGCGAGCCTGGACAAACGCTGGCATCTATTCCGCCGAGTGCTGCAAACGTCACGAAACCTTCTTTCGAGATATGCTTAACCATAAATCCGATCTGATCGCAGTGACCAGCAAACATAACTCTGCGCTCAGCTTTCGGATTTAAACATGCGATTACGTTTCCATGCACATCAGTTTCTACTTTATCCGCGATAGGTTTCATGTGCTCTCGCACTACCGCTTGAACACGTTCTTCGAATCCAGTCGGTGAAGGAGTCATGAGAATTTTATGAAGAAATTCTTTTGAGCTTTTTTCCATACCTTTGTAGTGAGTTCTAAATAAATTGTTTACGTTTAAAAAAGAGACACGCAATAACTAGGCAGGCACACGAGTACGCCCCCGAATAGACCCCTGATTGTATGATGAAGCTAAAGGTTGGAACGTTTCCATAGACGATGTCGTTTGCAACGTAGAGCTCATTGAGATGCGGTAAGGCCCAATAAAGCAGCGTTCCAATCCGTCGTAGATACTCCGGAATCTCAGTATCTTGAGTAAAAGCGTATAAAAACGGGGTACAGCGGCCCGCAAGGAAGGCTCCAAAAACGAATAAGCCGTTTAAAGCAGGCGTGACTACGAGGCTCGAAAACAACAACACAAGCGAGCACAAGATCGTTAGCTCGAAAACCTGGGGCAGAAATGAATACCACACGAGTCCGCTCCAGTTACCGGCCATGAGGGACACGAAGATCCATAAACCAAGATAGAGGAGTGCTGAGATCGTGACGGTTGTGGTGAGCAGACCCAAAAACTTTCCGACTACGAAAGCCGTTCTCGAAATCGGGCGGGAAAGAATATTATAAATAGTGCGGCGAGTGAGTTCTTGCGCTAAAAGCCGTGAGCCGGAAATGACCAAGAATCCCACAGCGACTAGGGAGCTAAGAGCTAGGCCGAAATCGGAAATAAGCCTAATTTCATCCCCAACCGTTACGCTGGAGAACGTACTTGAGATCCCGAGCAAAACAAAAGCAACTGCCAAGCAACCATATAGAACTTTGCTGCGCACCGCTTCGCGGTGAGTATTGATCGCGATTGATAATAAGCTACTCATCTTTTGGCTCCCTCCTTAAAGGTCACGAGGGACTCAAAGAGCTCTTCAAGATTACCACGCTCGCGTGCATACCCGATGATTTTGTATCCAGCAGCTAGTGCTGACTTCAAGGCTGCGTTCGCTGAGATCTCTGATGGATAAACTAATCGAAGACCCTCACGATCTTCGTTAATCTTCGTGGTGGTTGCACCAAGAGTATCTCTAATGGCTTTGCGATCACCGTCCACTGTAAGCTCAAACGAGGCGGTAGCGGATGACGGGAGATTGTTTAAATCAAATACGCCGCGCAATTTTCCTTGAGAGAGGATCGATACTCTGTCGCAGAGAAACTCTACATCTGGCAAGACGTGAGAACTCATAAAAAGCGTCGTTCCAGCGCGCTTTAGCTCGATAAAAATGTCTCTAAATTCACGTCGTCCGATCGGATCGAGCCCGGAAAAAGGCTCATCTAGAATAAGCAATTTTGGTGAATGGATTAGCGCTTGAGCGAGACCAACTCGTTGAATAAGTCCCTTAGAGAGGCTGCGCATACGTTGGTCGAGTCGGGCTGATATCCCAACTTTTTCGGCGATGGTCTCAATTTTTCGTTTCGTATCAGAATTTGAAATTCCGGATAGTGCTGCAAAAAAACCAAGAGTTTCTCGCACGGTGAGATAATCGTAAAAGTACGGTTGCTCAGAAAGGTACCCAACATCGGAGCGTGATTCAGGATTTCGATGATCTACTCCAAAAATCGAAATCTTTCCGTGAGTCGCACACAGAAATCCTAGGATGCACTTGATGGTCGTAGTCTTTCCGGCTCCGTTGTGACCTAAGAACCCGAACGCTTCTCCAGCGCCAATCGTGAGACTAAAAGGACTCAGGAGCTCTTTGAGCTGATACGTCCAGTGGTCTCTGATGCTGTACTGCAGTTGATCAATGTCAATAGCGTTCATGGGTTCCTAACCAATCCTCTATACTCAGATAACCGTTTGTGACCAGAGGTACTCTTCACAGCGCCATTCTCGATAATGTAGTTCCCACCATACGGATCGGTTAGCGGACCTCGATACGCATTTGCCGTAACCAGTTCACCAATGGTTGTTGCGGATGGAAATTGGATAAGCGCCTTCTCGATCCGGGTTAAATCTGCATCGTAGATTATCTCGTTTAGTCTGGATTGTAGTGCGCTTTTGGCATTCTCGTTAGAGGTTGCTTTAATCGCTGCTCTTAAAAACTGAATCGCACTTTCAGGAGAATCCAATTCACTCATCGATTTGCTAGCTAACCGGGCAGCAATTGGATGTGCATCCGGTCGCTTTGAGGCCTCAATGAAGTCGTTCTTCGCACCGCGGTGATCGTGATGAAAATGCATTCTGTAAAATCCACGGTAATAGAAGAAGAGCCAAGACTCTGGATGCTCCGTGACGGCTTGGTCTAATAGCTTAATGGCTGCATCAGGATCGTTTGCTTCGAATGCAAGGAGGCTCGAACATAGGTAAAAGGGCTCAAAGCTTTTTGGATTTAGACGAACCACCAGACCACACTGATGACCGAACCATTTGTATTGCTTATCGGAGCGAAAGTGTTTCCCAAAGTCACTAAGGGTTTGCATCCAAAGATAATCTGAGAGGGCGTTTCGAAAGCCGAAACTTAGAATTTCTAACGCATTACCGTTGGGCAAGTATAATGGCTCTTGGACCTCAGATGAAGGCGATCTCTGAGGTAGGCTCATGGAGACACAGAAGATCGAGGCCAACAGGATAAGAAAAGATCTCATAAGGCGATTCGCTCAATGTAATCTGCTGCAAATCTTCCTTTTTCGGAACATGTAAATCTAGAACAAAGTCCTAAGATTAAATCTTTCGCGTAATTTAAGTGAGCCGTATCGCGTAGTAGCTCCACGGACGCTAGTATTTTGAGTTCACGATTGTACTGTTCATCCACCTGAAGCTCGGTGGCAGATGAGGATGGATACGACACAATGGAAAGAAGTCCAGCTACGCAACTGCTAGCTGCTTCACTGGTAAGCGGGCGCTCTACATACCAACTGCCGTTTGCATCGCAGCGAGCGATTTTTATCAGTTCCGAGTTAGAGAGCGGGCTTGGTTCAAAGAGCACCCGTGCTCCGAATGGAGTGGAGTTTAAGAGATCGGCGAATGAAGAATAGTCATTGTTTGTCGCCA
>JBGSNS010000105.1:0-5116 GCA_041739515.1 Bdellovibrionota bacterium
TCCCCGGCTGCAAAGTATCGTTTGGGTAGATCAAACAAGCGAGTAGGGCGGGTTTAGTCGAAGGCGCGAAGAGCCTTCCTGTCCGTTTAGCTTCCTATCCGTGTTTGATTAGCGATTAAGAAAACCCCGCCATCATCCGTCTACCCATAGATGAAGCTCGCGACCGGTATCCTTTTTCAATTTCTGCTCCTGGTCAGCTGTCTCGTTACGAGCATTTCGGAAGCGACCGCACAGACGCAGTGGTGGCTTTACGGAATTGGATCAGGGAACACACTTATTCGGATTGATCCCAACACATTTGTTCAGACCGTGGTCGGTACCATCACCCCAGCCAATCAAAACAATCAATTTTTCTCAGGCATTGAGTTTGATCCACTTCTCAACCGCACACTTGTTTCAGACTCAAATGGTCATTTTTATGTCATCGACCAGGATACTGCCGTAGCTTCCGAAATTACACCGAACTTTCAACCGGACGTACAGAGCTTTGCGCAAGAGAACTTGGTAATTAGTCCGGATCCTTCTTATGATATTTTTGCATCAGTTGAATCCGGAGGAGCAACCCTTGTTGGACTTGCTGCAGCGCGTAATTCGGACGGAACTTTTACCACAACCCCTCGTCAGTTTAGTCGTCAATCAGGAGATCTCTATAGCTATGCATGGCGCTCTTCACCCCCAGCGCTATTTAGTGTGATTTCGTACGACAGCATGACCGCCTATGGCATCCAAGAGTTGGACCCGCTCTACGGCTTTAAGATTGGATCGAATGGATCGTTCCCCACCGAACCCAGCGAGGCGGGTGCGATTTCTGGTATGGTATTTCATCCAGTTACAACGGAGTTGTTCGCTAATTCTAGTAACGGCGCATTACTCAAGATCGATGAAACCCAGTATCTGGGAGACAGCGTTGTCGTTCTCTCGCAACCTGACATAAACGGAGCACAACGGGATTTAGCTTTCTTCCCCGTTACTCCCACGCCCACGCCGACTCCAACAAGCACACCGACACCTTCTGACTGCCCATCTGGAGTTATCACTGTTTGTGGATGCGATAAGATCGAGTTCACATTGAGCGACGGTACCGTGCAATGTGCTCCGGTTGATACCGTGACTCGACGGTCAGTCCCTCCCCCAGCCGAGGTCGCTGTAGAAGCAAGCTCCGTGGCGGTAGTCTTAAAGGAATTCAGTGGAATTAGTGACGGACGAAGGCTTCTCTTGTTGCTCAATCGCAGTCTTCGCGCCCATCGTTTTGATCTCTTAGAATTGGAATCACAGAACGACGACGCACACTCTAATTCGGTTGAGCGTCCTAACCGCAACACTCTATCGCTTCGATACAACGTCATCGTAGCACCCCGTGGTCGAGATGCACGCAGAGATCAACGCACGCGGCTCATCACGAAGCGTAATCGTATCACAGTGAGAAAACTTTCGCCGGGAACCTATTCAGTCCGGTATCGTGTCTTAATTTTCCGCGGGAAAAATAAAGTTGGCAGGACAAGATTTAGTAGGAACACAAGATTTAAGATTCGGGGTCAGGGTCAAAGGGATTAGTATTGGTGCTTCGAACTATTGGTTTCTGAAATCGTAGAAGGATGCCCAACAACTTCTACAGCAACGAACCCGTCCTTTCAGCAGGTTGAGTTATTGGGTTCCTTCGGTCCAAGTATGGTCCCGCTGATTCGAACAACAAGAGAGTAGGGCGGCTCCAACCGGAGGATCGCAGAAGTCTGAGCGGATCTGACGCGCGAAAATCACTCTTTGAAAAAATGGAGTGCACGAGCGCTGCGGCACGAGAGCAGCGCAATGTCATTGCAAGCCATATAATCGAAGACAGCGGCACTTTGGTGACGGTTTAACGTGACGGACCGTGTCTTATGTACAATATTGCTGCAGCTGGGATGCTGGTAAGATTGCGGCTCATACACAACGATTGACCATCTCCAAACTAACTCTACATATGACCGTCGCTTACAAAGATACTCTTCATGAAAATCAACAATTTTTCTATTCTTGAACAACAGCTTTGTATGAGCAGAGCGCTACAGGTGGTATTTGCGATGGTAATGTTCGGTACAACGCCCATGAGTGGTTTTGCTGACACCAAAAGCGATTTTTATATTCAGCAAGCAGCGGATCGTTTTTTTACCCTCCCTCAGGACGCTAGATCGCTCGCCATGGGCGGCGCGGCTTCCTTAGTCTGTAAAGGGGTTGGATGCGTTTACATGAATCCAGCCGGGTTAGGATTTGTTACCCATCCAGAAGTTGGTGCCAGCGCCGGAATCGGAAGTACGACAGGGAGTGATTTTCTAGGCGGTGAAGACATAGAACTCGAGGAATGGTCAGGATATGTTGCAGGTGTAATTCCTTTAGGAGTTGAGAACACCCGAGCTACATACGGGAGCGTGTCTATCGCGTATTCCCGTTATGCGGGGAATACAGATGATACGCTCAGCACAACGCCTGACGGCCATAGAAGGAGTGTCGCATATGGTTACGCTTTCGATAATGAGCTGGCGGTCGGATACGCCTTTCATTTTCTCGATGATCAGCTGCGAAGCGATCTAAGCGATGTGCATAGCCACGCCCGTTTTTTTCATGATTTTGCTATCCAATCGCTGCAGGAAAATGGGGCTACAATTGCGGCTAGCTTCAAGCTCGGAATTGGCCAAACTGACACCGAAGATTTTTTGCTTGGATCGGACGGTGTCTCACATCTGAGACAGTATACCGGCGAGATTGCGTACAGTTATCCATGGGAACGCCTGACCGGCGTGGTCGCAGCTCACTATACTCGGCAGTCATCGCGCGCTGACCCACTCGATTTTTCGAAGCAGGTAGTTATAGACGGTAACGAATCGGGTAACGACTATATTCTGAGCACAGGGGTTGAGTATGAACTTCTAGAGAGCTTATTGCTTCGGGGCGGACTCAGCTACCGTTACACTGATTTTGATTTCGAGCGACCGAAGCTACAGGAGCTGAGCGGGCGACTATCGGCTCTGTCAAGCTCTGTGGGGCTTGGATATGCGTTCAGTATTTTGGATAGACCGGCAACTCTAGATTACGGATTTGCTTATTCCGACGCAGGTAATGGCGCTTGGGAGCATCTTTTAAGTGTCGCGTTGCAGTTGTAGAAGGTGTGCGTGAGTGCTGCTAGTATGAACGGCTTGCGATGGTGCCTTGCGATGGAGCGCCCCAACGTTGAAACTTGAATTCCCTTAAACAATAGTCATCGTTACTTTGCCCATTGATTCAGTGGGTTATCGCAGAGGGCTGAGCGGATCTGACGCGCGAAAATCAGTTTTTGAAAAGATGGGGGGCACGAGAGCGCTGGCACGAGAGCGCTGCACGAAAGCAGTCCAATTTGTCTTAGGTTTTATTGGAGTAGGGCACAAAAAATCGGCATAGTTGCACGGCGACTATTCGTAGCCTAAGCACGGCCATAGTATGGATTCAGTTAAGTTTAAAAACGAGCAGGATCCAGAGCGCGCATTTTTGTAGAGATTCGCCAGGCAGGTAGTCGCAGCACTTAAAGCTTACAGAAAGTCATTATTATTTTCAGGGATTAGTGAGAAAAGAGTTAAAATTTATCTATAGCTAGTGAGGTAATTATGTTTGCGCAAGTAAGAGCGTTACTTTTCGGAGCACCAAATTTGGGAGATGCTATTATTAGCACTCCCGAGATCAGGCCTAAAATTGATCCGCCCTTGAGCGAGATTAGATCATATAAAGAAATGAAGGTGCCATCAGGACCGCAAACTCAAAACTATATCGCTGAATGGTACGAGCGCGGTGCGCATCCTGAAGTAACGCATTTAGTAGTGCGCCGAGATCAAATTGCTCAGGTTGACTACCCATATTTTTCAACGGCCGGTGCAGATATTGAGACCGAATTAACCGCCATTAACGGGGAGAATGCTTGCGATATCATAGCCGTATATAATTATCGCGAATCGTTGAGTGCTCAAATTACTCGGCGAACGAGACTCAATTATTAGGATCGTCCCGGCTTCCTTCCGCTTTGCAGTTCTAATTTATTCGTGGCGGAAAGGATTGCGCAAGACTGCGAGGCGACGCCTCGCGTTCCCAGGAGGAGTCTACAACCCTCGGCTCATATCCCAGTTCTCTAGATACTGGCAGAGAAACTGCAGATATTGACCTGCCGCGGATCCATCGATAATTCGGTGATCGTATGAAAGCGTAAGGTAACACATGTCACGAATAGCGATCATGTCATCCACTACGACAGCGCGTTTCTTAATAGCACCGAGACACAGAATCGCTGACTGCGGTTGATTGATAATCGGTGTGCCGATAATGGTGCCGAACACGCCAGGATTTGTGACGGTAAATGTGCCGCCTTGGACGTCGCTGGGTGCTAGTTTCTTCGAGCGTGCTCGATCGGCTAGATCGTTTAAGCCACGAGCGAGTCCTACGATGTTGCGCTCTTCAGCTTGTTTAATAACCGGTACAATTAAGCCTGTATTTCCAAGCGCCACGGCGCACCCGAGATTTACATGACGGTTGTAAATGATTTTCTTTCCATCGATTCGCGCGTTGACGATCGGGAATTCTTGAAGCGCCTTAACAGCAGCTTCTAGAAAGAATGGGGTGAAGCTAAGATTGAATCCTTCAGTCTTCCTAAACGCATCTTTATATTGCGCTCTCCACTTAGCGATTCGCGATACATCAACTTCTTGCACTGAGTACACGTGGGGCGATGTTTGCTTTGAACGCACCATGTGATCAGCGATTAGCTGTCGCATGTTATCCATCATCACAACCTTAGTGCCGTCCGCGCCCCAACTGCCGTCGAGAGAGACCGGACCTGAACTAGCTTTCCCCGATGTCGGAGCGCTCGCAGCTTGAGAAGCCACCACGTTGCTCATGCAGCTAGGGGTACTCGCGCCACCTTTGCCACGCGAATCGACGAATCCAAGCAAGTCGGTCTTGTTGACGCGACCGCCAGTGCCTGAACCTACGATTTTTTCTAACTCCGTCATCGTAACACCGTGCTTTGCAGCCAAGGTCATGACTAGAGGGGAGTAGAAGCGACTTGTTTCATCCGTGCTTGGACGGTTGTTTGCGGTCGACATCTGCTGAGGCGCTGTTG
>JBGSNS010000117.1:0-5138 GCA_041739515.1 Bdellovibrionota bacterium
GATAGATCAGACGTAGTAACGCCGAGTGTTGGATCCATCAACGCGCCGACGCCTAGTCCCATAGTCGTGCTTGCGATCTGAGCACCCATTTGTACACCCGCAACGATCAGATATGGCACGATGCCTAGCAGAAAACCGACGGCGATCTCCGACATGACCGAGAGAATCAACACACCCCAATCCGTCGGCAGGGGGACAAAGCTTTGTCCAGGAAGACATGCTACGGAAAATAAGACGATCGCTGGCAGCCGCACCGGCAATCCGCGCTCTCCCGCCCCAACTCCTGGAAGGATCATGACCAGAGCTGTAAACCGGGTAATTAGAAGTAGAAGTGTCCACACCGCGTCGAGTCGATTAGACAACTCCATCGCAAATCGCAGAATGAGATCCCCGCCCTCCATAGTGAATTACCGTTAGAGATTGGGAATTTGTCCGAACACCCAAGTGGTAAACGCAGCGATTCGGTTGATCATAAAATGTCCAAAAAGCACCAATCCCAAAACCGCAGCTCCAATTTTAGGAATGAATGCGAGCGAAGAATCGTTTATTTGGGTAGCGGCTTGAAAAATACTGACAGCAAGTCCAGCCATCAATCCAAACACAAGTATCGGGGCTGAAACGAGAATTGCCGTTTCAATCGAAACTTGCGCGAGCCGTAAGAAATCGTCAACTTCCACGCTAACCTCCTGGATTATAAGTTTTTACTAGTGATGCGATAATCAAATGCCATCCATCCACTAGCACGAACAACATCAACTTTAGCGGAAGAGAGATCACCACCGGCGGCAACGTAATCATGCTCATCGACGTCAGCACCGATGAAACCACCATGTCGAGCACTAAAAAAGGAAGAGCGATCAAGAATCCGATCTGAAAGGCCATATTCAGTTCGCTCATAACAAACGCTGGTACCGCCACAGTCATCGGAATTCCCTCAATGGTCTCGGGCGCCTCTGTTCTGGTGATCTCTAGAAAAAGCGCCAAATCTTTATCCCTCGCATGTGCTACTAAGAATCTTTTAAGCGGCATAAATCCTTTCTCGATGGCTTCTCGCTCATCCATTGTACCTTCGAGAAACGGCCCGAAGCCCTCTTTGTACATATCTTCAAAGACTGGCTGCATAATCGCAAAAGTTAGAAACATCGCCAAACCTGTGATCACCATATTCGGTGGCAAGCTCTGCGTGCCCAATGCAGTACGCGTCATTCCCAGCACCACGGCTATTCTGGTGAAACACGTCATGGTCAACATCATCGCTGGAACAAACGACATTACCGTTAGCAATAGAGCAAGTTTCATCGCAGCCGGGATCGATCCGCCGGCAGTCGCTACCTCTGAAGCCCCGATTTTGATCGAGAGATCCGGCAGGATAGAGCTCGCAGTCGATGTTGCATCCTGCGCCCATGAGTTGCACGGGACGAGTGCAAGCAGCATCAAGGCTGTGGCGACTACGCCTGTTCTTGCGTCTGTTGTTCTTTTTCCCATGCCCCCTCCAACCACGCACTATCACCGAAAAAAGCGACTCGCTCGCTACCAACCGACATTAATACTGAGCGCCCGTCGATTTCTGCCAGCACCAGCGCGGTCTTTCCGCCAACTGCAACTCGTTCTACGACTTTAATCCTCCGAGCAGATGTCTTGGGAAGCGAATTACCGCTAAGTTTTCGATAACCCCACATCCCGATGAAAAACACACCCAGAGTAAGTAACAATCCTTCAACGACGCGGACCACCGAGATCTCGCTACGTGGCGGCTCACTAGTCTTGCCCTTAGTCGACGTGTCCGCTTTCTGATTCGCTGAAACTTCTGCACGTTCTTCCACTAATGACTTTAGCCGTTCTGTCCGCTCATCTGCATGCAACGCGCAGGGCGACGCGACAGAAAGCGCCAAGAGTGCGAAAGCAAATAATCTGGAGATTCTAACAAACATCATGAACTACCTTTTTGATCCGTTATAGACTCAACGAACGAGCCTCGTGTTGGAGCAATTCCGTTACCCGCACACCGAACTTCTCGTTAACGATAACGGCTTCGCCTCGAGCCACATGCTTGCCGTTGACGTAAATATCGAGTGGTTCACCTGCGAGCTTCTCAAGCTCGACGACGGAGCCCTGCCCAAGCTGAAGAAGGTCCTGCACCGTCATCTTTGCCTTCCCTACCTCCACGATGACATGCAGATTTACATCGAGAAGCATGTCCATGTTGGAACGGTTTGGGCTAGTGACCGCTGTTGCGGCTTCCGCAACTTCGCCGGCCGCATCCGCGACCTTCTCAAGCTGATCCGTTGTAAGGGTTTCTTCTGAAACAGTTTCATCTGCCATTTTTGATCGCCTCTTCCTTATTACGTAGATTCACCAAATCGTGTTTCGGGATCTGGCGGGTAACCCGAAACGCGCGGTTCCCCCGATAATTTCCTATATATCCGTAGTATTTTTGAGCACCCTCAATTAATAGCGTAGCTTCTTCCGTCGGTGTTTTATCTAAAGTCACCACGTCGCCAACTTTCAGCTTCAAAAATTGCTTGGTCGGTATAATTCCTGAGGCCAACTGAACGCTTAAGTTTGCAACGGTTTGCTTGACGGAGACTTCCATCCGGCGTGATACAGACGAGTCGACTTCAAGACGGGTACTCTGAAATCCAGTCACCAATTTTCCACGCAACGGCTCGATCGTCGAGTACGGCATACACAACGTCAACGTGGTGCTCTCTTGTTCTAGCTCGCACTCAATCGTTACTATAATCACCACATCGGTTGGGGGAACGATGGCAATAGCCAACGGATTAAACTCTGAACGAACGTATACGAAATCTACCGGATGAATTGGTGCCCAGGCGTCTTTTAATACATCAAGCGCCATCATCACGACTTTACCGATTAGCCGCGTCTCGATCGGAGTATATTCGCGGCCTTCGATCTTGACCTTACCCTGACCCGAACCTCCAAATAGCGAATCCACTATTCCGAACACCAATGGTGACGAAACCACCATCAACGCGTATCCACTAAGTGGAGGCATCCTGAAAATATGTAGCGACGATGGTAGAGGCAACTTCTTCATGAAGAGGCCGAACTTGATCATTTCGATCCCGCCGACGTTTGCAAAGCATGTCCGACCTAGAAACTTCGATAGGGTAGTACGAAACTGTCTCGCAAAGCGGTCATGGATAAGTTCCATGGTTGGCATTCGACCGCGGATGATCCTTTCTTGGTTGGCGAGATCAAATTTTTTCGCCTGGACCTGATCCTCAGCACCACCTTGCTCCTGCTCAACTTCGCCCTCAGAGAGGCCGCGAAGCAGGGAGTTAATTTCGTCCTGTGTTAATACCTGATTCATCTTCGAGTCCTACTGAATTACAAACTGGGTAAAGAACACACGTTTAATTTCTTCGCGCTTAAGCACTTCATTGATGAGATCCTTAATTTCAGACTTCATCGCCTCACGCCCCTTATGGGTTCCGAGAGTTTCCGCCTTCTTCCGACTCATCAACGAAATTAATCCATCGCGAATCACTACTTGATTTCGAATGAACGGGGACGGCACGGAGGTAGCGACAAA
Source organism: Bdellovibrionota bacterium (assembly GCA_041739515.1). Taxonomy (GTDB): domain Bacteria; phylum Bdellovibrionota_C; class UBA2361; order UBA2361; family UBA2361; genus JBGSNS01. The sequence goes on from JBGSNS010000117.1 coordinate 3,560, forward strand.
CTCAAGCTGTAGTTGCGCTCGGAGATATTGGCCTCCATCGAGATTTATCAGGAATGTGTCTAAGGGAAGAATTGCTCCAAGCCGCTCTTCATCGTCGCCAATCTGCTCCTCATCATCATATCCTTCAGCAAGCTGACCATCCGCACCGTTGGCAGCATTCACAGCTAGTTCTTCTAGCGCCGCTCGTTTTTTCTCCTTCAGGATAAAAAATGTGGTCGGAGCACCCGCTGAGACGGCCACTAGCGCCACCGCCCCAAGGATCAGCATCAGGTTTGACTTGCCACCTGAGGATTCCGGCGCAGCCTCAGCCGCTCCGTCCTTCTCTTCCTTGGCATCTTTTTTTGCGTCCTCTGCCATACAAAACCAACGAAACTAGAAAACCACTTAAATCTACTCTTCAGCGACCAATCGTAACCTTTACAACGCTCCCGACAGCACAGTTACCTCCGCCGAGAGCGATTGAACCGCGGGTTGGAATGACGGAAAATTGGCGCGCCACCGCTAACGTTCTCGACAATTGGGTGACGTCAAACAGACCATCGCATCCCTGGATTGCAAGCGTACTTGAGCTTGAAATCCGTAATACTTCCAACTTCTTAACTCCAGATGGTGAGAGCTCTGTACCATCTACGCTAAACTGCTCAACACCTAACTCCACTGAATGCTCTCCCCCTCCTTGAGCAAGTCCCCTGCCATGCTGCATCGCTATGAGCATGACGAATAGACAGACCAGCAACGTAACGAGGTCTCCAAATGAAGTAAGCCAGAGGTCCTTTCTAACGATACTGTGCATGGCCACCTTCAAATCTCACGCTTAACGGCCACAACTGTGTCCATTGAAGCTCCGCTCGAAACACTCGCTGTTGCGTCCCAAGAGCCGACTACCCGCAAGCTTGAGGTTGGGATGCCTGATTTCCGTAATAGTTGCGCAACGGTAGCCGCTCTAGCGACGGCGGAAGACATATCTTTCCCAAACACCGTTAGATCTAGATTAAGATCGTGATTTGTAACGAGAGACACCAACGCTTTGGCTACTTCAGGCTTTAGGCTTGCCTTGGGCTCCCCATGGACATCAGAAGTTAATTCATTATCAGCGCTAAGAAACTGCGCGAACGCTTGATCGACAACGAACATCGGCGCTTTCGTAGCCGCTGGCTTTTGACCGTCAAGCGCATACGCCACCACCATTATGACTAACACCTTGAGCATCACCCCGAGGTAGGCAGCAGCAGTTGCTTTGCGCCGTGCAGACATAGTCCCTCTTATCCGTTTACAAGAAAGCTTTTCAATCGCTGCTCGATCATCAAGCTATTTTCCTGGGCTGCGATCCGAGCGACTCCCTCAATTGTTAGTTGATTACGAATATTCATCATTTCACTGACCCGCCCAATTCTCGCCGCGAGCGGGAAAAACACGAGATATGAAACCATCGCACCGTAAAGTGTTGTCAGAAGTGCTACGGCCATTGCGGCACCAACGGCGCTGGGATTCTCCAATGCTCCAAGCATTTGAACTAGACCCAGTAGCGTACCGACCAGCCCCAGTCCTGGTGCGTATTCGCCCATACTCGACAGAACTT